>JANLPB010000259.1:0-6148 GCA_031366885.1 Ilumatobacteraceae bacterium
ACCATCGTCCTGGACTGCGTGTTGGACGGTGCCGTCCGGCGCAATGCTGATGGAAGCTATGCCGCAGGAGCAACGCCAGGGATCGTCGTGAACGGGTACTCGGCTGGAATGCGCATGAGCGAGGGCGGCTGGCGGCTCGACGGATTCAACAACACTGGCGTGGCGTGCGCATGAGAAAGGGTCGAGGTTTTCTGATCACAGTTCTCGTCACTCTTGCCCCTTCAGTGCAAGTTCTTGCTGGCGACGTCACTCTAAGCCACGGAACTGTCACGGTCGCTGGGGCTCGGTCGGTGACGTATTACAACGAGACGGGCGGGTTGCGGAGCACCACGAGCATCCCCAGTGGGTCGGCAATGAAGTCGTTGGGCGGGGCCAGATCGGCGTGTCAGTTCACTGCCCAAAAACCCGGGTTCACGTCCGATCTGCAGCCGTACGTCGCCGGCCAGGTGGTCTCCAGTACCCGCTGGGTATTCAGCGAGGACATCCAGATCCCGAACTACGAAGGCCCGGGCGCAACTGGCCAAGTCATCGTTGGTGCCGGCCCGCTTGGCGAGGCGCAGCGGCTCTTCGCCGTCGCGTGCGACACCTCGGCACACTTTCTTCAATATCTCTGGGTCTCTGCCTATGACCCATTCTTTGACCCGCGTCCTACGGGGCGCGACCTGGTCAACAACCTGCAGTTGGTGCCACCCACCGTGTACCAAAACGCGGTCGTGGATGTGTGGGGTGGCCTCGTGACCCGCTATCCAGCATGGCTTGCAATCCAGCCTGCCGCGTGGCAGGCGCAGCGCTCACCCGTCCGGTACCTGCGCGGCTGGACGATCTATCTCTACACACAGCCGCACACCCTCGAGTTCGATGTCGACTTCGAACCCAATCCGGAGAAGCCGTCGCCTGCGTTTCATGGTGTCGTCGAGTGCGTGGCGAGTGGTTCTGCAGACAGCTTTGCCCCCGATGGCAACGCATTCCCCGCGCTGCCGCAGCTTCCCGAGCAGACGGAGCCGGGTGTCAACGCGCCGTGCATGTGGACGCCGCCGGGGCCGGGCACGGTCACCATTCAGGCTCGCATCACCAACACCGTCACCCTGTGGGTCAGTGGCTACACAGAGGCAATGCCCGACTACACCTGGGTGGGCCCGGTCACCACCTTCCGGGTTGGCGAACTCTCCGCCGTCAACACCAACAACTGACTCACGATCTCGCCCTTGACCACACAATGGAGCCGGGTAAGGGAATCGAACCCTTGACCTACGCATTACAAGTGCGTTGCTCTGCCAGCTGAGCTAACCCGGCGACTCGTCCGCCGAGTGTAACGGCGACCCCGCCACGGCCATGGGCGGGAAGCGCGTCAATTCGCCTGACGGTTATGAGATGACGGCCAGCTCGCGCACGCGGGCCAGCAGCACGTCGATGGCGGGGGCGTTCATGCCGCCCTGGGGGAAGATGACGTCGGCGTGGCGCTTACTTGGCTCGATGAACTGCTCGTGCGCGGGGCGCACCGAATCCAGGTACTGGGCGATGATGCTCTCCGGCGTGCGCCCGCGCTCAGCCACGTCGCGCTGCAGGCGGCGGATGAAGCGCAGATCGGCGTCGGTGTCGATGTACACCTTGAGATCGAAGCGCTCGCGCAGCGTCGGCTCGTAGAGCACCAAGATGCCCTCCACCACCACGATGCGTGCCGGCGGCACCATCCGCACTGCGCCGCTGCGGCGATGGTTGGTGTAGTCGTAGATCGGCACTGGCACCGTCGAGCCATGCGACAGCGCGGCCAG
This sequence comes from Ilumatobacteraceae bacterium, assembly GCA_031366885.1. Taxonomy (GTDB): domain Bacteria; phylum Actinomycetota; class Acidimicrobiia; order Acidimicrobiales; family Ilumatobacteraceae; genus UBA668. The sequence goes on from JANLPB010000259.1 coordinate 1,773, forward strand.
GTGGTCGTTGAGCAGCTGCCAGTCGAACGCGTCGGGGTGGTCGTAGTTCGCCTTCTCGCGCTCCTCGAAGGGCTGCTCGTCGTGCGAGACGTAATACGAATCCAGCTTGATCAGCGCCAGCCGCTCGTCGCCTGCCAGCTCGGCCAGCCGCTCGCTGACGGTGGTCTTGCCCGAGCAGGTACCACCGGCCACACCGATCATGAACGGACGCGCAGACATGGCCGCGCACGTTAGCTGACCACGACCCGAACACCTGTGCGATGCCCGGTTTGACGGGCGCGTCTGCGACATGCTGGAGGCACCATGAGCGAGAACATGACGCCGTCCGAGACCCTCAACGAGCGCGAGCTGGCCATCTTGCAGTTCGAGGCCACGTGGTTCATGTTGGACGAAGATCGCCACGATGCGATCCGCGCGCGATTTGCCTGTTCCGCAGAGGACTACAATCTCGAACTCAACCGGGTGATCGATCATCCGGCGGCGATGCTCGCCGACCAGCTGGTGGTTCGCCGCCTGCGTCGTCACCGCGAGCGCCGTCGTCGGGCAATGATCGATGGTGCGGCTGCAGGCGAGCAGGGCTGACGTACCTGACCACAACCGCCTTTCACTAAGGGAGTCCCGATGAGCAACGACAACGCAGGCCGCCCCGGTCGTACGAACGGTTCAGCCCCCATGGGCAGCACCGTCGCAATTGTGGTCACCCTGATCGCGCTGGTGCTGGGCTTCCTGATCCTGCGCAAGGTCAACGACAGCGACAGCAGCACCACTTCCAAGCCCACCGATTCCACGGTTGCGGTCAGCACCACGGTCGACCCGGCAGCCACGGTTGCCCCCACCGAGGCGCCCACCACCACAGTGCCCGAGCTGGTCACCACCGGTACCAAAGTGCAGGTTGCCAACGCCAGCAGCATCAATGGCGCTGCCGCCTCGATGTCGAAAGCGTTGACCGGAAAGGGCTTCGATTTGGCAGAGCCGGTCAGCTCCTCCGAGAAGAAAGACGTCAGCGAAGTTCGCTACAACGCCGACGACCCCGCTGCACTGGCCGTCGCCAATTCACTGGCCGTCGTGATGGGCAACATCGCGGTGGTGGCGCAGGGCATTCCAGTCCCGGTGCCCAGCGGCAACTGGGCTGAAGGCAGCGGAGTGGTGCTGTTGCTGGGCAACGACAGCGCCGGCAAGACGCTCGCCGAAATCAGTGGCGCACCGGTCACCGGCGTGACCACCGCGGTCACCACGACCACCACCGTCTAACAGCGCAGGGTCTCGGCGAGGCGGGGAACCGCGCTACGTGTTGTAGTCCTGAATCGTTCTGCCGTGGGTGCGGTCGGTGATCTCGCGGGCGCGCTCGCGGAACTCGGCCAGCAGCGCATCGCGGTTGATGGTCAGCAGCTGGCGGTCGCGCATCAGCACCCGCCCGTTCACAATCGTGGTGCGCACGTCGGTTGGCTGAATCGAATACACCAACGCGGTGGCCAGGTCGTGCATCGGCTGGCAATGGAAGCCGTTGGTGTCCACCAAAATCACATCGGCGCACGCGCCGACGGTCAGCTCGCCGATCTGGCCGCGCATACCGAGGACCGCCGCCGATTCCGTACCAGCCATTTCGAGCGCCATGGAACTGTTGAACCACGTCGCGTCGTTGTTGATCTGCTTCTGCGTGATGGCGGTGATGCGCATGCTCTCCAGAATGTCCATCGTGTTGTTGGAGGCCACGCCGTCGGTGCAATAGCCGACCGGCACCCCCGCCGCGCGGAGTGCGGGAATCGGCGTGAGCGGGCCGAGCGCAAACTTGAGGTAACCCTTCGGCCCGTGAGTCACTCCGACGCGTTCGCGAGCTGCCGCGAGCAACGGGATGTCGCTGGCGATAATGCCGTTTCCATGAGCGATGATCGCACCGGCATCGAGCACGCCCGTCTCCTGCAGCACCCGAATCGGCGAGATGCCGCGCGAGGCAATGCTGGCGTTGGCCTGTGCAATGTCCTCCGACGCGTGCAGGTGCACGCGCGCACCAATGCGCCGCGCGGCATCGGCAGCGCCGCGAAGGTCGTCATCGCTGACGGTATATGGCGCATGCGGCGCCAACGAGGTGGTGATGCGACCGTCGGCCTTGCCCTGCCACTTCTCGGCGAAGGCAACCGACTGTGCCAGCCCCTCGGGGCCCTGCGAACTGAAGAACGCCGAACCGAGGTTTGCGCGTATGCCGGTGTCGGCCACCGCCTGTGCAGCGTGATCCATGAAGAAGTAGTGATCGGCGAAGGTGGTGACGCCGCACTCGATCATCTCCGCCGCCGCCACCAGTGTGCCCAGGTACACGTCGCGCTCGCCAACGTTGACCTCCATCGGCCAGATGTAGTCGTTGAACCAGTGGGCCACGCTCACGTCCTCGGCCGCGCCCCGCAGGAACGTCATCGCCGCGTGGCAGTGAGTGTTGATCAGCCCAGGCATGGCCACCATGCCGCGTGCGTCGATGACCTCGCGGGCGTACGGGGTCTGCGCCGGGTTCTGGTCGATGCGGCTGAAGCGGCCGGCCTTCACCTCCAGCGTGCTGCCAGGGGCGAACGTTGCTCGGCCCCCCGTCACGCCCAGCAACGCTGTGCAGTTGACAATGGCGAGGTCGGCAAGTGGGCGCTCTGGCTCGTCGGACATGCAGCGAAACTAGCGGCGCCGATCCACCGCGTGATGCCGTTACACGGACAGTTCGCGGAGCAAACCCAACGCGGCGTGTTCGATGCACCAGAGGGGCTCGCGCATCGCCCGTTCCAATCCGAACTCCTGCGTGAGCGATCGGTGACGGATGCGTTCGCGAACCTCGGGTGCGCTGTCGCCGACAATGGCCGCCAGCGGCCGGTCGGCTGCGCGACAGAGAGCCTGGACCCCGCCGATCACCTTGCCGTCGAAACTCTGCTCATCCAGATATCCCTCGCCGGTGATCACCACGTCGGCCGCGGAGATGTGATCATGCAGATCGACTTCGTCGGCAACGAGATCGAAGCCGGGCAGCAACCGGCCACCCAGCGCCACCAGGCCACCGGCCAAGCCGCCCGCGGCGCCGGTGCCCGGCAGCGCTCGCACGTCGACCCCGTACTGCTGCTGATACATCTGCGCGAGACGCTCGAGCCGGCCGCGCAACATGTCGACCTGGGCGGGAGAGGCGCCCTTCTGCGGGGCGAAGACCGGGGCGGCGTCGGTGAAGAGCGTCTGCACATCGCACGCCACCAGTAGCTGCACGCTACGTAGCCGGTGCGGAGCGGTGATGGCACGCACGCACCCCAGCCCGCCGTCGGTGGTTGCCGATCCACCGAGACAGACCACGATCTTCTTCGCGCCCAAGTCGAGTGCCTGGTCGATCAGCTCGCCGGTACCGGTGGTGGTAGCCGCCATGGCATCGTTGCCCGCGGCGCCGCCAACCAATGTGAGCCCCGACGCGCGAGCCATCTCGATGACCGCGGTGCCACGATGCAGCCGCCATTCGGCCTGCACAGCGTCTCCCAGCGGACCGGTGACGATGCTGGTGCGGTTGGGGCCTCCGAGCGCTTCGAGGGTGCCTTCGCCGCCGTCGGCAACCGGCTGCTCGACGCACTCGTGGCCCAGCTCCCAACACGCATGCCCGATGGCTGCGGCGACCTGCGCGGCGGTGGCCGTGCCCTTGAATTTGTCGACCGCGGCCAGCACTCGCATGGGCCAAGGTTAGAGGTCGCTCGCGGACGCGAGGCGAGTTGAAATCCCGACCAACTCGGTAGAGTTTGCCGCATGGCTGTGACAGTTCGTATCCCCACCACCCTTCGTCCGCTTTCGGGCGGCGCGTCCACAGTGCAGGTGGAGGGCGCCACGCTCACCGACGTCATCGCCAATCTCGACGCGACCCATCCCGGCTTCAGTGACCGGCTGCTCGACGAGTCGGGCGCGATGCGCAAGTTCGTCAACCTTTTTGTGGCTGACGATGATGTGCGCTACCTCGATGGGCTGAACACCGCGACGCCCGCTGGTAGCACCGTCAGCATCATCCCGGCAGTCGCCGGCGGCTGAACTGCCACGCGTCGTTGCCGTAGTCGCAGCAGCGGTGCTGTGTCGGCAACAATGCCTAGGTGGAACGAAAGATCGACGCCCGGCTGCTTGCAGAGGCCCTGCTGCAGGCACCCGTTGCGTGGGCGTTGTTCGACCTCGACGGTCATGGAGTGGCCGGTAGCCGCGAGTTTGCGGCCGTCTTCGAGCTGACTCCCGACGACCTCGTCGGCCTGCCCTTCGAGGTCATGATCGAGCCAGGTGATCGCGAAGGCACTCACGAGGTGCTGGCCCGTGTGCGCTCCGGGGAGCTGGAGGAGTTCGTGTCGATGCAGCGCGCCCCGCGGCCCGGCGGTGGCGACCAACTCGTGCGC
>JANLPB010000269.1:0-8776 GCA_031366885.1 Ilumatobacteraceae bacterium
CGCTGCTCGTGCGCGCAGGCATCGTCAAGCTCCTGGGCGCCTACGAGGATGTGGCGATCGATGCCCTCTGCGTGGATCTGCCCGAACTGCTGGCTGCTGTCCAGGAGTCAGAGCCAGACGTGGTTCTCACCGACATTCGGATGCCGCCGACTGGTACCGACGAAGGAATTCGCGCTGCTATCGAACTGCGCGAGCGACATCCGAATGTGGGCGTCGTTGTGCTCTCGCAGTACGTCGAGCCGTCGTACGCGCTGCAGTTGTTGGACGGCGGATCTCACGGTCGGGCGTACCTGCTGAAGGAGCGGTTGTCGGAGGGAAGCCAACTGATCAACGCGATCCGCGAAGTTGCTGCCGGCGGTTCCGTCATCGACCCGAAGGTCGTCGAAGCGCTGGTCACCTCCCGAGGTCGCGCCAAGAGCTCTCCGCTGGAGTTCCTGACTCCGCGCGAACTTGATGTCCTCTCCGAGATCGCTCAGGGCAAGAACAACGCCGGGGTCGCGTCCTCACTCGTACTTTCGGAACGCGCAGTCGAGAAGCACATCAATTCGCTGTTCTCCAAACTCGGGCTAAATGAAGAGGCGACGGTGCACCGCCGCGTGAAGGCCGTGTTGATGTACCTCGCCGACCACGAACCCGTCTGAACGAGCCGAAGCACTATTCAGTTCTGAGCGCCTGCGCAGGCAGGGTGCGAGCAGCCAGCATCCCCGGTCCGAGCGCGGCGAGATTGGCGACCGCCCAGACGAGCAGTGTCACCACGACGATCGCTGGGACGGATGTCACCGCCGGCGAGACCACCCCGATGTTGTCGACGATGCGGGTCCACAGCACGCGACCCATGACGACGCCCAAAGGAATTCCGATGACGAGCGCCAGGAATGCCAGAGAGGACGCATGCCACGCAACGCTCGCCGCAACCTGTCGGCGGGTGAAGCCGAGGGTCTTCAACACGCCGATCTGGCGTCGCCCTCGCAGCACTGATGTCACGAGCGCGTGCACCATGGCTGCGGCGGCCAGCAAACCTACGAGGAGTGCCAGGAGCGCTGGCTGGTTCGACACCAGGCCGAGATTGCTGATCGGGCGAGGAGTGCTGCGCTCCAGAAACGTCGTGGGGAACTCTGCTTCGAGTGCGGCCAGCGTGGCACTGCGGTCCGCCGATGGTTCCACCCACACGACGTAGGTCTGACTCAGCCCCTCACCAGTCATCAGCGTGAACCCTTCCTTCGTCACCAGTCCTCCACGGCCAGGCAGCGCCGAGAGCGAGTCGTTGACGACCACTTCGCCGACGACATCGAAGCTGAAGCTGTTGTCCGGCGCAAAGGGCTCGACGATCGTCACCGAATCGCCGATCTGGACGTGTTCGCGCTGCATGGTGTATCGACCGAGCGCTATCTCGTGTGGAGTGACTGGTCGCCGTCCAGCCGTGATGGTGCCGAGCGTGACATCGCCGAGGAACGGGTCGGCTGCGAAGAGCGTTGCGGACTCATCAGGTCCGATACCGGCTGCTGTCAGGATGCCGACAGCGCTGATGCCGGGGATGCTCTCCAACCGCTTGCGTGTGGCGGCCTGCTGACCGGGGTTGGCCACGTTGCCGACTTGCGCATCCCAACTCGATCCGTAGCGGGCGGGGTGCGACTCCAGACTGTCGTAGCTGAGGGTCAGTGACCACGCAGCGACACCGGCTGCGCATGCCAGTGACACCCCAATGACTGCCGATCCCAGCGTCAGCCCACCTGCGCGACGCGAGCGTGTGAGCGCCAGGCCTGCCAGCGCGGACGCTGACAACCGTCTTGACGAATGCGTTCTGGTGCTCGCTGTCGACTGCGTGGTCCGTCGCCGGCGAACGGCGGCTACGGGTACTGCAGCCGAGAACATCACGCAGAGGGCCAACGCTGTGAGTCCGATCGCAGCCGCCCATCCGTCCAGCCGTACGCCTGGATCTTGCTCGGCCGCTCTGCCGATGCCCAGCGGGCCGAGCGGCGACATCGCCACTGACACGATGAAGGCGACAAGGACGGAGACGAGAACGAAGCCGATCGCGCGCACCGCCGCTGCGCCGACCATGCCGGGACGTGTCATTCCGAGAGCGTCGAAAATGGGGGCATCGGCCCACTCCCTTCGCACCTGGCGAGCGATCGCCTGCCCTGCGAAGACCAATGCGGCCAGCGCAACAACTACGGCGATCACGTAGAGCCCCAAGGTCTGCAACCGGATTGCGTCGACGACGGTCTCCTGTCCGTTGGAACCGAGGAAGGGTCCTTCCTCGGCATAGAACGGTCGGCCCGGCCAATGATTAGTGAGCGCGGCCATCACGCTGTCGCCGGTGACACCTTCGGATGTGCGCACGATGAGCCCGATCGAGTAGTTGGCAACGTCACCATTGATCGCTTCCCAGAACCCGGGGCCGAGCGTGACACTGCTGGTGTCCTCGTAGAGGCTGGTGCCGCCCAACCGTCCGAGAAGGTCCGACGGCCGCCGTGTGACACCGACAATGGTGACCGTGGTCGTCAGTCCGGAAGGGGACTTCAAACCCTCTCCGGCATCGTCGAACTGATCCAGTCGGAAGGGCGTGATGCTGAGGTCGTCGCCGACGCCGACGCCCAACCGCTTCGCGGCCTCCTCGTTGACCGTGGCTTCAAATGCGGCTGATGGATGTGCGAGCCTGCCCTCCAGGACAAACGGCCGGCCCATCGCGGCGAAGGCCGCAGAGTCGATGATGATCGGCGTCAGCTGACGCCACCCACCGGCTGGATTGTCTGCTGCGGCGACGTACGTGATGGCCAGTGTCCAGCGAGCCACCGACTCGACGCCTGGCACTCTTGGCAGGAACTCTCGAAGGTCGGCATAGTCGAACTTGCCGCACGCGCCTTGGTAGTCGGCTCTGATTTCCGCCTCGGTCACTCCGTCGGCACACCCGACTACCTGGAACGGCGCGGCCCCCTCGTACGCGACGAAACGGTCGTACACCGTCGAAGTGCGGCGAGCGATGCCCCACACGCCGAGGGCGATGCCACCGGCAACGCCGGCGAAGACACCGAGCGCAATCGTGGCAACCCAGTAGCGGCGCAGCAACGAGCGGGCTCGAATTCCTCCGGCTGAATTCAGCATCCAAAGACCCTTTTGCCCGTCATCCATGTCGTTCTACTCCGTGCGCGCGAGCGATGCCAGGGTGCCGCCGTCCTTCGCAGGGTGGGGCTGGCACCCCCTCCAAGACGCAGGGAGACGCCCTCGCTGCCGATGAGCCAGCAGCGCACGATGTGGCCATGGGTGCAATCACCGTGTTCGTCGCTGACGACAGCGCAATCATCAGGGCGGGTGTCGCGGCGATGCTCAAGCGCGACCCGGATGTCGAAGTGGTCGGCATGGCGGAGGACTACGACTCGCTCGTGGCCGGCGCGGCGGCGGCAAACCCCGATGTGATCGTCAGCGACATTCGGATGCCACCACACTTCGAACGTGAGGGCATTGATGCGTGCAAGGAGATACGCAAGCGTCACCCGGGCACTGGCGTGGTGATCCTCAGCCAGTACGACGACCCGGACTACGCGGTCGCGCTGCTCGCAGAGGGCTCCGCCGGCTACGCCTACCTTCTCAAGGATCGCATCGCCGAGGGCGACCAGCTGTCGCGTGCGATTCGTGAGGTGGCGACGGGTGGATCGATGCTCGACCCGGTCATCGTGTCGGCACTGATGAACCCCGTCCGACGCACCGGCGGGTTGAGCACCGATGATGACGAACTGCTGCAAATGGTCGCCACCGGCCGCACGATCAAGGCCATCGCAATTCAGCTGCACACCACCCCGTCGGCGGTTGATGACCGCGTTGAGCGCTTGTTCGTCGCGCTGGCGGAAGGCGTGTCAAGCGGGGAGGCCGGCGCGCTTGATCGACTCCGTCGGCTGCATCGAGCAATCGTTGAACGCGAGGAGCAGGGTGAAAGTCTGAGCCGCCTGCTACCCACCGGGGTCGCCGACCAACTCATCGCGGAAGGCCGCGCCGTCGGCGAGACCGAGACGCTGGAAGTGACGGTCGTGATGAGCGATATTCGCGGGTACACGACCATTGCGGAACACGCCGACCCGGCGGTGCTTGCACAGCAACTGAACCGGCACCGCGCCGAGATGAATCGTGCCATTCTTTCCGAGGGAGGAACGGTCATGCAGTACGTGGGAGATGCTGTGATGGCGGTGTTCGGTGCGCCTGTCGCTTCGAGCGGCCATGCTGACCGTGCGCTCGCTGCCGCGCTGGCGATGCATCGCGCTCAGGACTCCGTGAACGCGGAGTGGCTCGCTGAGAAGCGAACCCCGTTCGAGCTTGGGATTGGCCTCAGCACGGGCGTCGTCGCGGCTGCTCTGCTGGGCAGCGAGGAGCGCGTTGAATACACGCTTGTCGGTGACGCCGTCAACCTGTGCCAACGACTGCAACAGTTCGCCGAGCCCGGCCAAACGGTGCTCAGCCAACCGACCTGGCAGGCATTGACGCAGCGCCCCACAGAGTTCGAGCAGCTCGCCGAGCAGCTCGTCAAAGGCCGCGACACACCTATCAGCCCCTACCGACTGCCGCGTCAACTCACGCTTGGAGCCCCGGAATGACCGACATTGCCAACGACACATCGCCGTCAGTAGCACCGAGTACGCCGGCGGTAGCGCACACCAGCCTTGCCATCGAGGTCAACGCCGTCTACCGCACCTTCGAGGCCGACACGGCACCCGTTCGAGCGCTGCGCGGCGCAGATCTCAGTGTGCGCCGTGGGGAGTTCGTCGCAGTCATGGGACCGTCGGGCTGTGGCAAGTCGACGATGCTCAATCTCGTCGCCGGGCTTGATGTGCCCGACGAGGGTGAGGTGATCATTGCCGGCGAATCACTTTCCGGTAAGGACGAGAACGCGCTGGCCATCATGCGTCGTCGCCACGTCGGCATCGTCTTTCAGTTCTTCAACCTGCTCGAAGGGATGACGGTCCTGGAGAACGTCGTCATGCCGGCGGTGATTGCAGGTCGCAAGCGAAAGGTGGCGGAATCCCGCGCTCGCGATCTGCTCGATCTGCTTGGTATCGGAGAGAAGGCCCGCCAGGCGCCCGGAGTGTTGTCGGGTGGGCAGCGGCAGCGCTTGGCCATCGCTCGTGCGCTCGCCAATGAGCCCACCATCGTCCTTGCCGACGAACCGACCGGTGCTCTTGACTCCGAGGGTGGCGAAGAGGTGCTGGAACTGTTTCGGCGGCTGCATCAGGGTGGCCAGACGATCTTGCTCGTCACGCACGACCAGCCCGTCGCGGACGCAGCGGAACGGATCGTGCGCATGAAGGACGGCCGCGTCGATGACGACGGACTCGGCTGACCGTCCGGGTCGCTGGATGATTGCTGGCGTCGCGTGATGGGCAGGCTTGAGCTGTGGGTGCGTTCGGAGTGGCGCAGCGGTTGGCGCGCACTGACCGGCCTGGCGCTCGTGGTAGCCATCGGGGGCGGACTGACGATGGCCGCATGGGCTGGCGCACGCCGCGCTGACAGTGCGTTCGACCGGTTTCTCGCGCGCGTTTCAGGCCCACTCGCCGTTTCCGCGGTCGGTATGCAGACCACGCTCAGGGCCTTTGACGACACATGGGCTCTCGCACCCGAAATCGCGGCGATGGATGGCGTGACCGGTGTGCGCCCAACGTCGTGGATGGCTGTTGCCATGGAGATTGAAGGCGTGCCGCGATCGTTCTTCTCGCCAGCACTCGGCGTCGGCTACGGCCCGAACCCACCCGCGGGTGGTCATGTCATCCGTGGGCGTTCGGCGAGTGCCGCCGACGAGGTCGTGATCAACGAAGTTGCATCCCGCATGACCGGAAAAGCGGTGGGTGACTCCATCGTTCTGCGCTCGTACGCAACGGATCAGGCCGATGCGTTCATTGACAGCACAGGCGAACCGGGCCGTGGCCCAACCGTGGAGGCGCGCATCGTGGGCATCTACCGCAGTCCTGAGGACATCTCCGACAACCCCGAACCCATGGCGCTGCTATCGACTCAGTTCTACGACAGGTATGCCGGCCAGATTGCTCACTGCGACTGCTCGATATGGATTGGGGCCGCCTCGGCCGACGTCGCTCGCGTCTCAACGGGGGTGGAGGGGGTTGTCTCAAGAAGTGGCCTGGTGGTCGAACGGCTGGACAACGAGTTGCGTCCCCGAGTGGAGCGTGCGATTGGCCTCGAAGTCGGTGCGCTGCGGATAGCGGCCGCGATCACGGCGGTCGCGACCGGCCTCATGGTTGTCCAGGCGCTCAGTCGGCACATTGCGACCCGCGGAGTCGCGCCCGCGTTGATGGCAATTGGTTCGACGCGTCCGCAGATCGTTCGCGGGTGGATCACCGTGCTCATGCCTGCAGTGGTCGTTGGCGCGCTGGGGGCTGTCGGGGTCGCAACTCTTGCGTCGCCGATGTTCCCCCGCGGCATCGCAAAGCGGGCGGAAATTGCTCCCGGTGTGCACTTCGATACGGTTGCCCTGCCAGTAGGAGCCATCGTCCTGACGGTCCTGGTTATGCTGATTGCGACGTTGGTGTCCTGGCGGTCGGCCCGCGCCAATCGGTCGCGAGGTCGTGATGCAACCGGGCCCGGACGAATCGCGTCGATGCTCAATCCTCCGGCGGCAATCGGCACGAGCTTCGCACTCAGCCCTTCTCGCGGTCGCTCCCGAGTCGTCGCATTCTCAGCCATGGCCAGCTTGGCCTTGGCGATCGGGGGACCGATTGCCGTGGCACTCATCGAACGATCGATCGATGACGTGCTCGTCACCCCGTCCGCGTTTGCGGCCGATTGGGATATGCAGCTGACGGAGCAACCTGACAACCCAGATGCGCTCATCGCCGCGGTGATGGCCGACAGGTCGATCGATGCCTTCGCCGTTCAGTATCAAGTGAGCGGCAACAAGTGGGTGGTGACGGCCGGTTCCGGGACCGACCTGGTCTCACCGGTCGCGTTCGACGCGATGATTGGCACGATGGGGCCAATCCTTGTCCGTGGTCGGCTCTCGCACACGGCCGACGACGTCGTTGTCGGCATCGGCACAGCTCGTCATTTGGGTGTCGACGTCGGTGACGAAGTCGTAGTTGCCGCGGGGCCACACGGGCCGCAGACATTTCGGGTGAGTGGCGTCGGCCGTCTCAGCGACGGTGACGACACCGATACCGCCTTCGTGACAACGCCCGAGGGCTTGGCGCGGCTGCAGCCGGCTGATCGTCAGGCGGTGAACGGCGCGTTCGTTCGACTCGGCACGGGCAGTGATGACAGCGTTGATGCATTGAAGGCACTTGGTTTCGCCGCCACGCTGCCTCCATCTCGAGTGATGACGCTCGGTCAGATTGGAACCGTTCCGCGCCTACTGGCGATGGCACTTGTGGCACTCGGCCTCGGCGGTGTGTTGCACAGTCTGCTGGTAGCCGGCAGTCGCCGCAGCTCGGAGATCGCAATCGCAAAGGCGCTGGGCTTCACCCGGGGCCAGGCGGCATCGACGATACGGTGGCAGGGAGTCGTGACGTGGATCGTCGCAGCGCTGGCTGGCGTTCCGCTGGGACTCTTCGTTGGACGAGTTGCCTGGAAGCGAGTTGCTTCCGGTGTCGGTGCTGTTGACCTCGTGTCGATTCCTTGGCAGGTCGTCATCGCCGCGCCGCTCGCGGTACTCGCGATCGTCGTCGCCGCCGGCTCGTTGGTAGGTCGTCGCGTCGCCTTGTTGCCCACGGCCCGAATCTTGCGGGCCGAGTGATGGACAAGCGACCTGAGTTGGGCCCGGCGTGGTGCTTTCTCGCGGCGCCGATTGCTGTTGGGCTCGCCGTGGGCGGTCTTGTCGTCGCGGTCAACGCAGAGGGGCCGACGCCGACTCAGTACGCCGGGGCGCTCCTGACAGCGTTGTGGGCTGGAGCTGGGCTGGCCTTGGGATGGCGGCGACGGCATGAGCGGCTGGGGCCAATCGTTCTTGCCGGTGCCGCTGTCGCCGGCTTGGTGTGCCTCTCGCAGGCGATGGTTGCCAAGGCCGTTGCGGATGCTTCGACCAACGATGTTGGGGCCATCGCGCTGCGCTGCTCTCTCGCAGCACTTCCCGCGCTTGCGTTCCACATGTTCCTCTCGCTGCCCGATGGCCGACTGAAGACTCGGGCTCGGCGTCGGAGCGCCTTGGCCGGGTACTCGCTTGCCGCGGTTGTGGCGGCCTCGTTGGTCGTCGACCTCGACCACCTGCAGGTGTGGCCAGTCGTCGCACTGTGGGTCGCGGCAATCGCCGCCGGGGCGTACGGAACCATGCTGCGGTATCGCACCGTCGGAGCCCTCGAGCGGCGCCGGATCCAGTGGATCGGCTGGGGTTTCTCGGTGTGCGCCGAAGCGGTCTTGGTGGTGCTCGCGCTGCGACTGCTGACCGATCGACCGCATAGTCCGGGGACCGTCGCCCTCGCCTTCACCGCGGTCATTCCGCTGGCGATCATCGCTGGCACGCTGCCCAGAATGGTCGCCCGGGTCGACGTTTTGCTCACACACACCGTGGCGATCACCGGGCTCACAGCTCTGGTGCTGGGCATCTATGTTGTCGTCGTGCTCGGGCTCGGGCGGACGCCCGAGGGTGGAGAGCGGTCGCTGCTGCTGCTCTCGATGGCGGCGGCCGGGCTTGCCGCGCTGTTGTACCTTCCGGCGCGTCGCTGGCTGACCGAACGCGCGAATCGACTCGTGTACGGGGCTCGGGTGGCGCCGGATGAGACGCTGCGAACGTTCGGCCAGCGACTGACCCGGTCCATCCCGCTTGATGAACTGATGCTGCAGTTGT
>JANLPB010000272.1:0-6392 GCA_031366885.1 Ilumatobacteraceae bacterium
CGCCTACACCTACGACAACAACGGCAACCTCACCCAAAACGGTGCCACCACAAACAGCTACAACTGGCACAACCAACAACTCACCAACGGCACCACCATCAATACGTGGACACAGCGCGGCACCCTCGCCACCACAATCACCGCTGGCACGACCACCAACTACACCTTTGATGGTCTGAACCGAATGACGGTCGCGGGAAGTGCTGGCTACAGCTACGACGGATTTGACAGGCTCGTCGCCCGAAATGCCGTGCCTTTCACGTACTCCGGCGACCTGAGGCGACCCTCGACAGACGGCGTCAGCACAATGTCAACGTCGCCGGCGGGCACCCTGATCGCGGCGAGCCAGTCCGGAACAGCCGTATCGGTGGCGCTTGACCGACACACCGATGTAACTGCCACCTTTGCGTCGAACGGTTCTCTGGCCGACAGCACCCTCTTCGACCCATGGGGCCACGTTCTAAGTCATTCTGGGGCCATCCAGATTAGCGCAGGATTTCAAAGTGACTACGCCGACACTGCCACCGGTCTCGTCAAGATGGGGGCCCGGTGGTATCAGACGTCGGGCTCCTTCGTCAGCGAAGACAGCTTTGGCGGCGAACTCAAGGCTCCAGGAAGCACAAACCGTTACGCGTACGGGCTCGATAGCCCCACAAACTTCGTCGACCCAACAGGTCGCTCGGGCAACTCGCTCGCGGCGGCAGTGGGCCTGGTCGCTCACCGAGCGATTGAGGATCGTTACCTAGCACTCCACGGTGGCGCCAAGCGGGAGGAAGCCTACAAATACCATGGCTATAAGGGCCACGCACCGCTCCGAGTAGACCTGGTCGACCCCTATCAGCACTATTACTATGAGATCAAGCCAAACACCAGTAGCGGACGTGCCAGCGGAAGATCCCAGCTAAAAATGCGGGAGGTCGATCGCCGTCGCCCTTGGACCTATCGATCCGACCACGGCTGGGTCCTTGAAAAAGGCAAAGCACAGTTCATGGAGAGTATCTTCGAGAATCTTGGGCCAGCGACTCTTCACATCTGGACGCACCGCGATGTTGACGGCTTGATCGTCTACGACTGGCAGATCGAGAAGCGAGCGACGAGCTGGGGCGACCACAAGCTCACCGACACCCTTCTTCGGGTGCTACTCAACCAGTACGCGAATTGGATCAATAGGGGACGAAAGGGCCCCAAACCGTTAGCGCCGAGCCCGCCGCCAGATCCGCCGAAGGTTCACATTAACGCCCCTCCTGCACCAGACCCGGCGTTAGTCAAGGGAGTACAGATCGGTGCGGTCATTGTCAGCATCGGAGCCATATGCCTTGAGTACTGCTGGATCCTACTTTTGTGACGGCCGGCAACGACCATCTGAGAACAGTGGAGGGCTAGATGACGGACGACGAGCGAATCCAGCGGTGGGTCGCTGAGCAGAAGCGACTGGAGGCTGAGAACAAGAAGGAGTTTCTGCGTGGCCTCAGTGAGGGCTTACGCTGCGATGGCTTTCAGCGCAGCGGCGTCGTCTTCAGACGTACGGTTGGCATCGATACGCAGATCATCGATTTCGAGGCTGACCACGGGGCGTTTCGCGTCTACGTCGGCGTCTATTTCCCCGACCTCGCCGTAATCTTCTCCGATGGCCTAGACCAACCTGAGCCGATCGGGCGGCGACGAGCGTGGCGTTGTTCGATCAAGGAACACCTTCATGACCTAGATGGATCGGTTCCCTACTCCGCTGGGTACGACCCGACCACCGTGGTCGAATGGCTCCAGATGCTGCGAACCACGGCGATTCCTTGGCTCGAAACAGCGTCACTCCCAACCTACAAAGGCATCAGAACCCCAGAGTTGAAACACGCGTTCCAGACCATGTGGGCTCAACGCGAGGGCGTAGGACCCGTCGACTCGTGATGGCCGAGTGCCGACAGCAGGTAGGCGGCTTCAGGTGTGACGTCTTCGCAAATAGGGGCAGGGTGAACCGGCCGGTCTTTTGCCTCAGGTCCGGGTGGGTGTGGGGACTTGATGTTCGGTCCGGGTTCGAGCGTAGTAGAGGGCCTCGAATTCGGCTGGTGGGATGTCGCCGAGCTCGCTGTGCAGACGCCGCTGGTTGAACCAATCGACGTAGGTGAGCGTCGCGAGCTCGACGTGTTCGGCGTTGCGCCAGGGGCCCTGTCGGCGGATGAGTTCGGTCTTGTAGAGCCCGTTCACCGACTCGGCCATCGCATTGTCATAGGAATCGCCGATGCTGCCGATCGACGCTAGGGCGTGGATTTCAGCGAGGCGTTCGGTGTGCGCAACCGACGTGTATTGGCTGCCGGCATCTGAGTGTGCAATCACCCCGCGCAGTAGTTGAGTGCGACGCGAGAAGATCGCCATGTCCAACGCGTCGGTGACCAAATCGGCAGTCATCGTTGCCGCGGTGCGCCACCCAACGATCATGCGCGAGTACACATCGATCACGAACGCCGTGTACGCGAACCCGGACCACGTCGACACGTAGGTGAAGTCGCAGACCCACAACTGGTTCGGTCGCTCAGCACGGAAACGTCGGTTCACCAGATCCGGCGCCCGCGGCGATGACTTATCCGACCGCGTCGTGACCGTGCTCTTGGTGCGTGTGGCGCCGCGAATGCCCAGCTCAGCCATCAGACGCCCGATCCGGTCCTTGTCCAGGTTGATGTGATGTTCGCGACGCAACGCCGCTTTCATCTTGCGTCGCCCGTACACCCGGTAGTTCGCATCGAACAACTCCAACAGCTTCGGTTTGACGGTGTCGTCGGCGAGCCGTCGGGCGCACACCGGTCGGGCCATCGCCGAACGCACAGCCGACGGGGCGACCTGCAGCACTCTGCAGATCGGCACGACCCCGTGATGACGGTGAGCAGCCACGAACGCTGCTACCTCTTTTGGCGGTCGAGCGCCGCACCGAAAAAAGCTGCCGCGTCCGACAAGATTGCGTTCGCCCGAGCAAGCTCACGATTCTCTTTTCGTAGCGCGGCGTTCATCGCCCGCAACTCCTCGACCGACCCCGGTGGCGCAGCCGGTCGCGTCTTGGTCGGCGCTGATTGCTTCAACCAGTTGTAGAGCGTCACTGCCTTCATGGACAGCTTCGGCGCCAGGCGCTCGCACGCCTGCTTACGCGACTCATCAGGCTCGATCTCCTCGAGCACGAACCTGACCGCCTGGTCCTTGAACTCAGGCGTGTATTCCTTCCTTGTGGGCATCTCTTGATCCTTCCAGGGACTGGGAGGACCTGATGCAAAACCCCGGCCGATTCACCCTGGGGTCTGGCGCTTTCGGGTGGACGCCTTACTAGTTGTTCGTCGTCACAGCAGCCAGGTCGACAGTGCAGACCAGGGCGTCTGCTAGCTCGTAGCTGACGGCTTCGATGGAGCCGGCATCTCGCAGGTCGCCTTCGACTGCCGCCACCAGGGCCTGTGTCGCGGCTGGGGCGGCGACGACGAGTAGCGCAACCGCGGCCTTTTGGCTGACCTGTGCCTCGGTCTTTGTACGGCGGATCGCGGCGAGCACTTCGCAAACGGGATCGAGAATGTCGGCGTCGCCAAGCGCAGTCTCCTCATCGCGGGCAGGCCACTGCTGGCTGTGGATTGAACCCTGTTGCCACCAGCTCCACACCTCTTCGGTGACGAATGGGATGAACGGGGCGAACAGGCGCAAGACGGTGTGCAGCGCCTGACGAAGCGCGGCTTGCGCGGATGCAGCGCCTTCGGGGCCGTGCAGTGCGTAGGCGCGGCTCTTGACCAGTTCGACGTAGTCGTCGCAGAACCACCAGAAGAACTCCTCGGTGGTTTCCAGGGCGCGGGTGTAATCGAAGGCCTCGAATGCGGTGGTGGCTTCGGTGACCACCGCGCGCAGGCGGGCCAGCATTGCCAAGTCGAACGCTTCCGTGGGCACGGCGCCAGCGGGTGGCTCGCCAAACGACGCAAGTACGAACTTGGCAACGTTGAGCAGCTTGGTGCCCAGCTTGCGGCCGACCTTCATCTGGCCTTCGTCGAGCGCGGTGTCCACGCCGGGGCGGCCGCTGGCAGCCCAGTAGCGAATCGCGTCGGTGCCGTATTGCTCGAGCAGATCGATGGGCGTGACCACGTTGCCCTTGCTCTTCGACATCTTCTTGCGATCCGGGTCGAGAATCCAGCCGCTGAGCGCAGCATGGCGCCACGGGGCAACACCGTGCTCGTGGTGGCTGCGCACCATGGTGCTGAACAGCCAGGTGCGAATGATGTCGTGAGCCTGCGGACGCATGTCGTAGGGGAAGACATGGCCGAACAGCTCGTCGATTCCGTCGCCAGACCAGTCGCCCGCGATGTGCGGCGTGAGCGAGCTGGTGGCCCACGTGTCCATCACGTCGGGGTCGCCGATGAAGCCGTTGGGCACGCCACGCTGATCGTTGGTGAACCCGTCGGGGCAGTCGGTGCTGGGGTCGACGGGCAGGCGCGCTTCCGAGGGAACGAGCACGTCGTCGTACAGCGGGTTGCCGTCGGCATCGAGCTTGTACCAGCAGGGCACCGGCACACCGAAGAACCGTTGACGACTGATCAGCCAGTCGCCGTTGAGGCCACCGACCCAGTTGTCGTAACGGTGCCGCATGTAGCCGGGATGCCAGGTGACGTCGTCGCCACGGGCGACCAGTGCATCGCGCAGGGCCGCGTCGCGGCCACCGTTGCGGATATACCACTGGCGGGTGGCAACGATCTCCAGCGGGCGTGTGCCGCGCTCGTAGAACTTCACCGGGTGCGTGATCGGCCGGGCCTCGCCCAGCATCTCGCCGCTGGCCTGTAGCAGCTCGACGATCTTCTTCTGCGCCTGCTTCGGGAACAGACCCGCCAGCTGCGCGTAGTTGTCACGCCCCTCACCGTCGGGGATCCACTCGGGTGCCTCTGCGGCGAAGCGGCCATCGAAGCCGATCAGCGCGCGCGACGGCAGGTTCAGTTCGCGCCACCAGGTGACGTCGGTTGTGTCGCCGAACGTACAGATCATCGCGATGCCGGTGCCCTTCTCGGGGTCGGCGAGATGGTGCGCGAGCACGGGGACTTCGACGCCGAACAGTGGCGTGCGAACCGTGGTGCCGAACAGTGGCTGGTACCGCGCATCGTCGGGGTGGGCGACCATCGCGACGCAACTGGGCAGTAGCTCGGGGCGGGTGGTGTCGATGACCAGATCGCCACCGCCCTCAACCTGTCCTTCAATGACACGATGGAAAGCGACCTTGTGATAGGAGCCGGGCATCTCGCGGTCTTCCATCTCGGCCT
The DNA here is from genome assembly GCA_031366885.1 of Ilumatobacteraceae bacterium. Lineage (GTDB taxonomy): Bacteria > Actinomycetota > Acidimicrobiia > Acidimicrobiales > Ilumatobacteraceae > UBA668. The sequence continues at coordinate 5,262 of JANLPB010000272.1, forward strand.
GGGCAACCGCAGTGCGCTCGTCGATGTCGTACAGCGTGGGCGCGTCCTGTTGGTACGCCTCGCCCCGATCGAGGTTGCGCAGGAACGCACGCTGGCTGACACGGCGGGCACGCTCACCGATGGTGGTGTAGAGCAGCGACCAATCGACCGACAGCCCGAGGCGTTGGATCAGCTCGCCGAACACTTCCTCGTCGGAGTGAGTGATCTGGCGACACAACTCGACGAAGTTGGGCCGGCTGACCGGGATGGCGCGGTGGTCCTTTGGAACGTCGCCGTTGTAGGGCGCAACGAAGTCTGGATCGAACGCAAGAGACGGGTCGCAGCGCACGCCGGTGACGTTCTGGACGCGGCGTTCAGTAGCGAGACCGTTGTCGTCCCACCCGATTGGGTAGAAGACGGCCTTGCCCTGCATGCGCTGGAAGCGGGCGATGGTGTCGGTGTGCGTGTAGCTGAAGACGTGGCCGATGTGCAGGCTGCCGCTGACGGTGGGCGGTGGCGTGTCGATGCTGAATACGCCGTCGCGGCCTACGGTCCGGTCGAAGCGGTACGTGGCGTCGGCCTCCCATCGCTGCATCCAGCGGGCCTCGATGCCGTCGAGAGACGGCTTGTCTGGTGTATTCGTTGCGTCGTTGGTCATAGCGGCTGCCAGGCTACCGACGCCGTGGTGGACAAGCCGGGCCAGTAATCGGCCGGTTCGCGCCGGGCGGCCGCCCGTAGGCTGTCGGCCATGTTGCACCTGTATGACACCGCCACCCGGGAGGTACGTGAGCTCGCCCTGCGCGAGCCCGGCTCGGTGAGTATCTACCTGTGTGGCCCCACGGTGTACGGCCCGCCCCACATCGGCCACGGTCGCGCAACCCTGATGTACGACGTGCTGCGCCGGTACCTGGAGTGGAGTGGGCTGCGGGTGCGTCTGGTCTCCAACATCACCGACATCGACGACAGCATCATCAACCGCGCCAACCGTGAGGGTCGGCCGTGGCAGGAGATCACGACGAAGTGCGAGGCCGTGTGGTTCGAGGCGATGGGCGCCATCAACGTGGCTCGCCCCACCGACGTGCCGCATGCAACCGAGTACGTGCCGGAGATGGTGGCGATGATCGGTCAACTGGTCGACCAGGGCAACGCCTA
>JANLPB010000333.1:0-9152 GCA_031366885.1 Ilumatobacteraceae bacterium
CGGCTACTACCGCGCCACCCTCGGCAACGGTTACAGGGACCCGGCGCTCGACGCGGTGCAGGCAGCCGGCCAAGGCTGGACTACTCAGCCCCACCTGTACCTCCACGGCCGCAATGACGGCTGCATCGGCGCCGAGGTCGCGCGGGCGGCCGCAGCGATGGCGCCAGCGAACATCACCGTCGAGTTCGTCGACGATGCGGGGCACTTCCTCCACATCGAACGACCACAGCTCGTCAACGCCCGCATCGTCGAGTTCCTCGCATGACGCAGCCAGGTGCCCCCACACTGCCCGACGGTCTGGTCGTCGTCGTCAAACACGAATGCGCCACCTGCGTCATGGTCGCGCCGCTGCTAGGGCAGTTCGCTACCTCGGTCTACACACAGGACGATCCCTCGTTCCCCGACGGTGTCGCCGCGCAGCATGACAGCGACCTCTCGGTGAGTTGGCACCACGACATCGAAACGGTGCCCACGGTGATCAAGGTGGTGAATGGCCTCGAAGTAGATCGCACCGTCGGATGGGTCCGCAGCGAGTGGCGACGCATCACCGGCATCGACAACCTCGGCGACGCTCTGCCGGCCTTCCGTCCCGGTTGCGGCTCGCTGAGTGTCGACCCGGATCGCGTTGATGCCCTCAGAGCATCGTTCGGTGGCCACATCCTGAAGTCGCGTCGACTGGAGTTGGCCGACCTCGACGACGAGATGGAATCGATGTTCGATCGAGGTTTCACCGACGGCCTTCCGGTGGTGCCGCCCACGGAGGAACGGGTGCTGCGAATGTTGCAGGGCACCACGCGCTCGGCGCATGAAGTCGTTGCCGTCGTACCGCCCGATCTCGTCGACATCACCGTCGAGAAGGTCGCCATCAATGCGGTGATGGCGGGCTGCAAACCGGAGTACCTGCCGTGGGTGATCGCCGCCCTGGAGGCGGTGTGCACGGACGAGTTCAACATGCACGGCGTGCTGGCTACCACGATGCCCGTCGGCCCGGTCATCGTGTGCAACGGCCCCGGCACCCGCGCGATCGGAATGAACAGCGAAGGCAACGCTCTCGGTCAGGGCAATCGAGCCAACCTCACCATCGGGCGCGCCGTGCAGTTGATCGTCCGCAACGTGGGCGGTGGGCGGCCCGGTGAGGTCGATCGTGCCACCCACGGCAACCCTGGCAAGCTGAGCTTTTGCTTTGCCGAACGGGAACACGACTCGCCGTTCGGTTCGCTGGCCGTCAGTCGTGGGTTCGCCCCTGATGACAACACCGTCACGGTGTTTGCCGGGGAAGGGCCGCGCTGCATCGTCGATCAAAAGGTTCGCACCGCACCCGAGCTCGCAACGGTGTTCGCCGCCTGCCTACGAACACTCCACAACCCGAAATTGATTCTGGCCTTCGACGCAATCCTCGTGGTCGGCCCCGAGCATGCCCACGTGCTGGCTGAGGTCGGTTGGGACCGTGCCCGGCTGTTGGCCGAGCTACACAGCCGGCTGCAGCTGCCCGGCAGCGAACTGGTGTGGGGCGCTGGCGGTATCGCCGACGGGATCCCAACGCACCTGCGCGACACAACGCTGCCCAAGTTCCGGCCAGACGGCATTCTGCTGGTTCACGCCGGTGGCGGTGCCGGCCTGTTCTCCGCCATGATCGGCGGCTGGGCAAACGGAGAAATGGGTTCCCAACCAGTCACCCGTCGAGTCGTTCCATGATCCGTCGTTCCATGATCCGTCGTTCCATGAGAGAGTTGGCGCTATGACACGTGTGTTGCTGGACCCAAGCAGCGAGAGGTCCGTTCCTCATCGCGAACGCCTGACGCGCCCCACTCAGTTGAGTGGCCAAACGGTGGGGCTCCTGGACATCTCCAAACCGCGCGGCGACATCTTTCTCGATGAGCTGGAGCTGCTGCTCCAGCAGGCGGGTGCGAAGGTGCTTCGCTTCAAGAAGCCGACGTTTACCAAACCTGCCCCTGTCGACCTTCGCCAAGAGATCGCCACCCAGTGCACGCTGGTGATCGAGGCGCTTGCCGATTGAGGCAGTTGCACGTCGTGCAGTGTGCACGACATCGTTGATCTGGAACGTCGGGGAACCCCCGGCGTGTTCGTGGCGTCCGCCGAGTTCGTCGATGCTGCGGTAGCGCAATCGAATGCACTCGGCTTTCCGGACGTGGCTCGCGTCTTCACACCCCACCCCATCCAAGACCGCACGGACGACGAGATGCGCAGGTACGCACACGACGCCTTTGCCCGGATCGTCGCCGCAATCGTGGGTGAAGACCCGGGTCTACGGCAGACGTAAGGTCTGACCGTCGACTGACACCAAGCCTTCCGCACACAGCGCGGCAATGAGGCGCTCCGACGAAGGATGCATCATCGCCGCTCCGGCCGCGGTCGTGGGTATCGGTCCCGCCGCAAGTGCCTTCAGCAAGCGACCACGAGCCTGTCGCTCGCTGCCCTCGAAGCGCGACTGGGCGCGGCTGACGCCTGCCGAGCCGATCGCCGGATCGGGACCGACACCTCGCCACACACATGTCGTCATGAGCGGGCACTCGTCGCAGTGCGGCGTCGGACGACACAGCACGGCACCGAGCTCCATCAGGCACTGATTCCACTCCCAGCTCATCCCGCGCGGCAACGCCTCATCCGCAGCTGTCTGCACTTGCTTTGCCGTGAGCGCAACCCCGCCAACGCGAGCGAACACGCGTGCAATGTTCGTGTCGACGACAGCCGCGTCGGTTTCAAATGCAAAGGCCAGCACCGCCCTCGCCGTATACGCACCGATGCCGGGCAGGCTCAGCAGCCCGTCAAGGGTCGTGGGGAACTCGCCGAGCCGAACGACTTCGATGGCCGCCAAGTGCAGATTCCGCGCGCGACGTGGGTAGCCCAGCCCCTGCCACAACCGAAGCACATCGCCAAGCGGCGCAGCGGCGCACTCAGCGGGTGTGGGATAGGCGTCCAGAAATGCAAGCCACTTCGGGATCACTCGCGAAACTTGCGTTTGCTGCAGCATCACCTCGCTGACCAAGATCGCCCAGGGATCGCGGGTCCGTCTCCACGGCAGGTCGCGCAGGCGGGGCAGCCCCCAGCCCAACAGATCCCCTCCGCTTTGTGTCAAAGCCCCAGACTCACAGACCCAGCTCACCGTCCGACAGCCTTCACGTAAAGGTGGGTCGGGTTAGGACCAGGCGGTGTCGGGGTCGTACGGGCGAGGGCGACCGGGCGCGAATTCGGTCTTCCAGACCATCACCCGACGACGGAAGTAACACACTTCCTTGCCGTCCTGGTTGAAGCCTTTGCTCTCCACCAACACCGTGCCGCGGTCGTTCTTGCTCTTCGATTCCGTGACTTCTAGCACCCGCGTCTCGGCGTGGATGGTGTCGCCGTGAAAGGTCGGGAACTTGTGCTGCAGGGTCTCTACCTCCAGGTTTGCGATTGCGGCGCCGCTGACATCGGGCACGCTCATCCCCAGGACCAGCGAGTACACGAGATTGCCAACCACCACGTTGCGACCCTGCACGCTCTGCTCCGCGAACCAGTCGTTGGTGTGCAATGGATGATGGTTCATGGTGATCATGCAAAACAGATGATCGTCGTACTCGGTGATGGTCTTGCCCGGCCAATGCCGATACACGTCGCCAACGACGAAATCCTCGAGGTACCGACCGAAGGGGCGTTCATGGGTGGTCACGAGTTGCACGTTAGTCACCGGTCGTCGTCGCCATCACCTTCGGCTGGAAAGCCCTGAGATGGCTGATTGCGCGGCCCCTCGTTGAGCACCCCACGCTGCCGGCCGAACCGAGCGGCGAAGTCGAGGGCACTCTCTCGGTTGGTGTCGGTCTCCTTGGCGAGTTCGCGCAGGCGCAGCAGCTTGTCGCGGCGCTCGATGCGGAACGGGCCAAAGCGGAGCGATGCGTACAACACCCCGCCGACGACCGTTGGCAGCCAATATTGACCGATTCGGTAGCTGGCGACACCGAGAGTTGCGACCGTCTTGGGCACGCCGAACGCGGCAAGCTGAATGGTGTACGCACCTTCGACGATGCCCAACCCGCCCGGGGTGATTGGGATCACTTGCAAAACGTTCACAAGACCGAACGAAATCAGCAGCGCGTCAGGGTCCATGGAGACACCAAATGCGCGCAGGAAAACCCACAGCGACGCGGCATCGAACAGCCAGTTCGCCAGCGCCCAGGCGCCGACGCGCAACAGCAGTTGCCGGTCGGTCGTAAGGTCGTCGAGGCGTCCGGCCACCTGCCGTACGGCTGCGCCGGCGCGGTCCTCGTTGAAGTGCAACTTCTTCGCAATCCAGCGCAGAGCCTTCTCCGCCCGGCCCTGGCCATCCATGAGACCGAGTACCAGCACTGCTGCGACCAACATCAAGATGATGCCGGCAACGGCGGCCAAGCCGTAGCCCTTGTTGACCCCCCGAATCGGGATCGACACGATGAGCCCGAACCACAGCAGCAGGTTCAAGACAACCGCTGACACCAAGCCGGCGGTCGCGAGCGCGAAACCTGCGCTCGGACCGTCAACGCCTGACAGCGTCATCAGGCGATAGCCCAAGGCCGGGCCAGCCGCACTGCCGCCGGGGTCGATGTTCGACAAGGCCTTCGTACTCATCTGGATGCGCACCAGGCGGGTGCGCGAAATCTGCCGTCCCGCGGCACCCAGTGCTGCGTAAGTGAGCAGGGAGTAGCAGACCAGGGCGAGCATCTGCAGCAGGAGGCCAATGGAAAGCAGGAGTGGACTGACCGAGCTGAGTTCGTCGACGGCTTTGCGGAAATCGGGAAGCAGCGTCAGGACGATGTAAATCGTGATGGCAAACGCCAACACCTTCAGGCTCAAGCGCAGTGGACGGAAACGTCGCGGGCGCGGCGGACCGCCCGTGTCATCCAGCGAGACACGGGGCAGCTCACCGGTGAGGGGGCCCACAGAGTCGATCGCCACGTCCTATTGCTAGCCGATTCGGGCGGCCTGCGGAGGTCTCCCGCGCCTACACGGCGGCACGAAAGATGTCGCGCAGACGCTCGTGGAGGATCGGCTGCTGCTCGTTCGGGCACTTGCCGAGGTGAACCACAACCAGTTCCCGGTCCGGAAGAACCACCGTCAACTGGCCCTCATATCCGTGACAGGCGAAGCTGCCGGCAAGGTCGGGCCACAGCCACCATTGCGCGCCGTAGTCCAACCCGGTGTCTGCGTCGTGGGCGGTGAACCTGCTTGCGTGGGCCGCCCAACCCGCCGGCAACACACGCGTTCCGTCAGCAGCGATCCCGTCGTTGCGATAGAGCTCACCGAACCGGGCGAAGTCGTGCGCCGTTGCGTACACATAGCTGGAACCGACGAACGTGCCAGCTGCGTCAAATTTGGGGACGGCGGAGTGCATGCCGACTGGTCCGAATAAACGATCCCGAAGGAAGGCCTCCATTGACGCCCGTCGGTCGCTTGAGCCGTCGTGCACGATGTCACCGACGATCCGACTGATGATGTTGGTGGTACCGCTGGAGTAGTTCCAGAACGACCCTGGCTCGTGCAGCAACGACTGGCCGGCGGCGTACGCAGCCATGTCGTCGGCGCCCGGCCCGTACAACATCTCCAGACAGTGACTCACCGAATCGTCCACGTAGTCCTCAACGAACTCGAGCCCTGAACGCATGTTCAAAAGGTGCTGCAGCGTGATTGACTCCTTGGCTGTTCCCTTCCACTTGGCGACCGGCGCCGGGTGGTCGAGGTGCAGGCGGCCTTCACCCACAAGAATGCCGACCGCGGCATGGGTCATGCTCTTGGCCATGCTCCACGAGACCAGCGTTGTCTCGGCCGTGACCGGGCCGCCTGGACCGAAGAGCGTGTCGGGCTGCTGGCCGTATCGGTCGAACACCACTTCGCCCCTGTGCATGACCACCAGTGCCAACGAGGTCCCATGAGGCGCCACCGGCGCGAAGAGTTGGTCGGCGCTTCGCTCGACGACGGAGAGGTCGATAATGCTCACCTCGGCGACGGTACCGTACAGACGGCGTACAGCTGCGCCGGGCCGCGCTACGACGACGCTGCGTGAGTCGAGAACGCGTCGAGGGCAAGGTTGAGGAGCACGACGTTCACCCCGGTCTCGCCAAGCACACCGAGCTCGCGATCGTCAGTGTTCTCCGCAACCAGTGCGCTTACCGTTGCAAGATCGAGCCCGCGAGCTGCGGCGACTCGGGCGGCCTGCAGGTCGGCATTAGCGACCGAGATGTGAGGGTCGAGTCCCGACCCGGAAGCGGTGACGGCATCCACGGGCACCCGGACCTCGGAACTGAGACTGTTCTCTTCTCGGTACACCGCCACACGCTGCGCCACCGACGCGAGCAGATCGGGGTTCATGGGACCCAAGTTCGACCCGGCGCTGGCTGCGCCGTCGTAGCCGCTGCCGGCAGCCGATGGACGCGAGTGGAAGTACCGCGGCGAGGTGAAGGTTTGGCCGATCAACTCGCTGCCGACCACCACACCGTCGCGGCGGATCAGCGAACCGTCGGCTCTGTCGCTGAACGCGACCTGGCCGACCATCGTGGCGAACAGCGGATACACAACCCCGAAGAGCACGGTGAAGACGGCGAATGCCATCAAGGCTGGACGAAGTTGGCGGATGAATGCGCGCATGTCACTTCACTCCTAGAGAGGTCACGATGATGTCGATGAATTTGATGCCGATGAACGGCACGATGACGCCGCCAAGGCCGAAGACCAGAAGGTTTCGGCGCAGGACCGCCGACGCTGCCTCCGCACGAAACTTGACGCCCTTCAACGCCAGTGGCACGAGGGCGATGATGACGAGTGCGTTGAAGATGACAGCCGAGAGGATCGCTGACCGTGGCGAGCCCAGAGCCATCACGTTCAACTGCTCGAGCGCTGGCAGCACACCCGAGAACATGGCGGGGATGATGGCGAAGTACTTGGCAACATCGTTTGCAATCGAGAACGTCGTCAGCGAGCCACGCGTCATCAGCAACTGCTTGCCGACCTCGACGATCTCGATCAGCTTGGTCGGGTTGCTGTCGAGGTCGACCATATTGCCGGCCTCCTTCGCAGCTTGAGTGCCGGTGTTCATCGCCACGCCCACGTCGGCCTGGGCCAAGGCTGGCGCGTCGTTCGTTCCGTCACCGGTCATCGCCACCAGGTTGCCACCGGCCTGCTCGCGCTTGATCAGCGCCATCTTGTCTTCCGGCGTGGCTTCTGCGAGGAAGTCGTCAACGCCGGCTTCCTGCGCAATCGCGGCCGCCGTCAACGGGTTGTCGCCGGTGATCATCACGGTGCGGATGCCCATCGCTCTCAGTTCATCAAAGCGTTCGCGCATGCCGGGTTTGACGGTGTCCTTCAGCCGGATCACGCCCAGCACTCGCCACCCGGCCCCGGCCGCACGGTCGATTACAACGAGCGGCGTTGCACCGTCGTTCGAAACGGCTTCGACTATCGGTGTCAGCTCGAGCGGCACCTGGCCGCCCTCGGCCATCACGAATCTGCGCACCGAGTCGGCAGCGCCCTTGCGGACAGTACGGCCGTTCGTCATGTCCATCCCCGACATTCGGGTCTGGGCGGTGAACGGAACCAATACGGCGCCCGCATCGTGCGTCACCGTCAGTCCGAAATCACTCAGAGCCAACGCAACGATCGAACGACCCTCCGGCGTCTCGTCGGCGAGCGACGAAACCAGCGCCGCCTCCGCGACCTCAGCGGCAGTCACGCCATTGACCGCAATGAACTCGGCGGCCTGACGCGAGCCGAATGTGATGGTGCCGGTCTTGTCCAAGAGCAGCGTCGTCACGTCGCCGGCAGCCTCCACCGCCCTCCCCGACATGGCGAGCACGTTGCGCTGTACCAGCCGGTCCATGCCAGCAATCCCGATCGCCGACAACAGCCCGCCGATGGTCGTGGGAATCAAGCACACCAGGAGCGCGACCAACACGATGATCGTCTGCTCGGCACCCGAGTAGATGGCGAACGGCTGCAGTGTCACGACGGCGAGAGTGAAGATGATCGTGAGGCCGGCCAGCAGGATGGAGAGCGCGATCTCGTTCGGGGTCTTCTGACGATCCGCGCCCTCGACCAATGCGATCATGCGGTCGAGGAACGTCTCACCGGGCTTGGCGGTGATTCGTACGACGATCTGGTCGCTCAGTACACGGGTGCCACCGGTGACAGCCGAACGGTCGCCACCGCTTTCACGGACCACGGGTGCCGACTCACCCGTGATCGCGGACTCGTCAACCGTTGCGATGCCCTCGACGATGTCGCCGTCGCCCGGTATCACCTCCCCCGCGACCACGACGCAGAGGTCGCCCACCAGAAGGTCGCCAGACGAGCGCTCGACAACGGGGCCATCCGCCGTTCGTACTCGAGCAACAGTGTCAGCTCGGGTCTTGCGCAGCGTCGCGGCCTGCGCCTTTCCGCGACCTTCGGCCATCGCCTCGGCAAAGTTGGCGAAGAGAACTGTGAACCACAGGAACGCTGCCACCAGTCCAGCAAACGTGTTCTCCTGACTCGTGCTCGTGCCCAGGTCACGGAAGTACAAGAGTGTCGTGAGCACCGAACCGAGCTCGACGATGAACATCACAGGGTTCTTCGCCATCACGCGCGGGTTCAGCTTCTTGAGAGCGTCGACCGTGGCCGACCGCACGATGGCGGGATCGAAGGTCGATTGGGAAGCCGACGTCTTCAGGCGAACCTTCGGAGGCCGTTCGGATGGGTCGGCGGGGGTCAGGGTTGCAGTCATGATGTGATGGTCCTCACAGCGAGAGGTGTTCGAGGATGGGACCCAGCGCGAGCGCGGGGAAGAAGGTCAGTCCGGCGAGAATCGCGATCACACCGGTGAGCAGGAAGCCGAAGAGCGCGTTGTGCGTCGGCATCGTGCCGCTCGTCGCAGGCACCTTCGGTTTGGCGGCCAGCGCACCGCCGATGGCCAGCACGGGAATGATGGTGAAGAAGCGGCCCATCAGCATCGAGATGCCCTGGGTCACGGTGTACCACTGCGTGCCCGTGCCCTGGTAGGCGAAAGCGGAGCCGTTGTTGTTCGCAGCGGACGCGTAGTTGTAGAGCACTTCCGACAACCCGTGGGGACCGGGCTGGTATGTGTCGGCGCTGCGCAACACCACGGTTGCCGCGGCAAACGTCAGCAGCGCGAACGGCATGGCAAGGATGTA
>JANLPB010000343.1:0-7050 GCA_031366885.1 Ilumatobacteraceae bacterium
CATCTATCGGTACGCCGCGCAGCTGGTGCGCCGCGGCAGGGTGCTGCCGGTGCTCACCCACATCACCGACATGTGGTGGTTGGCCGAGTGGCAGCCGCTCGCCCGCGATGTCGAAGTGGCCGAAGCCGAGCTGCTTCACGCGATGCCGCCCGTGGTGTCCGCTGGCGCTCCAGTCGACCCGGTCGACGTATTGCGTTCCATGGTCGATCGGCTGTGCCGGCTGACGTTGTCGGCGCGCGGCTGGCGCGAGAACCTCCACGAAACCCGCTCCATCAACCCCCGCGCCGTTCGCCTGGTCAGCCGGGCGCTCATCGCTGACACCGGGCAGTTCACGGTGGCACCCGAGCTCGGTGAAGCTGTCGCCCACATCGCCACCGAGTTCTCGCTGATCACACGTCGTGCGGAGGGCGAACCCATCGTTCGCGTGCGCCTGCGTCTCGGCCTGCCCCGCGAGAAGACTGCCGACGAGTTGTGGGACGCCGTCGGCAACAACGTCGACATCAACGGCGACATCAACGGCGACGACGACATCAACGACGTACAGGCCGACGGTGACTGGCCGCTCGGCTTGGAGCTGGTCGACGGCGACGACCGCGGACGTTGGTGCGCGGCCGACCAGGTGATGGACGGCGGGCCCGCCGCACTCGCGCTCGCGCACGACGCACGCTTCATCCCGGTGCTGCAACGCCGACTGCGCGAGGCAAGCGAGGCAATCGCCACTGCCGTGCCCGAGCTGGCCGCCTGGCTCGACACCGCCCTCGTCGCGGCGCCCCGCGGCATCGACCTCGACACCGCAGCCGCAGCGTTGGAGGGCATCGATGCGTTGGCCACCGTCGGCATCGAGCTGCTGGCACCCGAGAAGCTCACCCGTCGGCGCACCTCCACTCGCGCCACCGCCCAGCCCAAGGACGCCACGGGCAGCGGTCGGTTCGCGGCTACCGCCCTGGTCGACTGGCAGGTCGTTGTCGACAACACTCCCGTACCCGACGACGTGCTGCGCCGCGCAGCCGAGGATGGCGCCAACCTGATTCAGATCGGCGGTCGCTGGGTGCAGATCGACCGTGCCGAGGCTCGTCGCGCGCTCGCCAACTTGCAAGAGCACCGCACCGACCATGGCGAGATGAGCGCGCTGCAACTGCTGACGCTCGCCGCTGAACTCCAGCGCGAGCTGGAGGCAGCCGGCATCGCCGACGACGAAGGCAGCAGTACCGACCTGTTGCAGGCCACCGGCTGGGCGGGCCAACTGCTCGACGGTTTGCCCGACGAAGCGCTGGCCGATGGCGACGTGCCCGACACGTTCACCGCCACCCTGCGCCCTTATCAGCGGCGCGGACTGGGCTGGTTGCAATTCCTGCACCGTCTCGGCTTGGGCGGTTGCCTGGCCGACGACATGGGTCTGGGCAAGACACCCACGACGCTTGCCCATCTCGCCGGAATTCCTGGGCCGCATCTCGTGGTCTGCCCGCTGTCTGTAGTGCGCAACTGGGAAAGCGAGGCCGCGCGCTTCACCCCGTTCATGCGCGTGATGGTGCACCACGGCACCGGCCGGCTGGAGGACCAAGCGTTCGTCAACGAAGTCGCACAGCACGATCTGGTGGTCACCACGTATCAGGTGGCAGCGCGCGACCTCGATACGTTCCAGAAGGTGCCGTGGGCGACCGCCGTGCTCGACGAAGCGCAGGCCGTCAAGAACCCCGATACGCGCACCGCCCGTGCGATGCGTTCACTGAAGGCCGGGCAGCGCATCGCGCTCACGGGCACCCCGGTGGAAAATCGGCTCGCCGAGCTGTGGTCAATCTTCCAGATCGTCGCCCCGGGGCTGCTGGGTAACGCCACACAGTTCCGCCAACACTTCGCAAATCCCATCGAACGCGAGCACGATCCGGTCGCCACCGCCGAACTGCGCCGTCTGACCGGTCCATTTCTGCTGCGGCGCACGAAGGCCGACAAATCGCTCGTGCCAGACCTGCCCGACAAGGTCGAGCAGGTCGCGTGGGCGCCGCTCACCCGCGAGCAGGCGCACATGTACCAGGCCGTGGTCGACCAACTGTTGGCCGATGCGCAAGAAGCCACAGGCATGCGCCGCCGCGGTCTGGTGTTGGCCGCGCTCACCCGGCTCAAGCAGATCTGCAATCACCCGGCCCACGCTCTGGGCGACGGCTCGAAGTTGGCCGGGCGATCGGGCAAGCTGACCCGCTTCGACGAGCTGGTCACCGATCTGCTCGACACCGGCGAGCAGGCCCTGGTCTTCACGCAGTTCCGCGAAATGGGCCTGTTGTTGCAAACGCACTTACATGAGCGATTCAACCAAACGGTGCCCTTCCTTCACGGCGGTGTCACCAAGAACGGCCGCGACAAGATGGTGCAGCAGTTCCAAGCCGGCACCGCCACTTCGCCACTGCTCCTGGTCTCGTTGAAGGCGGGTGGTACCGGCCTCAACCTGACAGCGGCCAGCCAAGTGGTGCACTACGACCGCTGGTGGAACCCCGCGGTAGAGGACCAGGCAACCGACCGCGCGTGGCGTATCGGACAGTCGCGAACGGTCTTCGTGCACAAGTTGGTCAGCGAGGGCACGGTCGAGGAAAAGATCGACGCGCTGATCAACGACAAGCGCAGCCTGGCCAACGCGGTCGTCGGCACCACCGGCGAAGCGTGGCTCAGCGAGCTCAGCACCGACGCACTGCGAGATCTCGTCGTGCTCGATCACTCGCGCTCGTCGGGCAGCTCAGGGCGGTCGACATGACGATCGTGATCATTCCCGGGCAGTTTCGTGGCGAGCCGCACCCTGTCGGCAAGCTGGCCAGCACGCTGTTGTCGGTGGCGGTTGCCGGAATGGCCGACCCGGCTCGCTTTCGACGTGGCAAAACGTACGTCGTGGAAGGTGCCGTCACCCGGCTGCAGGTGTCGTCAGGGCAGCTGCTGGCGTCCGTGACAGGTAGCCGCTCCGACGCGTACCACGTGATCGTCGCGGTTCGCCCCATCGAGCGCCCCGACCTCAGCTCGCCCGAGTTGCTGCGCTCTCAGATCAACCGCCTCACGCCCGAGGGCAACGAGTTGATGGTCAGCTGCAGCTGCCCCGACGACGCCGACCCTTGCAAACACGGCGTAGCAGCGCTGCTCGCGTTCGCTGCCGAGCTGGTGTCGCGCCCCGAACTCGTCGTCGAGTTCCGCTGTTTTGCTGCCGACGGCGAAGCGCCCGTGACACGTGCGCAGGTGGGGTCGCGTGCCCGCGCGAGCGAACGCCATCTGCGGTTGGCGCCGGCAATCAAGGAGCGGGTGCGCGCACCCGAGCCGCCGACCCCATGGGAGAACCCGGAGTGGATCGAGTTCCTGGGCACGGTGCCACCGCCAACACCCGACGTGCCGCGCGAGCCGGCACAGGTTCGCCGGGCAATGTTGGGCACCATCGACCTCGGCAACTGGGTGCAGTCCGCAATTGACGAACTCTCGTCGTTGGACCTCTAGCAGGCCGCACACACGATCCTCGCCGAGTGCTGTAATGGGCGCTATGGACTACACCCCGATCTCACCAAACCAGTTCGCCGAACTCGAAGGGCTGGGCGACTGGCGGTTTGTGCTGGGCGCAATCCACGCAACATTCCGCGCCGGGTCGTTCGGTGCTGCGGCCGAACTCGCGACCGCCATCGCCGCGGCTGCCGACGAGCATGTGCATCACCCCGACATCGACATCCGGTACCCGGATCGCGTGCACGTTGCGCTGACCACCCACGCCACCGGCGGGTTGACGACCCTCGACGCAGACCTCGCTCGAGTCATCTCCACTGCGGCCAGTACGGCGGGCGCGTCCAGCGAGCCCGTCGCCTCGCAGGCCGTCGAGATCGCCATCGACACGATCGACGCTGACCGCATTCGGCCGTTCTGGGCAGCGGTGCTCGGCTACCCCGACAACGGCGGCACGCTGGCGGACCCGCGTCGCTTCGGCCCGTCCGTGTGGTTCCAGGACATGGACGAGCCACGAACGCAGCGCCAACGGTTCCACATCGACATCTCCGTCGCGCACGACGTGGCCGAGCAGCGCGTCGCCGCCGCACTCGCCGCCGGCGGCACGTTGGTGAACGACCAGTTCGCACGGAGCTGGTGGGTGCTCGCGGACGCCGACGGCAACGAAGCCTGCGTGTGCACCTGGCAAGACCGCTGACCCACCGTCCGCCTTTGTGTCAAGAGACTAAGGTCGGGCGCACGTCAACCCGATAGGGGGTGGTATGCGTCGACAAGATGTGCACGCCGTCTCCGTCCCTCCGACTGCCAGCGAACAGCGCGCGGACGAGCTGGCATGCTTCGTGCAACAGCACTCGCAGCGGCTGATCGGTGCCCTCACGCTGATCACCGGAAACCGGGCGACCGCTGAGGACGCATTGCAGGACGCACTCGTCAAGGCATGGCACCGTCGGGACCAACCCATCGACCAGCTGACCGCCTGGATCACCGTGGTTGCCACCAATCAGGCCCGCAGTGGCTGGCGTCGAAAGCAGGCCGAGCAGCGAGCCATGGACAAGATCGGCGGCAGAGCGAACCACGGTGCAGCGCCGGCGAGCGAGCCCGACAACGAACTACTGGAAGCGCTGCGTTCACTGCCCGAGCGCGAGCGCCAAGTGGCCGTGATGCACTACGTGCTCGACCAGTCGGTTGCGCAGGTGGCCGCTGCACTCGGCATCGCTGACGGCACGGTCAAGACGCAACTTTTTCGAGCCCGCGAGCATTTGGCGGCGCGACTCACACTGAACGCCGACCGCACCAACGATCAGCAGGGAGGTGCAGCATGAACCTCGACGACGAACTACGACGGCGACTACAAGCTGCCGCGGACGAGGCAGGCGCGGGTGTCGACCCGGCCGCCGTGACCCAGGCAGCGGTGACGAAGGCAGCGGCCGGCACACGCCCACCGCTGCGACTCATCGGTGGCCTCGGTGTTGCCGGCGTGATCGTCGGCGGCGCGATCGGGTTCACCGCGCTGAAGCCGGACGCCAGCGCTGGCGCCTCGGCGGTCATCGTGCAGACCCAGCGCTACAGCCTCTACGACTGTCCAGATGGAGGTCTCCGCGGAACCGCCCTTCCCGGAGACCGCGTGTTTGTGACCGGCCGCAACGAGACCGGCGATTGGTTGGAGTTGCGCGACCCGCGCAACCAGGCGAAGCGCGCATGGGTGCCCGCCGACGCAGTCGACCCCGACGCGGTGAGCGATGTGCCGGTCGTGCCATGCAGTCCAGCGGTCGAACTGGCGGCGGGAGTCGCCACAACGTCGACGACGTCGACCACCGTCGCCGAAACCACGACAACCACTGTTCCCGCCACAACGACCACGGTCGCTCCCTCGACTGTCCCAGTCACGACACCAATCACGACGAAGCCCACCGTTCCACCAACGGCGCCACCAACGGTCCCACCAACCGCACCGCCCACGGTGCCGCCAACACTTCCACCAACGGTGCCCCCAACGGTGCCACCGACAGTTCCACCCACGTTGCCGCCCGACACGCAGAAGCCGACCCTCAGTCCGGCAACGGCGAGCCCAGACTCTGTCTTTCAGGCAGCGGGTTGCAACTTGACGTCCACCATCACGGTCACTGCCAACGACAACGTGGGCGTCTCCTCGGTACGTGGCACTTGGAAGGGAGTCAGCGGCAGCCCGAAGGAGTTCGCGAAGGGGAAGGCCAACACCTGGACGATGACCTTCGGCCCCTTCACAGGGCTCCCACTAGGCTTCCACCAGGCGATCCAGATCTCGATTGTTGCTCGCGATGCTGCTGGTAACCAGAGCACGGCCGCCATCGTCATCGTCAACGTCTACGACCAGTGCGTGATCTGATGAACGCTCTCACTCGCTCTCTGTTGTGTGTTGGTGTGGCGGTTGCTTCGATCGGCGGCGGGGTTCTTGTGTCGCGAGCACTGCAGAACGACGACGCGCCGGCGGCCGCCGCGCTCGACCAGTTCGACTCGCCGGTACTCCTGCAGGGCGACGTGAAGGCGGGCCGCGCGCAGGCCGTGCCGATGATCGCGCCCGTCGCCGTCGGCGACAACCCGGCCATCCTCGAGCAACTCATCGCAGGCGCGCCAGAGATTGCGGCCGACGCGCTCGGGCCCGAGGCCGGCCGCCCCGGTGGCGACACCGACGTCATCGGCGTTGCGACCAGTCCTTTGATCGTGGTGCCCGACCTCGACTCGGCGGTGCCGATCGACGGCGAAGCACCCACGACCGAACCCGGCACGCCTGATCCAGCAACAACCGAACCGCTAACGACCGAACCTGCAACAACCGGACCTGCAACAACCGCATTAGCAACGACCGATCCAACGGCAACTGGGGCGAGCGACCGAACACTCCTCGACCTGCCGTTCTACTTCGACCCGACGATCGGTGGCATCTTCAGCCTGCCGGGAATCGTGTTCGACCTGTGCGCCGGTTCGACCCCTGGCACCCCGGTGCCGGCGGGGTGCCCGGAGGGTTACGCGGGAACTCTCAGCGGCAGTGGCAACCTGCCGCCAACGCCGTTCATGTTCGGCGCCACCGGCCACTACACCACCGCTCGAGACGGTGACTTCCAGACGGTCTGCCCGGCCGATACCCCCGCCGCAGGCGAAGGCCAAACGGCACTCACGGTGTACTCGGCGACACCGCTGGAATCGTTGCTCGTCGAGTGGAGGCCCTATGGCACGACGCAGGTGCCCCAATCGCTGGCAGTGGTGCCGGCCACTCTGCCCGACCAGAGCGGTGCCTGGGTAACCCGCCTGGAAGCAGAGACGTACACCCGAGCCGCGTTCGGCATGGTGCCTCGATGCTTCGTCATCGACCGCGACCTCAATCAGGCATACGAGGTGCGCCTCACCGCTGTCGACATCTACGGCCGCGAGGTCATCGCCAATCGCGACTTCTCCCTCACCGATGCGACGCCGAGCGGACGCCCGCCGACCACAGCAAACGTTATTGGTGTGCAGCCGATCGCCCAGGTCGAAGCGTGGACGACGTCGCGCGGGTCTGTCAGGTACTCAACTCGAATCATCACCGACCTCGCCGACCCGGCCGACCGGCGC
>JANLPB010000354.1:0-29760 GCA_031366885.1 Ilumatobacteraceae bacterium
CACCGCCCCTGTACTTCCACCGAACCACTTGATGAAGGGGGCCAGCGCATCGAAGAGCAGTGGCCCCGGGTTGTTCATGTCGGCCGGTGCAGTCAGCGATGCCGAGGTCCAAGTACCCAGCCATGGGTGATTGCTGGTGAGTACATCTGCGGCACGAAGTTCGATCAGACCGTGGTCACCGAGCGGTACCCAGCCTGCGCGTATGGCGTGCACCACGGCAGCGACAATCGGCACCAGTGTCAGTAGGAACAGCCCGACCGAGAACGATGAAACACGTCGCAGCGATGGTTTCGGCAATCTCATGAGACGCGGTGCCACACGTCCCGAGCGCGGTCGGTAATGCCCCACCGAGTGACGAGCACCATCGACTCGACAATGATGCGAGCGGACATCTTGCTGGTGCCGCGTTCGCGATCTTTGAACAGAATTGGCGTCTCAACGATGGTGGCGCCGCTGCGAGCCACGCGTCGGGTGAGTTCAGTGAGAAACGCGTACCCCTCTGCGCTAGTACTGGAGGGATCGATCGCTCGCAAGACATCGGCGCGATAGGCACGAAAACCTGCGGTGCAGTCGCGAACCTTGGCGCCCAGCAGCACACCCGTGTACCGGTTCCCCCATCGCGACAACATGCGCCGCCGCCACGGCCAATCCTTGGTGCCGCCGCCCGCGACATATCTGCTGCCGATCACCACGTCGGCGCCCTCCGTCAGCAGTTGCAACATGGTGGGGATCACCGACGGGTCGTGCGAGAAGTCGCTGTCCATCGAGACAATCACGTCGAACCCCTGCTCGAACGCGAGGGCGAACCCGTGTCGGTATGCCGCCCCGAGCCCGGGTTTGCCAGCTCGATGCACGACGGTGATCTGGCCCAGCTCGGCGGCGACTGCCTCGCCAAGCGCTCCCGTTCCGTCGGGGCTGAGGTCATCGATGACGAAAACCTGAGCGTCGGGGATCGTCGACCGAAGCATCCGTAACAGGTCGGCAATGTTCTCGCGTTCGTTGAACGTGGGAACGACAATCACACAGCGCACGGGGTGCGATGCTACCTCCCGGCCCAACCGCGACGGTGATCCCGTCGCTTGCCCAAGCGCGCCGAGTTCGACCCTGCAGGGCTACGATTCGGGCTGCCCATGCGCCAGGTGCCCGCTCTTCCCATCGTCGGACCATTCGCCGACCGGCTCCTCGCAGCTGACCTTCCCGACTTGGCGAATGCTGATCGCAAAGTCGTCATTTCCTTCATCGCGCATCGTGTCGACTCGTTACCGAGCTTCACCCGTTTCGGCGTGCTGCTGCTCGGCTACGTGTTCCGCTTCCTGGTCACCCTGCCCGGCGGCTGGGCGATCGCCAAGATCCTGATCAAGCTGCCACTGCCTCTGATCGCGGAGTACCCACGGCTGATTCGTTCGCTCGGTTTCGCGTATGTATGGGAGCACTGGCCGTCCACCACGGCCACCGGCGCCGACTCCCACGGGGCCGCGGCATGACGGCGCAGCGTGCCACCACACAGATGGATGCCGACGTCCTGATCATTGGCAGCGGAGCCGGCGGTGCAACCACCGCCAGCGTGCTTGCCGAAGCTGGACTCGACGTCCTCATCGTCGAAGAGGGCGACTGGGTGGAACAGGGCGCCGTCGCCCCATTCTCATTGGACCAAATGGATCGCCAGTACCGCGCGGGTGGTGTCACGGTCGCGTTGGGGTTGCCCTCGATCGCCTACACCGAGGGGCGCTGCGCGGGCGGGGGAACCGAGGTCAACAGCGGCCTGTACTGGCGGCCGCCGGGCGACGTGCTGCAACGCTGGCGTGAGCAGTTCAAGATTGCCGACTTCGACCCCGACGAGTTACTGGCGATCGCCGCCGAGGTGGAGCAGGACATCAGCGTCGGCGTCGTGCCGGGCGGCTATACCGAGCCCAGCGAAGTGTTGCGGCGTGGCGCCGACGCGCTCGGTTGGCGCAATGGCGAGATCCCGCGCTGGATGACGTACCCGGCGGGCACCGACCAAACCGCCGGACAGCGTCAGTCGATGACGCGTACCTACCTGCCGCGAGCAATGGCGGCGGGAGCTCGAATGGCACTCGGCTGTCGAGTCGACCATCTCGTACGCGGGAACGCAGGCTCCGCTGGCTCCGCCGTGACCACCCTCGGCGACGGCCAGCGCGGCACCATCACGTTTCGGCATGTGTTCGTGTGCGGTGGCGCGATCCAGTCACCAGCGCTGCTCCAGCGGTCCGGGGTTCGCGGCCACATCGGGCGCACCCTCGCAGTCCACCCGACGGTGAAACTGGCGGCTCGCTTCTCCGATGCGCTCAACGTGCCCGACGACGTGCCGGTGCACCAGGTGAAGGAGTTCGCCCCTCACCTGTCCTTCGGCGGGTCGGCCAGCAATCCGGGGCTGGTGGCGCTGTCACTGCTCGACCAATGGTCCACGTTCCAACGCGCTGTCACCGAGTGGCAGAAGATCAGCGTGTACTACGCCGCGATCACGAGCGAGGGCCTTGGGCGCGTTCGCTCATTTCCGCGCATGAAGGACCCCGTTGTCACGTATCGGCTGACACACCGCGACCGCGAGCTGTTGCGCAGTGGCCTGGCACGGTTGGCGCTCCTCATGTTGGAGGCAGGCGCCGTGGAGGTGTACCCGTCGTTCAAGGGCGCTCCGTCAGTTCGTAACCGTCGCGATCTCGCCACACTGCAACAGAAGTTCTCGGCATCGAAGGCCAGCGTGATGACCGTTCACCTGTGCAGCACGGTCCCGATGGGCGAGGTCGATGGCCACACCGGCGCCAACTCGTTCGGTCGCGTGCACGGGTGCAGCAACATCTACGTCAACGATGCCTCGCTACTGCCGACGGCACCGGGCGTGAACCCGCAGGCCTCGGTCATGGCCATCGCCATTCGAAACGCTCGACACTTCGTTGCCACTGGGGGCCGCCATGACTGACCCGACCACTGACTCACTGCCCGACACTTGGGAGGCGCCGCATACCACCGTCGTCACTGGCGCGGCAGGCTGGCTGGGCCGCGCACTCGTTCATCGCCTGCTCACCGACCGGGACCGAGAGCGTTTCCGCCTGCTCGCACACAGCACCGCTGAGGCCCGCGAACTCTCCGCCTTCGTGGCATCGCACGACTCGGGCAAAGACGTAGAAATAGTGATCGGCGACGTGGCCAGGGCCGACACCGCAGCACGACTGATGACCAAGCTGGGAACGACGACCGACGTCATTCACACCGCCGGCGTCATACACCCCAAGAAGGTCCGCCAGTTCGACGAGGTCAATACCCACGGCACCCGCTACCTCGCCCAGGCAGCTCTTGATGCCCAGGTACGCAGGTTCGTGCACGTGTCGTCCAACAGCCCGTTCGGCACCAACCCCGACAACGCCGACACGTTTCGCAATGACGAGCCATTCAATCCGTACCTCGGGTACGGGAAGTCAAAGATGCACGGCGAGATGGTCATCAACGAGACAGCCGCCGCTGGGCTGGATACTGCGATCGTGCGGCCGCCGTGGTTCTACGGGCCCTTCCAGCCGCCGCGCCAGACCACGTTCTTCCGGATGGTCCGCAAGGGAAAGTTCCCAGTGATCGGCGCCGGCGCGCAACGACGCTCGATGGTGTACGTCGACAACCTCGTCGACGGAGTGCTGTGCGCCGAGTTGGCCCCCGACGCACGGGGCAAGGGCTACTGGATCGCCGACGCTCGGGCGTACACGGTCGAGGAAATCGTCGAGACCGTCGGGCGCGCACTCACCGACGAGGGTTTCTCCGTGAAGCCGCCCACCACGCACATTCCACCGATCGCCGCTCGCGTGGCAGAGCTTGGCGACAGGATGCTGCAAGGCATCGGCGTGTACCAGCAACAACTGCATGTGCTCGGCGAAATGGGGCACACCATCGCTGTCGACATCAGTCGCTCCACCGCCGAAATCGGTTACGTACCAAAGGTGGAGCTGTACGAGGGCATGCGCCGAAGTATCCGTTGGTGCGTGGAGCAGGGTTTGGAGCTATGACGACGTCGCTGGTCACCGGTGGTAGCGGCTACTTCGGCTCGCTACTCGTCAATCGTCTGCTCGCAGCCGGGCACGAAGTCCGCGTTCTGGACATCAACGACGTCGACGATCGACCCGACTCTGTGGACCTGATCAAGGGCGACATCCGCGATCCCCGAACCGTTGCCGACGCTGTCGACGGAGTCGACATCGTCTTCAACAACGTCGCGCAGGTGCCGCTGGCCAAGGACGAAGAACTCTTGCGAACCGTCAACGTCGACGGCACCACGCTGCTGCTCAATGCGTGCCGCACCGCCCGGGTCAGCAAGGTCGTGCATACCTCGTCCAGCGCCGTGTTCGGGGTACCACGCAGCAACCCGGTGCTGCCCTCCACGGTGCCGTCACCGGTCGAGGCGTACGGTCACGCCAAGCTGGCTGCGGAGTGGGCCTGCCTCGACGCCGTGCGCAATGGGCTCGACGTCAGCATTGTGCGCCCGCGCACCATTCTTGGCCACGGCCGCTTGGGCATCTTCGGCATCCTGTTCGATTGGGTGGCCGATGGGGCGGACATCTTCGTCCTCGGCGACGGCAGCAACCGATATCAGTTCGTGCACGCAGACGATTTGGCCGAGGTGTGCCTGCTGGCGGGCCTTTCTGCTGGCCCGGACGTGTTCAATGCGGGCACGGACCGGTTTGGAACAATGCGCCAATCCCTGGAGGCGCTGACCGCACACGCCGGTACCGGGTCCAAGGTTCGGTCACTTCCCGCGGGTCCGGCAGCGTTGGGAATGAAAGCTGCCGCCGGACTGCACGTCGCCCCGTTCGCGCCGTACCACTGGCTGATGTATTCCAAATCGCTGTGGTTCGACATCGAGCACGTCCAGGCGGCACTCGGATGGCAACCTCAGTTCTCCAACGAAGAGATGCTCGCCGACAGCTACGACTGGTTCCTACGTCATCGGGCGCAGACCACCGAGGCGGTGCACGGCATGGACGGCAAGAGCCACCATCGCACCATCGCCAAGCAGGGAGCGCTCAAGCTGATCAAATCCGTGACGCGTCTGCTGCCGACCTGAACGCGGCCACTCGTCGGTCGACGGCGAGGGCGACTGGGGGCAACGCGGCGATGAACATCGCCGCGCAGACGACGACAATCGGCTCGACGGGAGCGCGAAGCCGGTGTGAACCATAGAACGCGACGGCCACACCAAGGACGCCAAGTACGGGAACGGCCACCACGTAGCGCAGGCCACGCCTTGTTCGCCACAAGCCCACCGCCGCCATCGGGGCCAACACCCACCAGCTCGCAATTCCGGCCCAGACACCCCAGCTCGGCCGTTCCTCACCCACGTCGCCGCGGACGTTGTCGGCAAGTCCGAACAGGTCGACGGCTCGCAGAACGCGAGCCGGCACGACGTACACCCAACGATCTGCGTGGTGCACCGCGTATGAAACTGCCTCACGTCGCCTGACTGCCGAGCGACCGGAAGTGTCGAGGTTGGGTTGGTCCGTCTCGGGCCCCAGACATGACAGGTTCCACCCGCCGAGGCCCGGGCCACCGTAGGTGGCAGGACAGTTGGCCCCCAGCAGGGTGTTGCCGTCGTTGGTACTCATGACGACCATGCTGTCGAACCGAGTCGAGTTGAAAACCACCCACGGCAGCACCATCACACCTGCGCCGAGCAGCACCAGACCACCCTGGCGAACCCATTTCGCTGGCGGGTGTGAACGCACCCCGATCAGCGCAAACAGTGGTGCGTAGAGCAGTATCTCGCTGCGCGCGTACCCGGTCAGCCCGATCAGCGCGCCCAATGCCAGCGCGGTTCGCACGTCGAAACGCTCACGATGATTGGTGGCAGCAATCATCGTGATCACCATGAGGAACAGCATCAGCGTTTCGGACATGATGAGCGCGTCGCTGAGCCACAGATTCGGGTAGACCGCCGCCAATCCTGCGGCGATGACAGCCACCCGTCTGCCAGCGATTCGTCGTGCCAACACAGCAACCAGCGGGATCACGGCAATGCCGAGAGCCGTCATGGTGGCCCGCTGCCAGAACTCGGGGTGCGGCAGCCAGCTCGCGGGCGCCATGACCACCGACGTGAGGGGCGGATGCTCGGCGCCGGGCAGCACGCCCCAGTTGGCGAGGTTGCTGCCGCCGGCTTCCTTGAACCAGTGTCCGTGGGCGTTGTTGCTCGCCTGGATGCTGTAGTACAGCGAGTCGTTCAACATCAGCTTGGTGTTCCACTTGGACGCCAGCATCACGATGCGCAGTGCGGCACCAAGCAGCGTTGCCCCCATGACGTATCGTCGATACGCCGCAATCTCCACAGTCACCGTGGAGTCGCTCACCGAACTCCCCCGCCGCGACGTGCCAGCTTGCCCATCACTTGGCGATGCAGCGCTGCCAGCACACCCTGCGCTGAGCTCTCCCACGTCAGCGTCCTGGCGCGGTGCAACGCTGCGTCAGCGAGAGCCAAGCGCCGCGGTTCGTCCAACAGCACGTCGGCAATAGCGTCGCCCAGATGTTCGAGTGGTACGAGAACGCCCGTCACCCCGTTGATCACGCTGCTGCGGTGGCCGTTGACGTCGGTGGCGACTGCCGGAGTCCCGCACGCTGCCGCTTCTGTCAACGTCAGCCCCCACCCTTCGGCCAACGACGCGCTCGTGACCAGCCATGCGCGTTGATACAGCTTGACCAGGTCCTCGTGGCTCATATGACCGGCAAGATGAATCCAGTCGCTCGCCCCATGGAGCGAAATTCGTTCTTCAAGCACAGGCCGTAGCGGACCATCGCCGACGATCACCACCTGCAGCCCGGGTACCCGCTGCTTGGCGACGACCGCCTGATCGATGAGCGCGTCCTGACGCTTCACCGGTGCGAGGCGACCCACGCACACAATCGTGGGGGTTTCAGCCTTGCCATCGCCGGGCACGAACTCTTCCTCGACGCCGTTGTTGACTGCCACCACGCGGTCAGGCCGAAAACCGAGGTGCAACAGCTCATCACGGGTTGCGTTGCTGGGCGTCAGTGTGAGTGTGCGTCGGTAGAACGGCGGAGCCAAGCGTGCCTCCACCGCACGACCGATGAACGCGAGGGGCTTGGGTAGCAGCTGGTCCCACATCGGGCCGTGCACGTGGTGCAGAAAGGTGATGCGCGGTTTGTGTGACCACAGCGGGCTCATCCACGGCACGCCGTTCCACACTTCGACAAGTGCGTCGTACTCGCGACGCTCGACCACCTCGCGAGCAACGCCACGCGGAAAAACGCTGTAACGACTTCCCCGACGCACCACGTGGTATCCGTTGCGATCGGCGGTGGCGGCGTGGCCGACGGCGGCCGATGTGCGATGCGTGATCTCAAGCCCAGCTGCCGCCCAGCGACGCATGAAGTGGTCGGCATGCACTTCGGAGCCGCCAGCGTCGACGTCGTCGAGGTCCCGCCACGCCAGCACATGTACACGACGGCAACCGACGGTCATCATCTCGGCGGCGAGCTGCTCGATACTCGGGTCGCTCGCGCTATTCGGTTCGGTGATGGGGCTGGGCGCGGCCTCGTTCGACATGGCGCAGAGAGGGTACCGAACCACAGCCCGTGTCTGTGTGACCCGTTCAGCCCAGGGGCAGCCGACGCCACACAGGGCCGGGCGTGTGGCGCAGTGTCATGAACACGAAGCGCAGGATCCCCGGCGCCCATACCGTGCGGCGCCCGCTGCGCAGACCTTTGGCCGTCACCTCGGCAACCTTCTCGGGTGTCGTGGCAAACGGCGCCGGCTTGGCGCCGGCGGTCATGGCCGAGTGCACGAAACCGGGCCGAACCACCAACATGTGCACACCCTCACCCGCAAGCTCGTCGCCGAGTCCCTGCGCGAAGCCGTCGAAGCCGGCCTTGGTCGCGCCGTACACCGCGTTGGCCTTGCGTACTCGCTCGCCGGCGACACTGCTCAGTACCACGATTCCTCCGTGCCCCTGTGTGCGCAGGCGATTGGCCACTGCGATGGTTGCCGTGACAGCTCCGGTGAAATTGAGATGCGTCAAGCCCGCCGCGCCCGCGACGTCCTTCGATGTCGCTTCCCCGTCCCCCAGCTGCGCGAACGCGATGATCGCCAGATCGATGTCACCATGTCGCTCGGTCACCTCGGCGACAAATGCTTCGTGGGTCTCGGTGGCCGCACCGTCGAAGTGCATGACGTCGACGGTCAGCCCGTCGTGGCGCAGGCCAGCGGCAGCGGCCTCGCCCTTCTCCACGTTGCGGCAGGCCAGCACGACGGTACGAGCGGAGGTGCTGAGCAGCTCGCGCACGATGGCAAGCCCAATGTCGCTTGTGCCCCCCAACAGCAGCATTGTTTGCGGTTCGCCAAGTGCGTTGTTCATACCAGTCCTTCAGACATACGTGTCTCTTTCAGTCGGTGAGGCCGAGGCGACGAGAGAGGTCGCTCTGCCACATGCCGGTGGGGTCGACGGAATCGCGAACGGCTTTCCATTCGGCCAGCCGCGGGTAGCCGCGGCGAACGGCGTCGGGGGTCGTCACCGAATCCTTGGCGAAGTAGTGGCGCCCGCCACCGTCGAGCACGAGGCGGTCGAGGCTATGGAGCAATTCGCCCAGCCCAGAAGTTCCGGCAGGCACGTCCAACGTGAGCGTCCAACCGGGAGTCGGAAAGCTGAGCGGGGCGACGCTGGCCGGACCGAAGCGCTTGAGAACGGCGAGGAAACTGGCCGTGCCACTGGCGGCGAAGCGCTCGATCACCGTACGCATCGTCTCCTCAGCGCCGAACGGCACGACGATTTGGTATTGCAACATGCCGTGAGAGCCGTAGATGCGGTTCCACCTGCCAACCATGTCCAGCGGGTGGAAGAACGTCGCAATGCTCTGCAACTCGCCGACACGATGGCGCGGCGCCTTGCGATACCACATCTCGTTGAAGGCCGCGACGGTGGCGTGATTGATGACACCCATCGGCGGCACCAGGGGCGGAACCGTGACGAGTTGCTTGGCGTTGTAGACCAGCGGCTCGATCGAGTCCTTCGGGCCCAACTGGTCGAGGCGGGCATGGTCGCCGCGGCCCAGCACGCTGCGGCCCAGCGAACGGCCTTTGGCTTGCGGGTCGATCCAGGCAACGCTGTAGCGGTAGTCGTCGTCGCCGTCGGTCATCGCCGCGAGGAGGGTGTCGAGGTCCGGGATGCGCGTGGTGTCGACCGTCATCCGACTGGTCTCGATGGGGATCAGCCGAACGGTGGCGTCCAAAATGACGCCGGTCAGCCCCATTCCCCCGACCGTGGCCCAGAACAGTTCTGCGCGCTCGTTGGGACCGAGCACGACCTGCGACCCGTCCGCCAGCAGCATGGTCAGCGACTCGAGGTGATTGCCGAACGACCCTTCGCCGTGATGGTTTTTGCCGTGAATGTCGCTGGCGATCGCACCGCCGATGGTGACGAACCGTGTGCCGGGCGAGACGGGTACGAAGAAACCGCGAGGCACGATGACCCGCAACAGATCGTCGATCGACACGCCGGCGGGCACGGTGACCGTTGCTCGTAACGGGTCCAACACCGCCTGATGCGCCGACCCGAGCAGCCGCAACACCAGGCCGCCTGCGTTCTGCGCGGCGTCGCCGTAGCTGCGACCGAGACCACGAACCAGCGCGCCACGGTCGCCCACTTCCTTCAGCGCGGCGGGTACCTCATGATTCGGTACCTCCAACACGTCGGCAAGGGTGGGATTGGTGAGCCCCCAGCCCGTCAGCGCGCGCCGGCGCGACGGCATCAGTTCACGCCAATCATCAGTACGGCCACTCCGGCTCGCGACCGGTGATCTTCTTCAGCACACCACCGAGCTTGAGCGTGAGCAACACCTTGAGCATGAGGTTCTTGACGAACCAGGCCAGCTGCACGAGTTGGCGTGCGGCATTGCCCATTCGACTGCGCCACGTGCCGTCGAGGTCGGCACGGTACTCGGTGAGCGAACGCGCGCGACCGACGTAACGCCAGCGCGCTGAGAAGATCAGCTCACGAGCAATCGCCAGCGTGACACCGACTGACGAAAAGGAATCGTGGATCAGCAGCGTGCCGCCAGGCGAGACGCGCCGACCCCACTCACGGATGTCGCTGCGGGCAGGTGAGTATCGGTGAGCCCCATCGACATACAGCACGGCCAGTTCACCGGCCACCTGGTCGTGGGCGACATCGCTGAAGGCCCTGACATGTTGCACTCGTTCCGCCACGCCGGCGGCAGCGAGGTTCGCGTTGAACACATCATGGTCCGTCGCCGCGGCCGCTTCGAACCCATCGATCTCCTGTGGGCCGCGGTCATTTCCCGCGTGCGGGTCGATGGCGACGATCTGCACCCCCGGCGGCGCGGCGCTGGCCAGCACGATGGTGCTGCGGCCACGGAAGCTGCCGATCTCGACGATGGTCTCGCCCTGGTGCGTTCCGGCTGCGGCGTGATAGAGCCGCAACGCCTGATCCGGGCTCATCCACCCGTCCACGTGCGCGACAGCCGTCAACGCTTCGTCAAATGACCGCATGCTCCTCACCCTACGTACACCCCGAGTCCGAAAATGATCGCCCACACCACGCCCAGAATCTGCAAGGTACGGTCCGCAGCGAAAATTTCCTCCGGAGCGGCACCGTGGCCCTGTTCGAGAATCAGCGTGTAACGAAGCAGTGCGGTCAGCATCGGCACAATCGACAGCTCGTAGAAGGGCCACGAACTCCCGGAGATCTCGCGCACCTCGAATGCCCAGATGCAGTAGGTCACCAACGTCGCGCCGACGCTCACCGAGAGCACGGTCTGCAGGAACGTCAGCGTGTACTCGTCGAGCGTGGCCCGCGTGCCGCCGCCTTCGCCGAGTTCACGAAGCTCCGCAAAGCGCTTCCCCGTCACGATGAACAGCGAACCGAATGAGGTGCACAGCACGAACCAGGTGCTCATCCGCACATCGGTGACGACTGCGCCGGCGATGGCGCGCAACACGAACCCGGCAGCAACAGCAACTAGGTCGACGACGGCGACATGCTTGAGCACGGTGCTGTAAGTGGTGGTGAGCACCACGTAGCCAACCACGACGAGTCCCAGCTTCCAGCTGAGAACGAACGCAAGGCCGATGCCGCTGAGCAATAACGCCGTCCCGATGACGCGGGCAACGCGAAGCGGCAGCGCGCCGCTCGCGATCGGGCGATTCTTCTTGGTGGGGTGCAGCTGATCGGCATCGACGTCGTGGATGTCATTCCAGTAGTACGTGCCGCTGCTGACCAGGCAGAACGCAACAAATGCGAGCACGGTCTTCCACAGTGATGACCAGTTGTCCAACACCCCGGCGGCGCCGGGCGCGGCGAACACCAACACGTTCTTCGTCCACTGCTTGGGGCGCGCCTCGCGAATAATTGCCCGGATCACTTGTTGAACCCCGCCGGAATTGCCGAGACAAGCGTACGTGTCACCAGCAGCGGGTGGTCCGCACGGGCCAGCAGTTCGCGATCACCGGCGCTGTTGCCGTAGGCCCAGACAGTCGCGTCCTGCCAGCTTCTCTCCGCAAGCCACTGATCGAGCCGGCGAACCTTCTCCTGTGCGCGGCAGTTCGCCCCGTCGAGTCCGTCAGCGAACTCGTCACCAGATCGAAGCGGTTCGGCGCACAGCACATCGTCAACGCCGAGGCGGCGCCCCAACGGGCGCAAATACGGCCCGAGCGAGGCTGACACCAGGACGATGCGGTGGCCGGCACGCTGGTGCCATCGCAGTCGCTCCAGCGTGTCGGCGCGCAGCCAGTCGGCCTCGACGTGCTGGGCAAATTCCTCGCCGAGCGCCTCTACCTGGGCGACCTTGCGCCCACGTAATACACCGCCTACCAGTAGCTCCTTGAGGCGGTCGCGGTCGCGCCGGCCGGCGGCGCCGAGCGCTGCTGCGGGCTTGTGAAGCACTGCACGCGTCAGGCCGCTCCACCCGCCGACGCGTAGCAAGAACGGGCCGACGCAGTCTCGGACCGTCAGCGTGCCGTCCACGTCGAAGGCGGCCACATCGACCGCGATGGGGTCACTCATCGCAGGCTCTCGATCATCGTCCAGAAGTCTGGCCAACTCTTGCTGACCACATCGGGATCCTCGACGATGATGCCACTGGCACCCAGACCTAACAGCGCGAAGGCCATCGCGAGCCGGTGATCGTGGTGCGTTCCCAGCGTGGCGGTGTGGGCGACGCTCGGCTGCACGATGAGACCATCGGGGTTGTCGACGGCGTCGATGCCCGCGACCCGGAGCTCGTCGCACAGGTCGGTGAGCCGGTCGCTCTCCTTGCTGCGGATGAAGGCCACCCCATGAATGTCGGTGGGGCTGTTGGCAAACGCTGCCACCACCGCCAGCGTGGGCACGAGGTCGGACAGATCGACCATGTTGATAGCAATGCCATTCAGTTCACCGGAGCGGCTGACAGTGGTACCCCAGTCGTCCTGCGACACTTCGCAGCCCATCCGTTGCAGCACTTTGCAGAACGCCGCATCGCCCTGCAGCGAGTCGCGGGTGAGGCCCGGTACGCGCACCCTGCCGCCACAGATGGCCGCGGCTGCGAGCGGGTAGCTGGCCGAACTGGCGTCGGGTTCGATGACGAATTCTCTGGCCGTGTAGCGCCCGGCCGGAACAGTGATGATGCGGTCGCCCAGCTCGACGCCGGGCACACCAAAGGCAGCCATGATTGCGGCGGTGATTCGAATGTACGGCCGCGAGACCAGCGGAGTGGTCAGAACGAAGCGCAGCCCGTCGGGGAAGTAGGGCGCAATCAGCATCAGCGCGGTGAGGTACTGGCTACTGACGTCGCCGCGCAACGACACCTCGTCGAGTGTGATGTCAACCGGGCCCTGCACGGTGACCGGCAGATGCCCCCACCCCTCTGAGGCCTGCACCTGCACACCCATTGCAACGAGCGCATCGTGCAACGGTGCCATCGGTCGTGTTCGCAGCGGTGGGAGACCATCGATCGTGTACGGCCCTGGCCCGAGAGCCGCAAGTGCCGTGACGAAGCGCGACGTGGTTCCGGCCAGGCGGGCAGACAACGTGACCGGGCCGCGGCGGAACTGCCGAATGCCGCCTTCGATGCGAACATCGTCGCCGGCTCGCTCGGTCTCGATACCCAGTGCACGCAGACAGTCCAGCATGGCTTCGGTGTCGTCTCCGTCAGGGATGCCCCGCAGCGTCGTCTCACCGTCGGCCAGCGCGGCGCACACCAATGCCCGGTTGGCGACGCTCTTCGAGCCTGGCACCTCGATGATGGCATCAATGGGTGCACTCAGCGGCGCCACGCGGTAGACGTCCATCGCCCCTCAGCTCAACCGCTGGACTGCGGGTCGGTAGCCACGGGCCATCAGACCACCGCGATACATGTCGGCCAGTGTTGAATCCACCAACACCACCGCCACGCCACGATTGCCCTCGACGCTATGCACCACTTCGAAGCTGTAGAGGTTGACCCCCAGCTCGGCGGCAAGCGTGAAGACTTCGGCGGCAGCACCGGGACGGTCCGGGATGGGGATACGCATCTCTGCGAACTCGCCGGGCTGATTCGCGCTGGTGGGCAGGTTGGCACGTGCGTCGCGGGCTTTGCTCAACCGCTGGTGCAGCCCATCTCGGTCGTCGGTGTCCACCACGTGCCGCATGCCTTGCAGCCCTTCGATCAGCCCGTCGAGAGCCGACAGGATGGCCGGACGATTCTCGGCGCAGATGTCGAGCCAGATGGCTGGGTGGCCGCTAGCGATGCGAGTCATGTCTCGAAATCCGCCGGCGGCGAGCCGCAGCAGTGCGGCGTGTTCCTCGCCGCGGTCGCTGGCCAGCCCCATCAGCGTTGCCGCCGTGAGATGTGGCACGTGACTGATCACTGCGACCACCTGGTCGTGACGATCTGCAGGTAAGGCCACCACATCGGCTCCGAGGTCGGCGACGATCGCAGCCACGGCACTGAACGTCGTGTCGGCGGTGGCTGCCGTCGGGGTCAGCACCCACACGGCACCCTCGAACATGCTGCCATCGGCGCCGTCGAGCCCTTCCAGTTCGCTGCCGGCCATCGGGTGACCGCCCACGAAGCGGGCGTCGTCGATGCACCCCGCCAGCGCACCCTTGACGCTGCCGACGTCGGTGACCAGGCCGTTGGTCTCGGCGAGTGCTCGCTTCACTTGGTCGACCAGGGTCAGCACGGGGGTGGCAATGAAGGTGATTTCCGCGTCGGCGTCCAGCCCGATGTTGGTGATCAACCCCATCTCGAGGGCCGTCACGCAGCGGTCGTGTAAAAGGTCGTCACCACTCACCGTCCAGCCCCGTTCGGTGAGGGCGCGGGCGATTGAACCACCGATGAGGCCGAGACCTGCGATGTTTGCCCGTCGAGCCGCTGACACGGCCACTTAGCGTATCGGCCGGGTATCGCCCGCAGCCGCTTCTACAAGGCTACGAACCTCGGCCTGGGTCAGCTCTCGCCACTGGCCAGGCTTGAGTGCGGCGTCGCGCAGGGGGCCGATTCGCACTCGCACCAGCCGATTCACGGGGTGGCCGACGGCTTCGCACATGCGGCGCACCTGCCGATTGCGACCCTCATGGATCGTGAGCCGCAGGACGCCCGGGCTGGGTTGCGACACCTTGGCGGGGGCGGTAACGCCATCGTCCAGCTCAACCCCGTCGCGTAGGCGACGGAGTGCCCCCCCACCGGGGGTACCACTGACTTCTGCCAGGTATTCCTTCTCCACGCCATGGCTTGGGTGAGCCAGTCGGTGGGCCAGGTCACCGTCGTTGGTCATCAGCAGCAGGCCCTCGGTGGCGAAGTCCAGTCGTCCGACCGGGTATACGCGGGGTTCGACCGGCACCATTTCTACGACGGTCGGCCGGCCCTGCGGGTCGTGCGCGGTGGTCACCACTCCTTCAGGCTTGTTGAGCAGGTAGTAGACCAAGCCGGGCTTGACACCAATGGGTACACCGTCGACCTGCACCGTGTCGTGATCGGTGTCCACGCGGCGGCCGAGTACGGCGACCTCGCCGTTGACCGTGACGCGACCGTCGGAGATCATGTCCTCGCACACTCTGCGGCTTCCCCAACCGCGTACCGCGAGCACCTTCTGCAACCGTTCACCCTGCGGGAGGTCCGCAGACGCGGCTGCCATCTGTTCCCACAGAGGAGCCTCGACGGGCCGATTCGGGTCGCGAGCAGTTCGATTCAGCTGAAAGTCGTCATCGTCGTCGTCGTCCAGCTCCAACTCGTCGTCGAAACCGTCTTCAAACTCAGCGTTCAGGTCATCGATCGGGTCAGCCACGGGCATCGGTCGCCGGATCAATGCGCAAGCCGTGCTCGAGGGCTTCCACCACGTCGGCGCCGGGCACGAATTCGACGATCGGTGGCAGGTCGCTCAGCGAGTTGACGCCCAGCTTCTCCAGGAACGACGGTGTGGTGCCGAACAGGATCGCCTGGCCGGGGCCGCTGTCACGACCGACCTCGGTGACGTAACCGCGAGCCTGCAGGGTACGGATCACGCCATCGGGGTCGACGCCGCGGATGCTGGCCACCTGGGCCCGCGACAGCGGCTGTTTGTAGGCAATGATGGCCAGCGTCTCGAGGGCGGCACCGCTCATGCGTGCGCGCTGCCCGTCGAGCAGGAAGCGTTCGACGTACGGCGACAGGTCGGGGTGGGTCTGGTAGCGGTACCCGCCGGCGACTTTGGTGAGCTGAAAGCCGTGGCCCGCTGCGGCGTAAGTGTCGGCCAGTTCGGCGCACAGTCGGTCGATGACGACTGTCGGCTGCTCCAGCAGCTGGGCCAGCAGTTCGGTGGGCACCGGCTCGACAGCGACCATGATGATCGCCTCGATGGCGCGCACCGTTTCTGCGTCGAGTGGGTTGGGCTGGTCAGACACGCTCAGTTACTCATCCTTCTCGCCGTTCATCCTTCTTGTCGTTCATCCTTCGTAGTCGTCGACGGCGAGATCGTCGAGCAGGCCCTCGCCACCGGTCCAGATCACTTCGATGTCGCCGAAGCGCTCACTCTGGTCCAGCTCGACCAGCCCCTGTTTGAACAGTTCCAGCAGAGCCAGGAAGCGCACGATGACTTCCAGTCGCTCGACCAGGCCACTGGTCAATCGACGAAATGACATGCGGCCGACGCGGGGCAGCTCGTCGACCAGCTCCGCCAGCGCGTCCGACACGCTGGCCCGAATGGGCGCCACGTGGAATAGATCGATACGCGGCACCACCTTCGGGGTGATGGCCTTCATGTATGCCCTGTGCAGGCGAGGCGGGGTGACACCCTCCATCAGGTCGGGCATCAGCTCGGCAAAGCGCTCGTCGGCGCCAACGGCCCGCGGGAACGAATGGTCGGCGTCGTCGGCCAGCCTGCTGAACACGCTGGCAACGTCCTTGAACGTCTTGCACTCCAGCAGCCGCGCCAGCAGCAGGTCGCGCTCTTCCCACAGGGCCAGCTCGTCATCAATGTCGATGTCGTCGCGGCCAGGCAGCAGCCGGCGCGCCTTCAGCTCCACCAGCGTGGAAGCGATCAGCAAAAACTCGGTGGCCATGTCGAGGTCGAGGTGCTGGAACCGCTCGATCTCCTCCAGGTACGCATCAACGATGCGGCTGAGGTTCACCTCGTAAATGTCCACCTGCTCCTTCAGGATCAAGTGCAACAGCAGGTCAAACGGCCCCTCATACACAGGGGTAGACACGTCAACAGCCACGAGCGAAGATCGTACCCGTTGCCCCGGGCTCCCAGCCTGATCTCACTGGCGAGAGCCGATATCGAGCCTGTGAAGCGGCGGGTCGCAGGTAGTCTCGCCGCCGTGACACGCGTGCTTTCTTGCATCCAGCCCACGGGCGACGTACATCTCGGTAACTACCTGGGTGCACTGCGGAACTGGGTGTCGGGGCAACACGAAACCGATGCGTTCCACGGCATTGTCGACCTCCACGCGCTCACCATCACAGAGACGCCCGGCACGGTGGGCGCCTCGACACTGCAATTGGCGGCGATGCTCTTCGCCGTCGGCCTCGACCCCGACGCGGCCACCGTGTTCGTGCAGAGCCACGTCACCGAGCACAGCCAGCTGGCTTGGATGATGGAGTGCACGGTCAGCTTCGGCGAGCTCAGCCGCATGACCCAGTTCAAGGACAAGTCAGCCAAGCGCGAAGCAGAATTCATCTCGGCTGGGCTGTTCACCTACCCGGCGCTGCAGGCCGCCGACATTCTGCTGTACGACACCGACGAGGTGCCCGTCGGCGAGGACCAACGCCAGCACATCGAGATCACCCGCGACATCGCTCTCCGCTTCAACCATCGCTTCGGCGACACCTTCAAATTGCCCAAGGCCGTCACCCCCAAAGCGGGCGCCCGCGTGATGGACCTGCAGGACCCGACCTCGAAGATGAGCAAGTCGTCCACAACCGATAGCGGCGTGATCTACCTGCTCGACGAGCCCGCCGTGATCCTCAAGAAGTTCAAGCGTGCTGTCACCGACAGCGACAACGAAGTTCGCTACGAGCGAGCAGAGAAGCCGGGCATCAGCAACCTGTTGGACATCCTGGCTGCGTGCACCGGCGACACACCCGAGGCACTCGCCGCGGGTTACTCGCAGTACGGGACGCTGAAGACCGCTGCCGGCGAGGCAGTCATCGAACTGCTTGCCCCGATTCAGGCCCGCTACCACGAACTGATGAAGGACCGCGACGAGCTGCAGTCACTGCTCCGCAAGGGCGCCCGCAAAGCCCGCGAAGTCGCCTCGGTCACGCTGGCGCGGGCCCAGTCCGCCGTCGGCATGCTCCCCACCTGATTCGCTTTCACAATCGCACCTGTCGCGGCCCCACCGGATCACACCGAGGTCAGCGAAGGACACGTGCGATTGTGAACAACCGAAGGTGGTCAGATGTTGTCGGCGCGGCGGAGGGCTTCGGCGTGCGGACCGCGGCCCTGGGCCAGCTCGACGGTCACCAGCGATGAGCCGGCGGCGGCCAGCATTTCGGCACCCAGACGCTCGTGGTCGTGGTACTGCTCGAAACGGACAGTCCTCGGGCCAACGACAGTCGCTACGACTCGGCAGAAGGTGCCCAGTTCGCTGGCCAGCTTGCCAATGTCGTGCAGCAACGCTGCCGCGACCTCGGGACGAGATGCGACCGGCGCGAATTCGACGAACCGACGAGCCACCAAGATCGAGTGTCGGCGGTCCTGCACGGTCATCCGCTCCCACAATTCAGCCTCACCAGGCAGCAAATGGCTGACAGCCCACGCCGTATCCGAAGCCGGCGGCGGCCGGCGCGACAGCGAACCAAGGAAACGACGCGCCAGGTGTCTCAACGAGCTCATCGCTGCTCCGCCCGCGGGTGCGCTTGGCGGTACACCTGCCACAGCCGTTCTTGGCTGACCTTCGTGTACACCTGCGTCGTCGAGATGGACGCGTGACCCAACATCTCCTGCACGACGCGAAGATCCGCGCCGTGGTCCAGAAGATGAGTCGCACACGAGTGGCGCAGGACGTGCGGCGACAGTTTGTCCGCCAGCCCTACCCGCTCGCCGTACTTCTTGACGATCGTCCACGCAGCCTGTCGGGAAAGCCGCGACCCGCGCGTGTTCAGGAACACTGCCTCTTGGTCGCCGCGGCGAGCCCAACGGACTGGCTCGAGGTGTTCGCGACCCTTCAGCAACCAGTCGTCCATTGTCGCGGCCGCAGCCCGACCAAACGGGACGATGCGTTCCTTGGCGCCCTTGCCGAACAGCCGCACGAGCCGGTTGTCGCGGTCGAGGTCGCCGAGTGACAGGTCGCACGCCTCGCTGATACGAGCTCCCGTCGCATACAGAAACTCCAACAGCGCGCGATCCCGAAGCGACGCGGGGTCGGTGGCGACGACGACATCCAACAGCGCACCGACCTCCGCCTCGCTGAGTGGATGCGGAATGCCTGCGGGGACGCGCACACCCTCGACATCGGCCGACGGATTGTCGGGCCGCACGCTCTCCTCCGTCATGAATCGATGCAGCATGCGAATCGCCGCCAGCTGCCGCGCCACGCTGGACGGCGCCGCGCCTGAGCCGCGTCGAGCCTGCACGAATTGATCGAGATGCGCGCGGTCGACGGTCAGCAATGTGGCGTGACGGGCCGCCAACCATTCGCAGTATCCGGCCAGGTCGCGGCGATAGGCGGCGAGAGTGTTGCGCGATCGACCGCGCTCGCTGGCCATCCACGACAGGAACTCCTCAACCTCGATGGGGAGGAGGGCGTTCACAACTGTCCGCTCTCCCGCAGGCGTCGCTCGACCAGCAACAAACCAATGACGGTCTTCGCATCATGGATCTCACCGCGCAGCACCATCTCCACCGCCTCCACGAGCGGCACGTCGAGCACTTCCATGTGCGCTTCCTCCGGCCCGTGCGTCTCGCGCGCTACCGAAGTGAGATCCGTGGCCAGGTACAGCGTGAGCACCGAGTCGGTCATCCCGGCGGAGGGGTACATATCGAGCAGATGCTCCAACGTGCCCGGCTGCAGGCCGACCTCCTCGACTAGCTCACGAGCGGCGGTGACCTCGGTCGGCTCCCCCACCACGTCGCGCATGCCCGCGGGTACCTCGATCACGTAGTCGTCGAACGGTGGCCGGTACTGGCTGACCAGCACGACGCGTGGCGTGCCGTCCGCATCGAACCGCAAGGGGACCGCCGCGACCGCGCCCGGCGAACGGACGATGTCGCGCGTGAACAATTCGCCCGTGGGTGACTCGTACTCGGCGACCGCGACGTGCCAGATGTACCCCTGATGCACCAACCGGTCACCCAGGTGGCGAAAATCAGCCACCGGCTCAGGCCACCGACTGATCGTCGATCACTCGCAGCGTGGGCGCAGCGGCCGCATGGCGGGCAAGGGCGTGCTCGACCAACTCGCGAAACAGCGGGTGCGGACGGTCCGGGCGGCTCTTGAACTCGGGGTGCGCCTGCGTGGCTACCCAGAACGGGTGATCGGCCATTTCGATGAACTCGACAAGGCGGCGGTCGGGCGACAAACCCGTGCAACGAAGCCCGGCTGCTTCCAGCCGCGGCTTCCACTGCGCATTCAACTCGTATCGGTGGCGGTGGCGCTCGCTGACCACTGGCTCGCCGTACGCCCGATGCACACGGCTGTCGGGCTCGAGGATCGCGTAATAGGCGCCGAGGCGCTGCGTGCCGCCCTTGTCGCTGATGTCGCGCTGGTCGTGCATCAGGTCGATGATGGGATGAGTGGTGGCCGGATTCATTTCGGTGCTGTTTGCGTCGGTGAGACCCATGACGTTGCGGGCGTAGTCGATGGTCATGGCCTGCAGACCGAGGCACAGACCGAGGCACGGAATGTCGTTCTCGCGGGCGTACCCGGCAGCGGCGATCTTGCCCTCGAAGCCACGGTCGCCGAACCCACCGGGAATCACGATCCCGTCGAGATCGGCGAGACGGCCGGCGACCAGCAGACCTTCGACCTCTTCTGCCTGAATCCAATCGATCTCGACCTTGGCACCGTGATGGAAACCGGCGTGCTTGAGACTCTCGACCACCGAGAGGTAGGCGTCTTGGTAGTCGACGTACTTGCCAATGAGGCCGATCTTCACCGGCTTCACCGCTGCCTCGACCTTGGCGACCATGTCGTGCCACAGCGTGAGGTCGATTGGCGCATCGAGGCGCAGACGCTCGAGCACCACCGTGTCGAGGCCTTCGTCATGCAAGATCAACGGCAGCTCATAGATGTTTCGGGCGTCGGCAGCGTTGACCACGGCGCGATCGTCCACGTTGCACAGGTTGGAGATCTTGTGATTGAGCGGGTCGCTGAGCGGGGCCTCGCTGCGACACACGATGATGTCGGGCTGAATGCCACGGCTACGAAGCTCGGTCACCGAGTGCTGAGTGGGCTTGGTCTTCTGCTCACCCGAGGGGCCGATGAACGGCACCAACGTCACGTGGATGTAGCAGATGTTGTCGCGGCCGACGTCGGTACGGAACTGACGCAGCGCCTCGAGGAAGGGAAGAATCTCGATGTCGCCGACGGTGCCGCCGACCTCGGTGATGACCACGTCGACGTCGTCGGTGGCCAAACGAGTGATGCGCTTCTTGATCTCGTCGGTGATGTGCGGGATGACCTGCACGGTCTTGCCCAGGTAATCGCCACGGCGCTCGGCGGCCAGCACCGCCTGATAGATGCTGCCGGTGGTGGCATTGGAGTTGCGGGTGAGCGGCTCGTCGATGAAGCGCTCGTAATGGCCAAGGTCGAGGTCGGTTTCGCCGCCGTCATCGGTGACGAACACCTCACCATGCTCGAACGGGTTCATGGTGCCCGGATCGACGTTGATGTACGGGTCCAGCTTCTGCATGGTGACCCGCAGGCCACGCATTTTGAGCAGACGGCCCAGCGAGGAAGCGGTAAGGCCCTTGCCGAGGGAGCTGGCAACGCCTCCGGTCACGAAAATGTGCTTCGGCATTGCTGACGACCTCCGTCTCAGTGAACTGACAACGGGAGAGCAGCGTACCGCACGCGACCCGGCTCGCGCGGATGCTCGGTCAGACTCCCGTAACTATTCGTGCCGCGGCGTCGACACCGTTGTCCTCGCCTGGCCCGAGAGCGGGCACCAGTAGAACACGGAGACCGGCTGCGACGGCCCCAGAGTCGGCGCGTAAATCGTCACCGACCATCAGGCATTCGCTCGCTGGAACGGTGAGCGCGTGGCACGCAGCGTGGAAGATGCGCTGGTCAGGCTTCACCGTGCCGACCTCGTAGGAGAGCACGAACGCGCTCACATAGTGATCGAGGTGATGAGCGGCAAACACCGCCCGCACGTCCCATCCGGTGTTGGAGACGATGGCGATCGGCACTCCGAACTCGTGGATTCGAGCCAGAGTCTGCCCCGCAGTTGCATACGGACGCCATTGCGTCGGATCGTGCATGGCCGCGTAGATCGCGGCACCAAGACCGGGCACCTCTTCGTCGGCCAGTGCGTACAGCACGTGCCATCGCTCGCGCCAGACATCCATGTCGAGGTCGCGCGGGTGCAACAGCTCCTCGTCTGTGTGGGCGGCCGCTTCCACTCGAGTGGCCAACCCTTCGGACCACTGAGCTGACCGGCTCTCCCCAAGTTCCTCACACACGGACTCGATCGTTGCGGCGAGCGACGCATGGGCGAACAGCGTGTTGCCAAAGTCGAAGAGCACTCCGCGAACAACAGGCATCCCGGAAGAGTACGCGCGTCGACGGGCAGCGCACTGTCGTGCGGGTTAGCCTCGTCGCCCGTGACACGCATCGGGCAGCGAATTGTTGAGCGGCCCTACGCGTGGGTCGTTGCGCTCGCCGTCGTGCTCCGGTTGCCAACATTCGTCACCCGCCTCTTCGACGCTGACGAAGCGGCAATCGGCGTGCAGGGAATGGTGGTGAGGTCGGGTGGCACGCTCTACCGCGACATCTTCGACCGCAAGCCGCCGCTGCCTCCCCTCGCGTACGCCGCATCATTCGCCCTGACCAACAGCACCGACGTGCGCCCGCTGCGAGTGCTGGTCACCATCTTCCTCGTGCTCGGCGGCCTGCTGATGGCATACGAAGCCAAGCGGCAATGGGGTACCAACGCTCACGCAGCATGGGCCGGAACCCTGTTCGTCACCGGCGCCATGGCGCTGTTCCCCGCCGATGCGGGCGGCGCCAACTACGCCCACTTTGCGCTGCTGCCAGGGGCCGCAGCCCTGCTATGGGGCCGACGATCGCAGTGGTTCTGGGCCTTGCTTGCCGGTATCGCCTTCGGGCTGGCGCTGCTCACCCGTCAGAGCTGGGTGCTCGCACTCCCAGCGGCGCTCTACGGCACGTGGCGCACGGGCAGCTGGCGGCACGTGAGCCTCTTCGCAGTTGGCACAGCGGCGACGGTCGCAACAGTCGCGCTCTACGCGCCGTTCGGTGCCTACTGGGAATGGAACTTCACGAACAGTCCCGGCTTCGTCCTTGCCGCCGCCGGCGTGGGCATCTCCGCGCTGCGCGGTCTGGCCTCGAGCGCGGCGTTCATCGGCTTCCACATCACGATGGCTGTGTGCCTCTGGACCAGTCTGCGGCAACGAAATCCACTGCGCGCCGAGGGGCGCGACGACCGCGACCTGTGGCTCTGGTTGCTGTCCGGGCTGGCTGCAGTCGCGGCCGGTTTCCGTTTCTTCGGCCACTACTGGCTGCAGGTCCTGCCGCCGCTCGTCGTGCTCACCACGCCGGTCGTCGCGTCGCTGGCGGGCCGCGCCAAACGATTGGCGATGACCGGCGTTGCAGTCCCCACCATGATCGCGTTCGCGCTGCTGTTCGTTCCGGGCTCGTTCCATGACCGTCCCAGCCCGACGAACCTTGCGGCGTATGTGCACGACAACACCACCCCCGCCGAGCGAGTGTTCATCTGGGGGTCGTTCCCCGAAGTTTTGGTCCACGCCGAACGACTTCCGGCCGGTTCACTGGTGCACAGCGACTTCGTCACCGGTCGATCCGGTGGTCGCGAAGACCCAGCGGTCACGTTGGCGCTTGCCACACCGGGAGCCTTGAAGCTGATGATGAGCAGCCTTCTCGCCAACCCACCCGCGCTCGTGCTTGACACCTCCACTGCTGATGACCTGGGCTATCGCAACTACCCGTTGACCCTGTTCCCGGAGCTGGCGGAATTTGTGAACAACAACTATGAGCAGGTCACTTCGATCGACGGAGTCGCCGTATGGCAACGCGTGACGGACAACTGACCCCGTAGCCCCTAGAATTCCCGAGATGGAGACGTGCGCCGACATTGAAACCGCCGCGCCGCCCCAACCCACACCGCATCCGCTGCGACACCGCCACTCCAGGCCGGCCAAGCATGCGTGGCTTCGTGAACTCGGCATCGTGCTGGGCTTCTACTACGTGTACCAGACCATTCGCAGCCTGGCCAATGTCGCTGGCGTGAAGAACAGGGCACACAGCAACGCCCACTTCCTCGTGTCGGCGGAGAAGACAATCTTCATCTATCACGAGCAGGCGATCCAGCAGGCGTTTCTCGGTGCCACTTGGTTCATCAAGGCGATGAACGTGTACTACGGCACGCTGCACTTCATCATCACCGCGGGGCTACTGATCTGGCTCTACGCCAAGCGGCACGATGCGTACCGTCGTCTACGAAACCTGCTGGGCGCGACGACATTTCTTGCACTCATCGGCTATTGGGCGTTCCCGCTGGCTCCTCCGCGGCTGTATCTGCAGTGCGGTGGCGACATTCCCGCCATGGGTCCCGGCGGCGGGTTGGAGAAGCCCGACTGCTTCGTCGACACGCTCGACAAAGTCGGTGGACTGTGGAACTACCAAAGCAGCGCGGCAAAGGCCATCGCCAATGCATACGCCGCCATGCCAAGTTTGCACTTCGGATGGGCATTGTGGTGCGCCATCGTCATCTGGCAAGAGATCGGCGGCCGGCGCGGTCGCATCCTCGCCGTCCTCTACCCCGCATTGACCCTCTTCGCGATCGTCGTCACGGCGAACCACTACTTCCTCGACGCTGCCGGCGGCGCGCTGATCCTGCTGGGCGGGCTGCAGATCGTGAAGTGGTCCGAGCGTCGCCGCTCAGCCAAGCTGGCGGCCGCGGCGGGCCAGCAACTCGCGACTGCGAAATAGGGTCATCGAGCAGGCGAAGACGGCCACACCAGCCGTCCCGCCCAACAGGAATGCGACGAGGGCCTGACGGCGCGTTGGGTCGAAGTTGCTGACCATCCATACCATCATCGCCACGGCGGCGACTGCCGACACGAAGGACTCGGTTGCCATCCGGGCAACGCGGCGTGCGCTCATGGCCCCGGTCAGCCCGTGCACTCTGATCGTCAGCAGTACGGCCGCAACGGTTTGCGCGGCGCCGTACCCGAGCGCGAGAGCGGCCGCACGCGATGCAGGGGCCATCAGCGCAGACGCAACCACCATCGTCAACACGCCCACCACCGCACCGGCAACCATCAGTATCGACGCCTTGCGAACATCGCCAAGAGCGAAGAGAACCCTGGCCATGATGAACGCAAGGCCGTAACCCAGCAAACCAGGTCCGAACGCCGCCATGGTGTACGCAATCGGGGCGAGACCCTGGCTGGACGTTTGCCCGACTCCCGCAACGAGACGCGTGAGCGGCCACGCCAAGGCCACCATGCCGGCACCCGCCAACACCAGCAGCGGCACCGTGATCCGCATCGCATTATCGATGGCCGAGCGAACCTCTGCGAGCCGGCCGCGCTGCCACCCTTCGGCGACACGGGGGGCAAGCGTCGTGGCGATCGTGACCGCAATGAGAGCGTGCGGCAGCACGTAGAAGGCGAACGCGTACACGAATACGGCGACACCGCCTGGTGCGCCATTGCCCAGGGCCAACGCCGCCGCTGTTGGCACCAGCGTTCCCACGATCGACAACGTGGCCCACCCGAACGAACGACGCATCGACTGGACGGCGACGTGGCGCGGCCGCCACCGTGGCATCCACTGCACACCAAGACGGCGCAGTGCAATCGCTGGCGTCAGGCTGGACGCCACGACCCCAAGTGTCGTGCCGCCGGCGATCAGCGCAAACTGCAGGCCAGTGAGATCGAGGTCCGCCGTCACATCACCTCGGCTCGCACGAAAGGCGAGACAGGCTGCAATCACGATGATGTTGTTGACGGCCGGGGCGAGAGCCGCCGCGACGTAGCGGCCCTTAGCATTCAGCGCTGCGCTCGTCACCGTGGCAACGCCGTAGCACACGAGTTGTGGAACAAAGACAAGCACCATGGGAACCATGAGGTTGAGCTTGCGGTCCGCCACGGCGCCGGAAGGTTCGGCGAGCACCAACAGCCGACCGAGGATGGGCGCCACCGCGGCCCCGATCACCGCGACGACCGTCAGAGCTAACACGATGACGCCGGCAGTCGCCTGTGTTGCCTCACTCAACTCAGCGTTGCCACCCGAGCGACGAGCAGCAACAAATGAGGGCACGAGCACCGCTTGCAACACGCCACCCGCAACCAGTTCGAACAACAGGTTGGGGATCATGTTCGCTGTTTGGTAGACGTCGCCAAGGATGCCGACCCCCAACACTGCCGCCGTGGCCACGACGCGCCCAAAGCCAGTGACGCGCGACAGCAACGTGCACAGTGTCACGAGAATGGTGTCGCGACGAATGCCGGAGGTCACTCCGGTTTCGGTCTCCGGGCCGATCATGCGCAAGGTCGAGTCGACATCGCCGCTGGTCACTTCGGAGGTAACCCAACACGATCACCGAGCAGGTCCGCAGCATGCCGACGCGCCGAGTCCGCGGCTTCGTCACCCGACAACATGCGAGCAATCTCGTCGATGCGGTCCTGCCCGATAATCCGCGTCGCTGTCGTGGTCGTGCGGGCATCTTCGACGTTCTTGCTGACGACGATGTGGTTGGTGGCAAGTGCCGCAACCTGCGCCAAATGCGTCACGACCAGCACCTGGTGGCGCTCCCCCAGGGCCGCCAGGTTTCGGCCGACCGCGACCGCTGCTGACCCGCCGATTCCGGCATCGACCTCGTCAAAGACCAGCGTGTCGGGGGCCTCGGTGAGCACGAGCCGAAGCGCCAACATTGTCCTTGCCAGCTCGCCGCCACTGGCCACACGCGCCAGCGGCAACAGCGGTGAGCCGGGGTTGGCGGCCAGCAGAAAGGAGACCTCATCGCCAGGGTCGTGATCACCGACGGTCACCGTCACCGCTGCGTGCGGCATCGCCAGCTGTCGCAGATGGTGCTGGACTTCGCCGCCCAGCGCTTGGGCACCACTGCGCCGGGCACTGGCGACGTCGGCAGCCGCAACGCGCTCGGCGTGTAGTGCATCAAGCCGTTCGTGCTCCAACGCAGCGACGCGCTCCTCGTAGCCCTCCAGCTCGCCCAGGCGTGCTTCGACCTCGTTGTGAAACCCGATCACCTCCGCCAGCGAGTCGCCGTACTTGCGGCGCAAATCGCGCAACGTCTGCATGCGTTCACGCACTTGTTCGAGGCGCTCAGGGCTCTCGTCAATTCCGTCGGCTCGTGATCGAATGTCGGCGGCGATATCGGCAGCTTCCGCGCTGAGTCCTCGCAGACGACCTTCCAGCTCCGCGAACGGCGCCTTTCCGGCGATGGCACGCAAGGCATCCGCAAGTGCGTCGCCCACCCCGCCATCATCGGTCAGGGCCGCAACTGCCACGCCACCACACTCGCGGTACTCGACAGCGCCGGCCAACTCGTCGTACTCGACTTCCAGCACAGCATCTTCGTCCTCGCCAGCGATGGACGCGGCACGTAGCTCGGCGACCTGATACCGAAGTAGATCCAGTTCCCTGGCTCGTGACTTGCTGTCACCGCCCAACGCTGCCAGCGACGCATCCAGCTCAGTCAACCGCGCCCGCGTCGCGCGCAGCGCGCTGAGGTCGGTATGACAAAAGCGGTCCAGTGCGTCGCGTTGCTCACTTGCGGACAGAAGGCTTTGGTGTGAGTGCTGCCCATGGAGATCGACAAAGCGTTCGCCAAGTTCAGCGAGATTGCCAACTGTTGCCAACCGACCATTCACGTAGGCCCTTGAGCGACCATCGGCCGGAATGACCCGTGCAACGACGTACTCGTCGTCGCCGTTGACGAACCGCCCCTCCACCCGGGCTTCGCTGGCACCGGGGCG
The DNA here is from genome assembly GCA_031366885.1 of Ilumatobacteraceae bacterium. Lineage (GTDB taxonomy): Bacteria > Actinomycetota > Acidimicrobiia > Acidimicrobiales > Ilumatobacteraceae > UBA668. The sequence continues at coordinate 27,608 of JANLPB010000354.1, forward strand.
AACCATTGTTGCGTCGGCGCGGCCGCCCACCAAAAGGCTGATCGCCTCGACGAGCATCGTCTTGCCTGCGCCCGTCTCGCCCGTCAGCGCTGTCAACCCCGCGCCGAGCACGAGGTCGAGTTGTTCGATCACGCCCAGCGATTCGATGTGGAGTTCCTGCAACATTTACCGGTCCGTCAACCCGAACTTCGCCTTCAAGATCTGATGGAACCGGCGCTGACCGAAGCGAACGAAGCGCGCCACCTGCTCCGACGGAGCGACGGAAACCCTATCCCCCTCAGCCATCGTCGCCGCGGGCTGACCGTCGATGGACAGCGTTGCCGAACGGTGGCCGATGACCTCTACCTCAACCACCTCCGACGGGTCGAGCACGAGCGAACGATCGAAGAGCATGTGCGGCGACACGGGGGTCAAGAGCACCGCGCGAAGGCGCGGCGACAGCACCGGGCCGCGAGCCGACAGCGAGTAAGCAGTGGAGCCGGTGGGCGTCGCCAGAATCAGGCCGTCGGCGGCATACGAAGTGAACGGCGTACCGTCAATCCACACTTGCAAGCGAATGGTGTGCCCTGCTTCCTGCTTCTCGACCACACCTTCGTTGAGCGCAGTCCAGGTCTGTGCAGAGCTCGAACCGGCTTGGTGCAGCGAAACTGCCAGCAGCATGCGCTCGTCGATGTGCCACTCGCCCACTTCGGGCCCCGAAAACCACCGCTCAAGCGCGTGGTGCATCGCATCCGGTTCGACCTCCGTGAGGTAACCCAAGAGGCCGACGTTGACCCCGATGATCGGCACATTTGCCGCGCCGGCCAGCTTGACGGTGCGCAACATGGTGCCGTCGCCACCAAGGCTGATCGCCAGATCGGCCTCGACGGCTGGACGCTCCGATTGCAATTCGTCCAGACCGAGTGGCGCTGCGTCGTCGGGCAACATCCACACATCGTGCCCGTGCTCACTCAGCCACGAGGCGGCGACGCGTGCGAGCGCCGCGGCCTCGAGGCGGTCGTGATGGGCGACGAGAAGAACAGCGCTCACGCGGCAGATCCTGACTTGTTGGTGGAGGCATGCACAAGAAATTCTCGGTTGCCATCGCCACCGTAGATCGGCGAGTCCATCCAGCCGTGTACTTGACACCCAGCTTCGAGGAGCGCAGCGCCCACCTCGTCGCGAACCCGATCGTGAATCTCCGGGTCGGTGATCACGCCGTGCCCTCGCGACACCTCGACTTTGCCCGCCTCAAACTGTGGTTTGACCAGCAGCACCAGCGCTCCACCGGGTATCGCGGTGCCGATGAGCGGAGCCAGCACGCGCCGCAGAGAGATGAACGACAGATCCGCCGTCACTAGTTCGACAGGGCCGCCGAGAGCGCCCGGCGTCGCATCGCGAATGTGAAATCGCTCCAATACGGTCACCCGCGCATCATCGCGAATTCGCGGGTGCAGTTGCCCGTGGCCGACGTCCAACGCAATGACGTGGCCAGCGCCACGCTGCAGCAGACAATCCGTGAACCCACCGGTGCTGGCACCGGCATCGAGTACTCGCAGACCCGCGACATCGAGCCCAAACGCCTCCAACGCTGCGTCCAGCTTCTCGCCACCACGGCTGACGAATCGGGCGGGCGGGCCGGCGAGTACGAGCGCGTCCCCGGCGTGAACCTGTCGCGAAGCCTTGTCGGCGATCGCACCGTTGACGAGAACGCGGCCAGCGGCAATGGCACGGCCAGCGTCGGTTCGGCTCTCCACCAGCTGTCGACGGACAAGTTCCGCGTCAAGACGCTGACGCCTCGCCACAGCTAGGCCTTCTTGACAGCAGCCTTCTTCACCGGAGCAGCCTTCTTCACCGGAGCAGCCTTTGCGGCTGGCGGAGCGGCGGGCTTGCTGGCAAGGCCAACCTTGTGGGCGATGTCCTCGACGCGACCCTCGACCTCATCAAGGCGTGACGCAAACTTGCCCAGCTGCTTGTTGATCTCCGCTTGAACGGTGGAGACGAGACCCTCGGTCGCCGTGCGGCCGCGGACGACCATTTCGTGGACCAATTTCTCGGTGTCTTTGCGGCGAGCTTGGCCGCCCTTCACGAACTCCTTCACCAGCTTCTCCGCTTGGTCCTGAGAGATTTCAGTGAAGTTCATACCGGCATCGAGCAACCGCTTGAGAAGTGCG
>JANLPB010000003.1:0-2519 GCA_031366885.1 Ilumatobacteraceae bacterium
TCTCACTGGATCACGCGACTCGTTCGTGACATTCCAGACTTCCCTCAGCCGGGCGTGACGTTTCGTGACATCACCCCGTTGCTCGGCGACGCCGAGGGTTTCTCCAAGTCGATCACCGAACTGGTCCACCGCTTCGGCGACGTGCCGGTTGACAGGGTGCTGGGGATGGAAGCTCGTGGCTTCATCATCGCCGCACCCGTGGCGTATCGCATCGGCGCTGGGTTCATCCCGGTTCGCAAGGCGGGCAAGCTGCCATGGGCGGTGGTACGCGAGGAGTACCAGCTCGAGTACGGCAGCGACAAGCTCGAAATTCATCGAGACGCCATTCACCCGGGCGAGCGAATTCTGGTGATCGACGATGTGCTGGCCACCGGCGGAACTGCCGCTGCGACGTGCCGCTTGGTGGAGGCGCTCGGGGGCGTGGTGGTCGGGCTCGGGTTTCTCCTGGAGATCGAAGAGCTCGGTGGCCGAGAGCGATTGACGGGCCACCTGGTTGAGAGCCTGGCCACGTACTGATGGCCGCCGTCGATCGTGTTCTTCCGTGGCGCCGCCACCAGAACGCGACCGCCGAAGAACTGACACCACTGCTCACCGCGTATCGCCGTCGTCACCCGAAGGCGTCGGTGGCGATGATCAATCGCGCGTACGAGACGGCGAAGCAAGCTCATCGTCATCAGCAGCGAAGCAGTGGTGAGAGTTACATCAACCACCCGCTGGCGGTCGCTCAGATTGTCGCCGACCTGGGGTTGGACGAAATTTCCCTTGCAGCAGCGCTCTTGCACGACGCCGTCGAAGACACGGAGATCACGCTTGCCGACGTCGAGAAGGGCTTCGGCGCCGAGGTCGCGCAGATCGTCGATGGCGTCACCAAGCTGGAACGTCTGCAGTTCGACTCCAAGGAAGCGCAGCAGGCGGCGACGATGCGCAAGATGCTGGTCGCGATGGCGCGCGACCTGCGCGTGCTCATCATCAAGCTGGCCGACCGCCTCCACAACATGCGCACCATTGCCGCAATGCCAAGCGAGAAGCAGCAACGAATCGCTCACGAGACGCTCGAGATCTATGCACCGCTGGCGCACCGGTTGGGCATGCAGGAACTCAAGCAGCAGCTGGAGGACCTGTCGTTCGCGTCGCTGTATCCGAAGCGCTTCGCCGAGCTCGACCACCTCGTCGCCACCCGGTCGCCCGAGCGTGAGATGTACCTCGCTAAAGCCATCGCTGAGGTACAGGGTCGGCTACAAGAACTGGGTATCACGGCGGAGGTGACAGGCCGCGGGAAGCACCTGTGGAGCATCTACGAGAAGATGGTGCAGAAGGGCCGCGAGTTCGACGACATCTTCGATCTGATCGCGGTCCGCGTGATCGTGGACTCGGTGAAGGACTGCTACGCAGCCTTGGGTTGCATTCACGGGCGTTACAAGCCGGTGGTGGGCCGCTTCAAGGACTACATCGCGATGCCGAAGTTCAACCTGTACCAGAGTCTGCACACCACGGTCATCGGTCCGGGTGGCAAGGCAGTCGAAATGCAGATCCGAACGCGAGAGATGCATCAGCGCGCGGAGTGGGGCGTCGCGGCGCACTGGGCGTACAAGGACGAGGGCGCTGCCAGCGATATCGACTGGCTGAACCGCATCATCGACTGGCAGGCCGAGATCAGCGACCCGGCGGCGTTCATGGAGAACCTGAAGACCGACCTCGAGCAAGACGAGGTCTTTGTGTTCACACCCAAGGGCAAGGTGGTCACACTCCCCGTCGGTTCGACGACGGTCGACTTCGCCTACGCAGTGCACACCGAGGTGGGGCATGCGTGCATCGGTGCGAAGGTCAACGGTCGGCTGGTGCCACTAACGCACCACATGAAGAGTGGCGACACGTGTGAGATCTTCACGTCCAAGGTCGAGTCAGCGGGGCCGTCGCGCGACTGGCTGCAGTTCGTCGAATCGCCGCGAGCGCGCAACAAGATCAAGCAATGGTTCTCGCGCGAGCGCCGTGAGGACATGGTCGAGGCCGGACGCGACGAACTGATCAAGGAGTTCCGCCGCGAGGGCCTGCCCATCCAACGGATGTGGACGAACCCAGCCGTGCTCGAGGAGATCGAAGCTGCCTCGTTCGCGGATCTCGACTCGCTGCTGGCAGCTGTGGGTGATGGGCACGTCTCGGCCCGGTCAATTGCGCAGAAGGTGGCGCGCACATTTCGCAGTGGCGACGATGCCGAGCAGCCTGCTGCCACTGTGTTGCCACGGGGCCGCGGGCCACGGCGGCCGCGCAATGATGCAGGCGTACACGTCGAGGGTCTGGACGACGTGTTGGTGCGGTTGTCGCGCTGCTGCACACCGGTGCCGGGCGACGACATCGTCGGGTTCGTCACCCGCGGTCGCGGCGTGTCGGTGCACCGCACCGACTGCGCCAACGCAGAGAGCCTGATGTCCGAGCAGGCTGCCCGACTGATCGACGTCGAGTGGGACGGCGACCAGTCCCGCGCAGTGTTCCGTGCGGGCGTCGAGGTGGTCGCGCTCGAC
>JANLPB010000015.1:0-8695 GCA_031366885.1 Ilumatobacteraceae bacterium
CCGACGTCATCCAGTTCCCCATCCCGGGCAACGACGACGCCATTCGCGCCAACGCACTCATGTGCCACGTCATTGCCGAGGCAGTGCTCGAGGGTCGTTACATCGCCAACAAGCGCAACCCGCAGGTGGTTCCCACCAAGCGCAGCGCCGAAGACGAAGCCGCCTTCGCCGATGCCCAGGCCGACGCTCGCCGTCAGGCTGCGGCAGCCCAGGCAGAGCGCGACGCTCGCGTGGCTGCGGCCGCCGAAGCCCCCGAAGCTGAAGCCTTCGTTGCGGTGGTCGATGGCGGTCACGGTGCTGGCTCCGCAGCCCCCACCGCCGACGGCAGCGCCCCCGAGGGTTACACCATCAAGGGCAACGCCGACTCGATGTTGTTCCACACCACCGATTCTCCGTACTACGGCCGCACCATCGCGGAAGTCTGGTTCGACACCGAAGACAACGCCGTGGCTGCTGGCTTCGCAAAGTGGGAGCGCAAGACCGCTTCCGCCGATGCAGTGGAAACCGACACAGCAGAAACCGATGCAGTGGAAACCGAAGAAGTAGAAGGCTGATCAGGAATGGCATTTACCGCCAAGGACGTACAGGCGCTGCGCCAGGCAACCGGTGCCGGCATGATGGATGCCAAGAAGGCTCTTGAGGCCAACGACGGCGACGCCGAAGCAGCCAAGCAGTGGCTGCGTGAGAAGGGCCTCGCGGCGAGCGCCAAGCGCGACGATCGTGAAAACACACAGGGCCTGGTTGCGTTGGAGATCGTCGGCAATGTCGGCGCCATTGTCAAGCTCAAGTCGGAGACGGACTTCGTCGCCGGTAGCGACCTGTTCAAGGCCGAGGCTGCCGCACTGGTCGCCCTCGTAATCGAGAAGGGCGAGGCCGCAGTGGCCGAGCGCTCCACGATCCTCGACGATTTGCGCATCACGCTCAAAGAGAAGATCGAGCTCGGCGAAGTCGTCCGCATCGAGGCAGCGGCCGGCAACGTCATCGACAGCTACCTGCACATGCAGGGCGGTCGTGGCGTCAACGCCGTACTGGTCGAAATGGCCGGCGCCACGCCGGAACTGGCTCACGACGTCGCTGTCCATGTGGGCTTTGCCCGCCCGAAGTACCTGAGCAAGGACGACGTGCCCGCCGACGTGGTGGCCCACGAGCGGGCAACGTTGGAGACTGTCAGCCGCAACGAAGGCAAGCCGGAAGCGGCACTGCCAAAAATTGTCGAGGGTCGCGTGCAGGGTTTCTTCAAGGACGTCGCACTCCTCGAGCAGCCGTACGCAAAGGACGACAGCAAGTCGGTTGCCCAGTACATCGGCTCTGCAACCATTGTGCGCTACGCACAGGTCGAGATCGGCTGAGACTCTCACCATGAAAGGCCGGCCATGACCTCTCCGCGCTGGAAGCGAATCGTCTTCAAGCCGTCGGGAGAGGCAATGGCCGGCCCTTCAGGTCAAGGCCTCGATGGCGACACCCTCGACCTGACCGCCCGCGAGATTATTGCGGTGCGCGAGATGGGTGTCGACGTGGTCGTCGTTGTCGGTGGCGGCAACTTCTGGCGCGGTCGCCAAGGTGCCATGACCGGCATGGACGCGACTCAAAGCGACCACATCGGGATGCTGGGCACCGTCATGAACGCACTTGCGCTTCAGGATTCGCTGGAGCGCGCCGGTCAGCCGACACGGGTGCAGAGCGCCATCGAAATGCCGCGCATTGCCGAGCCCTACATTCGCCGCCGGGCGATGCGGCATCTCGAGAAGGGCCGAGTAGTCATCTTCGCGGCCGGTACCGGAAACCCGTACTTCACCACCGACACCGCTGCCGCACTGCGCGCCGCAGAGATCGACGCCGACGCGCTGCTCAAGGGCACCCACAGTGGCGTTGACGGCGTGTACGACGCAGATCCTCGGTTGGTGCCGACGGCGACGAAGTACGAGGAAGTCAGCTACATCGAAGTGATGACCAAGGACCTGAAGGTGATGGACGCCACAGCGATTGCGTTCTGCCGCGACAACAAAATTCCGATTGTCGTGTTCGACATGTCCGCACCGGGCGCGCTGCAGGCGATTCTGCGTGGCGATTCGGTCGGGACCATCGTGCGCGACCGTCCACTCTGAGCAGCGCCATGTTGCCGCCGAACAGGCACCCTGCGTCAATGCGCGGCGGGCATGCCTCAGGATCGATACGCTGGCAGCGTGACTGAAGAAACGATCCTCGACGCGCTCGAGAAGATGGAAAAGGCAGTCGAGCATGTGCAGGTGCAGTTCACGACTGTGCGCACCGGCCGGGCCACTCCAGCGTTGGTCGAGCGCCTGCTCGTCGAATATTACGGCTCGACGGTGCCGCTGCAGCAGCTCGCCGGTTTCCAGGTACCCGAGGCTCGCCAACTGCTGATCAAACCGCACGATCGCGCAACGCTCGCCTCGATCGAGAAGGCAATCCGAGACAGTGATCTCGGTGTCAACCCCAGCAATGACGGTGTCGTCATTCGCATCAACTTTCCCGCGCTCACCGAGGAGCGTCGCAAGGAATATGTGAAGGTCGTCAAGCACATGGCGGAGGATGGTCGCGTCACCGTCCGAGGCGTTCGCCGCGACGCCCGCAAGCACCTGGAGGCTGCGGAGAAGGCCAGCGTCATTTCGGCCGACGAACTTGAGCGTGCCGAAAAGGAAATGGAAAAGATCACGCACGACCATGTCGAGCTGATCGATAGGGCCGTCGGGCGTAAAGAACAAGAACTGCTCGACGTCTAGGTTGAGCGCATTCGAGGAGGGTTCCGTATGACTGACGATGGCTGGCGCCGACGGCGCGACGAGGAAGAGGGCGACTTCGGTCCGCCGCTTTTCGCTGACGAAGTATCCCCGGCGGAGGGGTCCGAAGGAATCTCGTTCGGCAACTCCGACACCGGGCCGCTGCCGCATTGGACCGAGCCTCCTACGGGCGAGATCCCTCGCGTGCTGGAAGCCGGTGCGAACCCCGACCCGACTGACGACCTTGATGTGTGGTCGTCATTCTCCAGTCAGGCTCCCAGCTGGCGCGAAGGCGCTGGCCAGGCTGGTGGTCTCGACGACATCACGGGCTTGTCGCCGGTCTTCGAGCAGTCCGAAGCCGATGCCTTCGTGGAGCCAGCGCCAACCGGCCGCGACGAATCAGTCCCGGTTCGACGCGAGCAGGGTCGCATCACCATCGGCACCGACCCAACCGACGGCGCTGCCTCGCGGCCCAGCTCGGCTGGTCGTCGGCCGCGTCCCGGCGATGCAACCGCCCGTGGTCGCACGAGCACCCGTCCTGCCCCAGGCAACCGTGCGGCCACCGCGAAAGCGGCTGGTGGTACGTCCGGGCGCGATATGCCGACTGCGATCGCCGTCGGTCTTGGTATTGCCGCCATCTTCGTCGCAGCGCTGAAGTACAAGCCGTGGGCCGTTGGCGCCATTGTTATCGTGGTGTTGGGCCTCGCGGCAGTCGAGTATTTCGATCGCGTTCGTGAGAAGGGGTATCAGCCGGCCTTCGTGCCAGGCATCGTTGCCTGTGTTGCCGCGCCGTTCGCGGTGTATCACTACGGAACTGCTGCGCTCCCACTGGTGGTGTTCCTTGCCTTCGTCGCAGTGGCGATCTCCTTCATCGGGGCGCCCAGCCTGGACTCGAACCCGATGCCCAACATGGCGATCACGTCGCTGGGTGTGAGCTGGATTGGTGTGCTCGGTTCATTTGGTGCCGCAATCGTGGCCCTCTCCAACTTGGGCGGCGGCAATTTCATCGGCACCGACACGCTGTGCCTGTTGGCCATCGGCGTGGTCGCCAACGATGTCGGTGCTCTGTTCGTGGGGAGTGCAGTTGGCAAGACACCCTTGCGGCATTGGATCAGCCCGAACAAGAGCTTCGAGGGGTTCCTGGGTGGCACCGTGTTGACGCTCGGTGCAATGTTCCTGGTTGGCGTGGCCGACAAGAGCAGCACCTGGAACAGCACCGGCGACCTGTTGCTGTTAGGGCTGGTCATCTCGATCATGGCTCCCATCGGTGACCTCACGGAGAGCATGTTCAAGCGCAACCTCGACGTCAAGGACTTCGGTTCCATCGTGAAGGGCCATGGCGGCGTGCTCGACCGTTTCGACGGCTTCCTGTTCGTGTTGCCCGCGGTGTACTACCTGACCATCACCCTGCAGCCCTGGGTGAGCTAGCACCTGCGCCACCGCGGTGCATCCGCCGTGGCCGCCTGCGAGACTTTGAGTTGTCATGACCGCAGTACGTGTAGCCATCGCCGGTAGCTCCGGCTCCATTGGAACGCAGACCCTTGACGTCGTGCGTGCCGAGGCCGGCCGCTACGAGGTGGTCGCGTTGGGCGTCGGTTCGTCGGTCAAGGTGCTGATCCAGCAGGCGCTCGAGTTTCGCCCGAAGGTTGTCGCAGTCGCCGACCCTTCCAGTCGGATGGAGGTCGCGGCCGCGCTGCCGTTTGCGGAGGTGGTCGCCGACCTCGCTGATCTGGTCGATGTCGCCGACGTGGTGGTGAACGGTGTCGTGGGGTTCGCCGGCCTGCAAGTCACCGTTCGCACGTTGGCTGCCGGCAAGCGTCTTGCGCTGGCCAACAAGGAGAGCTTGATTGCTGGCGCCCCGGTGGTGCAGCCCCTGCGAGCGACGCCTGGTGCCGAGCTGGTGCCGGTGGATAGCGAGCATTGTGCCGTCCACCAGTGCCTGCGCTCGTCGGCGTTCAACGACCGTGAAGTCAGTCGCATCGTGCTGACCGCGAGCGGTGGCCCGTTCCGTGGGCGCACCGCTGCTGAACTCGCCAACGTCAGTGTCGACGATGCCCTCGCCCATCCGACGTGGAAGATGGGTCCGAAGATCACCATCGATTCCAGCACCCTCATGAACAAGGGCCTGGAAGTCATCGAGGCCCACGAGCTCTTCGGCACACCGTACGAATGCATCGAGGTAGTCGTGCACCCGCAGAGCGTCGTGCACTCGATGGCCGAGTTCACCGACGGCAGCACCATCGCCCAGTTGTCGATGCCCGACATGCGGCTGCCCATCGGGTATGCGCTGGCCTATCCGTCACGGATAGCTACGCCATTTGGCCGCATCGATTGGTCGAAGGTCGGCCGCCTCGATTTTGAGGCACCGGACACCGCAACATTCCGATGTCTGGCGCTGGCGTACGAAGCAGGTCGCGTCGGCAGCACCGCGCCGGCGTGGCTGAGTGCCGCGAATGAAGTGGCGGTCGAGGCCTTCCTCGCGGGACGCCTGAGCTGGAATCAGATCGCAGAAGTCAACGACGCTGCCCTTCAGCGTTACGAGCCAAGTGCCGATCAATCAATCGACGACATCATCGCCGCCGACGCCCGCGCGCGCCAGGTGGCCCTGGAGATCCTTCCCACATGAGCAACGACACCACCAACCCGCGTACCGGCCGTTTCGAACGAATGAAAGTAGAGGTCGTATCCGGCGGCACCCAGGGGGCCGAGCCGCCGGCACAGGCCGACCCGACAACGATGATCGTTGGCATCCTCGCATGGGTGACCCTGTTCGTCGTGCTCGCATTGCTCAGCCCGTGGATGGTGGTGTTTGTCGTCGGTCTGGTGATCTCCGTCATGCTGCACGAGCTCGGTCACTTCTGGACGGCGCGCAAGAGCGGAATGAAGGCCACTCAGTTCTTTCTCGGCTTTGGCCCGCGAGTGTGGAGCACACATCACAACGGTGTCGAATACGGGCTGCGGGCAATTCCGCTCGGCGGGTTCGTCAAGATCATCGGGATGAGCAACGTCGATGAGGTTGCCCCCGCTGACGAGCCCTTCACCTACCGTCAAGGCACGTATGCGCGGCGAATGTGGGTCATTACCGCTGGGTCCGTGATGCATGCCATCATCGCCGTGATCTTGATCACGGGCGTGTATGCCATTGCCGGGGACTTCGCTGAAGTCGGCCAGGTATCCATCGCCCGCGTCCAAGCCGGCACGCCGGCGGCCGATGCTGGTGTGATGGCGGGCGACGTGATTCTGGCGATTGATGGCACGGCGGTGCCCACGTCGGAGGAGTTCCGGAACTTGCTGGCGGCCACACAACCCGGCACGCCTGTGACGCTGTCGGTCGTGCGCGACGGGGAACCCCTTGTCCTGACGGCAGTGCTGACGCAGAGCCCCGCAGTCGCCGCCGGTGAAGTCCGGGGATACCTCGGCGTGAACTCAACATCCGAGGCTCGCGTCCCGATGTCGTTGGGCACGGCGCTGTGGGAAGGTCCCAAGGATCTCGTGGTCGGCGTCGGCCGTACAACCGTGGCCGTGGCGAAGGTCATCAATCCGGTGACCGTGTGGGGGCACCTGGTGGGTACCAACGACGACCCGACAACGCGCCCGGGCACGATAGTTGGCGCCACCAGCATCAGTTCGGATGTCGGCGAGCAGGATGGCTGGGCGGGAATCCTTGCATTCCTGGCCGGGGTCAACCTGGCCGTCGGCGTGTTCAACATGTTCCCGCTGCTGCCGCTCGACGGCGGCCACGCGGCAATCGCCACCTACGAGCGGCTGCGGTCACGAAAGGGCAAGCGCTACTACGCCGACATCAACAAGCTGATGCCGGTCGCTGCAGCCTGCGTCGCGCTGCTCGCCTTCATGTTCCTCACCGGCCTCTACCTCGACGTCGCCAAGGCCTAGCCGTCGCTCGGGTGGCGAGAGCTGGCACACTGGACACGTGAGCTTCGAACGACGCACGACTCGTCAACTCTTCGTGGGCAAGGTGCCCGTGGGCGGTGGCGCACCGATCACGGTGCAGTCGATGACCATCACCAAGACGGCCGACGTCGAAGGCACGTTGCAGCAGATCTATGCATTGGCTGCTGCGGGTTGCGACATCGTGCGCTGCACCTGCAACGAACAGGAGGCCGCCGAAGGCCTTGCGCAGATTGTGCCGCGGTCGCCGATCCCGATCATCGCCGACATCCACCACCAGTACAAGATGGCGCTGGCAGCAATGGAAGCCGGCGTTCACGGACTGCGGCTGAACCCCGGCAACATTCGTCGCCCAGAACACATCAAGGCTGTCGCGGCTGAGGCCAAGGATCGCGGCCTGCCGATTCGCATCGGCGTCAACGGTGGTTCGCTCGATCCCGCGCTGTACGAGAAGTACGACGGCCTGAAGCCGGAAGCGATGGTGGAGAGTGCCCTGAAGGAAATTGCCTACTTCGATGAGGTCGGCTTCACCGATTACAAGATCAGCGTGAAGGCTTCCAACGTGCCAATGATGGTCGAGGCATATCGGCAGCTCAGCGACGTCACCGACGCGCCGCTGCACCTCGGAGTCACCGAAGCAGGGCCGCCGCCCGCCGGTCTCTTGAAGGCCACCGCAGGAATAGCGACATTGCTCCTCGAAGGCATCGGCGACACCATCCGCTACAGCCTCACCGCCGACCCGGTGGAGGAGGCTCGTGCCGGCCGTCAGTTGCTGGAGGCGCTCGGCCTTCGTGAGCGCAAGAACGTCGACCTCATCGCGTGCCCGTCCTGCGGGCGTGCTGAGGTGGACGTCATCGACATCGCCAATCGGGCAATGAAGGCATTTGGTGATCGCAAGATTCCACTACAGGTGGCTGTCATGGGCTGCGTCGTCAACGGGCCCGGCGAGGCCCGCGAAGCCGACCTTGGCATTGCCGCCGGCAACAAGCGCGGCCACCTCTTCGTGAAGGGTCGCAACGTCGCTGTCGTGCCCGAGAACGAGATGGTGGAAGCGCTGGTGGAGTGGGCCGAGTTCATTCACGAGCACGGCACGGAAGCAGCGCTCGCCCGAGTGGACACCACGATTGCCGAGCGCGAGGCAGCGAAGGACCGCGCGCAGATGCTTGGTGATCAGGGCGACGACGCCAACCACTCGCAAGAGAAGATTGTCGAGATTCGCCGCACAGTCAGCGGCGGTTGAGTTGATTTCACCGACATCGCCGCTGTTCGAGTTTGATCCTTCGCCGGACGCGGTGATCAACCCCAGTATTCATCAGGCGCGTCTGGGCTTCCCGCAGCATGCGGTGATGTGTTGGTTCGGCAACGTCGTGCGCGAACGCACTGCAGGAATCGAGCCAGTGCATCATGTGCCCTTCGAGCACGGCGACCATCCGATCTGTGTCATCGAGCATCGTGGAGTACCGGTCGCCCTCGTCAGCCCGGGCGTGGGCGCGCCCGCGGCCGTGACCTCACTGGAAGTCGTCATCGCCCTTGGCGCGACGCAATTCATCGGGTGTGGCGGCGCCGGCATCGTCAGGCCCGGCTTTGATGTCGGGCACGTCATCATCCCCACGGGAGCCGTGCGCGACGAGGGCACCAGCTATCACTACGCCCCGTTCGACGCCGAAGTTGCACCGCATCCGCGGGCGCTGGCTGCCATCGACCAGGTGCTCACCGAGGCCGGGGTTCCTCACGATCGAGGTCTGGTGTGGACAACCGATGCGTTCTTCCGCGAGACGCCGGCGAAAGTCGCTCGTCGGCGTGAGCAGGGCTGCCTGGCAGTCGAGATGGAAGTGTCGGCGATGTTCGCGTGTGCCGCCTTTCGTGGAGCCACCTACGCCCAACTGCTTTACGCGGGAGACGATGTCAGCGCCGCCGAATGGGACCACCGCAACTGGGAGAAACAGGCCGGTGCTCGTGACCGGCTGTTGGATCTCGCTCTCGACGCTGTCATTCGGCTCTAGCAACGTCGGCAACACGTCGGCTGTAGGTGCGAGTGCCACGCGACC
>JANLPB010000047.1:0-6987 GCA_031366885.1 Ilumatobacteraceae bacterium
GCAGGAGGCTCGGGCGGCCAGTGCGGCCATCGTTTCGCTGATGATCAGGGAGGGTCCGTCGCGTTGTTCCCCCTGCAACTCCGAGCGTTCGTAGGCCAGCGCGACCAAATCGGGCCGGCCGGAGTTGGCTGCCACTTGCAGGGCCGAGGCAGTTAGCCACGGCCTGCGCCAATGGTCACCTTCGTCGAACACGAGGTCGCGCATCACTTCTTCCAACGAGATCGATGGAAGAGGGACCCACCGGCCGATCGCGACAAGGCGATCCTCGGGGGCTAGGCCGGGCTGCAACAGCGGCACCACGCCGCACTCCGCACCGACCAGCGTGACATCCAGCCATTCGAGCGCCATGGCCTGCAACCGTACGTCGGGCTGGGCGAGCTGGAACGCAATCACGCTCATCGCTTCCGCCCCATATCGAATCGACAGGCACGCGTGCAATCGCTGCTGAACGAGCAGCAGCTCGTCGAGCAGCGCTCGGCGCAGGCCGAGAAAGACCGCGACATCGGGCAACGCCGAGACTGCCCGAAGCACCGCGGCGCCACGAAGCACCTCATCGCCGATCACCACATCCAGCGAGCTGTTCAACGACAAACTGCTGCGCACCGCAGCCCCACCCTCTGGCGTAACTGGCTCGGCGAGCGCCCTCAGCACTGCCCTTCCAATCTCACGATCGCGATGCCCAATGTGGCGGTGAAGCACACCGACCGACTCGGGGCTTCCCATCAATCGCGCGACCCGCGCCAGCAGTTCCTGCCCACTCGCGGAAAGCCGATGCCCGCCGCTGAGGCCCTCATCCACGAACTGCAGCACCGGACCACCACCGGCCGCCAACGTACTCACTGCTGCCGCGGCCGTGCGTCGCACGTTGAGTTGCGCGACGATTTGCGCGAGCAGCGCTTCGTCGTCCGGCCAGCGAACAGCCGCCAGCGCGGCATCGACCACATCAGGGTCAGCGTGGGTAAGAAGCGTGCGGAGCGGACCACGATCGATGTCGGAACCAGCCCCGCAGACCTCCAACACTCGAGCCGCGAATACCGGGCCCTCGACGCCTTCACTGAGCGCGAGGTCGGAAACAACATTTGAGAGACGCTCCCGAGCCCCCTCATCGCCGAGCGCGGCGACTCCAGCGGCCGCCGCCAACCGCACCTCGGGCTCAGGGTCTCCCCAAAGAGCAACGAAGAGTTCGAGGTCCGCTGCGGCAGCGTCGTCCCCAGCGCGCGAAGTAGCGGCCAGCGTTCGGGCACTGGCGGCTCTCGCAAGCGGCAGACCGTGACGCGCGCCAGCGCGTGCAGCCACAGCAGCGCGTACCGCGTCGATCTCGGCCAAGCAAGCCAGCGCGTATGAGCGCACGCCCACACGATCGTCGCTGGCCTTCTGCTCGAGCCGCCGAAGACGGTCGGCGTGATCCGCCGCTTCCATGGCTTGCAGGCCCAGACGAACCTCGCGTTCATCGCTGCTATCGAGCAACCGGTCGATGGCTGCGAGCGTGGCGGCATCGTCGATGGTGATGGTCGACGGATCGAGCGTGCGATGCCGAAGGTTGGCCAGCAGGTTGACGCGATAACCCCCGTAAACCTTGAAGGCAACCACGACCCAAGCCGCCACCACGACGCCCGTCGCTACCGAAAGTGCGACACCGTTGGTCCCCACCGTGTGGCGCAACGCAATGATGCCGAGCCCGCTGGCGCCAATCGCCACCGGCACCGCCAAACCCTCGACAGTGGCCTGAGCCGCAAGCCGCTGCACCGTTGGAACTGCCTGGTACGCGGCACTCAGCGATGTCCGAGACGTGCCATCGCTGAGCGTGAGGTCGCTGACTCGCGACGCCACAACGAGGGCGAAGACGAGGGTGGTCGTCATGCCTTGAACAGAGCCTGCAACGATGGTCGCGACCACCAGTACAAAGACGCCGAGCGCGTTCGCGGTGAGCCCGTAGCGAAGGCCGAAACGCCGCAGCAACAGCCCGGCCACCAACAGCAAGAACAGAATGTCAGTGCCATACGCGATGGCGGTGAACCGACCGATGAAATTGGCCAGCTGCGCGCTGGATCCGTAGCGTTGAGCCGCACGGTCGAACACCAGAAAATCCAACCACTGGCTCTCGATCGCCGACAGCATCTGGAACGCAACGATGAGCATCACATACCGATCGCTCAGAAGGGACCGCATCGTTGGTCGTGGCGTGTCGGCTCCATTCGTTTCCACCGCCGACAATGCCTCCGGAAAGCGGCGCGCTGTCTGCCACACCAGCAGCATGAACGCCACCGCCACTAACGCGGCGAGGGCCAGGAGCACCTCAGTGCGGCCAAACAAACCGAGCAAGCCGGGGGCAGCTACGCCGCCAACTACAAAGCCGAGAGCGAAGCCGGCGATCACCCGCGCATACGAAGCCTTGAGCGCCCGGACATCGAGCAGCATGCCGGCCTGGCCCACGACGAACATGAACCCGACGGGAACCACAATCGGAATGAGTACGAGCAACGCGACGGAGGTCGCCGGGCCGGACCTCCACAGAAGTGCGAACGAGGCCGCCAGCCCCACAGCGAGGGCGCCCAGAACTCGAACCGTCACCCAAACCAGCGAGCGCCGCCGGAATGCTCGCGTGAGCGCGGCACTCGCCACCACGCCCGCCACAGCTGCCCCAACATAGGTCAGCGGTAACGCACCAGACCCGTAGGTGTCGAGGAAGATGGCACTGGCAGAAATAGTGACCCAGGCCGACAACAGCCCGAGAGCAAGGGCCTGCGCCGCGAGCAGCGCGACAGCCGCACGACTCGATGGCGCGGGCCTGTCGCTCTCGACCGTCACTGCTATCACGACTCGGCGGGTCCTGGAGCGGAGGGGGTTCCCGCCTGCAGCATCTTCGCGAGGGCCGTGATAATCGCCCGCGAGATTTCCGGCCGATCTTCGAGCAGTTCCTCGAACGGCTGGCGCCGAAGTCGTAGCAACAGCGTCGGCTCGATCGCCGTCACCGAAGCCGCCCTCGGCGCTGGCACAAGCACCGCAAGTTCGCCCACCACGCCTCCGGGCCCCACCTCGCCCACCAGCCGGTCGTCGATGTGTACGCGCACTGCTCCGAGGGCGACCACGAACAACCAGTCCTCCATGGCTCCGCGCTCGATGAACGTGGTGCCGCTCGGCACTCGCACCTCCTCCACCATCCGCGCGACCGGAACGAGTTCGTGCCCGGGCACGGCGCGGAACAGACCAACACCATGCAGCACGGCAACGCGCTCGATCGTGAGGAGTTCGTCGCTCAGCCGCAGCGGGCTCCCGTGCATTGTTCGAGTCTGGCTGCGCGGTGTAACGCAGTCATTCGGGCTTTGTTACGAGGAGGTGAACGCTCGAAGCGAGCTGCAAACCGTCACGGCAACGAGGCGACCGCTGCCAGCGAATCCTACAACTGGACGCAATCGCCCTCGACCGCAACTTCGACTGCCATGTCGTTGATCGCCGCGAGTTCGTCGCGCAGCGCGAACACCTGCTCGTCGGTTCGCGAGGGATCGTGGTGGAACATGCGCACCCGACCAACGCCGCAGTGCTTCGCCAGCGTCACGCAATATTGGGCCGCCGCGTGACCCCATGTCGAACGCTGCGGGAGTTCATCAATGGTGTATTGCGCGTCATGGATCAGAAGGTCGGCGCCAGTGGCGAGGGCAACCGCCGCCGGATGCAGCTCGCCCAGACCATCCGCACCGGGCCCCAAATCGTGTGGCGAGTGATCCGACAAGTACGCGATCGTCGAGGTGCCATCGGTGATCCTCAGCCCCATCGTGCGACCGCCTGTATGGGGGATCTCGCGTGCCAGCACAGAGAATGAGCCGACGTCGAAGTGACCTTCACCGTATGTCGAAAACGTCCAACTCCCGCGCAGCTGGTCGGGCGTGATCGGAAACACGGGCGGACCCATCACGCGAGTCACCAGCGACAGTGCATCGACTCCGCCCTGCTCGGGGACCATCAGATGCACGCGGGCATCGGGACGGTCACCGGCTGTAAAGAATGGAAGACCGGTGATGTGGTCCCAGTGAAGGTGTCCGAGGATGATCGTGCCGTCGAACGCGTTGCCACCCAACAACGCGGTGACGTTGCGCACGCCGGTTCCCGCGTCGATGATCAGCGACGGCAGTTCGCCATCGAGCGCGATGGCGACGCACGATGTGTTCCCGCCGACTCGTTCGAACGCTTTTCCGGGACTTGGGGAGGATCCTCGGACCCCACAGAAGTGGACCTGCACCCGGGCGATGGTAGCGGGTTATGGTGTCCCGGATGAGCAGCGGTGGCGGCCAGGTCGCCCTCCTCCTTCGCGTCGCACGGACACCGGGGATGCGAAGGGTTCAGCTGAGTTTCGTCGCTTTTGCCTTCAGCGAACATGCCAGCTGGTTGGCAATTCTTGTGTACGCACTCCAACGCGGTGGGCCCCGCGAGGTCGGCATCGTTGCGGTCGCGCAACTCGTGCCCGGCATCATCGCCGCGCCGTTCGCCGCGTACGCGGGTGACCGCTTCCGGCCCCAGCGTGCACTTGCCTTCGGGTACTTCGCGCAGGCGATTTCCATGGCGGCTACGGCCGGCGCGATGGCAGCCGGCTGGTGGCTGGCGGCGTACCTGGCCGCGGCATGCGCTGCCACGTCCATCACGTTCACACGGCCGGTCATGGGCTCGCTGCTACCCACTATCACCCACTCCCCACGCGACCTTGTGGCAGCCAACGCCGTGACCGGCCTGATTCAACAGGTCGGCGTTTTCGCCGGGCCGCTCGCCGCTGGTGTACTGATCAGTATCTGGTCACCGACCGCCGTGTTCATCGCGGCCGCCGTCATCCTGGCCTCTGCAACCGTGGCCGTGGTAGTCGTCGATCCGCTCGACGATGCCGCACGACAGCCAGCCGTGGACACGGCGGATGTGATCGCCGAGATCTTCGCCGGGTTTGGAGCGTTGCGAACACACCAGCGTCTGCGCGCACTGCTGATTCTTGGTGCATCGGCCGGCTTCATCAAAGGAATCGCCGACGTCATCTTCGTCACCTTCGCCGACGCACGACTGGACGGGGCCAACAACCAGGCTGGCTGGCTGGCGGCCGCGTACGGGTTGGGTGCGATCGTCGGCGCTGTTGGCACCACCCGACTGGTTCGCAGCCCGAGACTGGACAGGCAGTACGTCTCCGCCGCCGCGTTCATAGGCGTCGGACTGCTGGCGCTGGCCGCGATCCAGCAATTCGGCCCCGCTGTTCTTGCGTTCGCGCTCGTCGGCGCCGGCGAGACAGTCTTGGCGCTCATCTCGTCGATCACAATTCAGCGGCAGGCACCAGCGGACGTGCTGGCGCGGGTGTTCGGCATCCTCGAGGGACTCAGCATGGGCGCCATCGCGATGGGCTCGCTTGCCGTTACAGTGCTGGTGCCGGCCACCTCGCTCGGCAACGCGTTCGTCATCCTCGCCGTGGCGTTATTCGTGTTTGTGTTGATCTGCGTGGTGCGGCTTCGTCGCCACGGCGCCGAGGTCCCGATGGCCGACGAGGCGGTCGTCGAACGCTTGCTTGCCGACGCTCTGTTCGCGCCGCTGCCGGCGCCGATGGTGGAGCGATTGGCTCGCGAGACAGAGCCTCACCTGGTCGCGGCCGGCAGCGTCGTCATCGCGCAGGGCGACATCGGCGACAGCTACTACCTCGTGGACGAGGGCACGGCCGAGGTGACGATCGACGGAGCGCACGTTGGCAACCTCGGCCCCGGCGAGAGCTTTGGCGAGATCGCGCTGGTGCGCGACATCCCCCGCACGGCAACCGTGACCGCAACTTCCGCGCTGCAGTTGCTCGCCGTACACCGCGACGTGTTCCTGGAAGCGGTCACCGGTCACCCGCGCAGTCGCCGCACAGCCGACGAAACTGTCGAGCGATTCCTGGGCGGGCGACCCGACACTGGTGGCCGGTGACGTCTGGGAAGATGGGCGGTGACCAACCGACGGGCCCGGCCTTCCACCACGCTTGCATCGTTCGACGAACCACTCGACGCTCCAGCGCAACGCAGCGCTGCCGGTAAAGCCCTGCGCGCCGACACTCCACGAACATCGCACCAGCAATGGACGCCGCCGCCTGACCGCGTCGACGCTGTGGACCGGCTGTTGCTGGGTTGGGGCACCGACCCGACTACGGGCATCCACTACTTCGTGCGCCAGCTTTGGGACGTCAAGGGCAGCATCGACGTCGCCACCATGAGCCGCGACGGATTCGCTCATTACGCGCAGAGGTGCGGGCGGGCGCTTGCGCGCGCCCATGCGCGTACCGGCGACTCGGTCGCCATCAGCGGCTACCTCGGTGCCAGCGATCGCTTTGCGGAAGCCATCGCCAACTTTGCCTCGGCGTACGGCGACCAGACCGAACGCGACCACGCGGGCCTCCTCCCGGCGATTGCAGCGGGCACCATCACCACTGGCTGACCGGCTCAACACAGCCCGTTGACAGGTAACCATATGGTTACATATAGTGATCGCCGTGGACGCGATCTTTCGAGCACTCGCCGACCCGACTCGGCGGCGATTGCTGGACGAATTGTTCCGCGCCGACGGGCAAACGCTGAGCGCATTGGAGGCGCACTTCAGCATGAGTCGCATCGGGGTCATGAAGCACCTCAACGTGCTGGAAGGCGCCGGCCTGATCGTCACCAAGCGGCGCGGTCGAGAGAAGCTCCACTTCCTCAACCCCGTGCCGATCCGCCAGGTCCACGACCGCTGGATCGACAAGTACACCGCACCGTGGGCCGCCGGGCTCATCGACCTCAAACACGAACTGGAGCACACCATGGAAAAGGTTTTCGAGATCTACATTCAGACCACGCCCGAGCGGCTGTGGCACGCCATCACCGACCCCGAGATTCGCGCCAAGTACAACTTCGGCGCGGCAATGGTGACCGACTGGCAGCCCGGCTCGCCCATCCACATGGAGAGCGCGAATGCCGAGGGGGTGCTGTTGGGCGACGGCGAGGTGTTGGAGGTGAA
>JANLPB010000053.1:0-4897 GCA_031366885.1 Ilumatobacteraceae bacterium
GGCGTCAGCCCGGGCCCGTATGTGCCACCGGTCCATGCACTGCCGGTGCTGACACCCCAGTCGCCAGCGACGCTGACGTTTGGCACGCCACCATTGCCGTTCACCGGCAGGTTGCCGTCAATTTCGAAGGCGGTCTGTGGCACCAACGACGTTGTCGCTGACACCGTCGATACGCCGGCCACTGTCGCAACGACTGGCACAGCCAGTACCAGCGCAGCGACCAGGCGCAATGCCCTGCCGATGGTTGAACGCGTGCGATCGATGACCGTCGATTGCGAATTGTCTGATCCCGCTACCTGAAACATACCCACTCCTCGCTTCGGATAGAGGAACTCTAACGGTCACGGAAGGTGGCGAAAATGGTTCGTTTGACCCATTCGTCTTGATTCGGTCTCGTGAGGTCAAGACCGTCTGAGCTGGGGCAATGACAACCTTCACGCTCTACCTGAGAGTTGCAGTTCTTGACAATCTGACGCAGAGTGGTGCGACGGCCGCGAGAGGCGGCTGTGTCAGTCGCTGCCCGGACGGCGAAGCGACTCATGCTGCAGGTCGCCCTTGTAACCCGGCGGCAAGGCCAGCGCAATCTCCTCGGCGGTGGGCTCACCGTGCTCGCGGCTCTCTGCCGGCAACAGATCCATCAGTGCCTTCATGATCCGCTTGGTGTCAACATCGACGCTGCGGTACACCAGCTTCACGGGTGCACCGACAGTGATCGTCACGGTGGGCGGGCTGACCACGTTGAGCACGTTGGGCACTCTTGCCGACCGCGGCCAGACCTTCTCCGTGCCCCACATGCCCACAGGGATGACCGGCACCTTCGACATCGCCGCCAAACGAGCAGCACCCCAGCGACCCTTTAGCAGCGGGTCGTAAAACGCCTTTCCCCGCGGGATGGTGCCCTGGGGCATCATCGCCACGAGATCGCCGTTGGCCAGCGCCTCCGCTGCGGCTTCCAGCGGCCCGTCGTTGCCGGTCCCCCGGTCGACCCGAATGCCGCCCATGGCCGACGCGATCTGCCCGACGACCGGGGCATCGAATACTTCCTTCTTGCCCAAGAAACGCACCGTCCGGTCCGTGCGAGCAATCGCGATCGCTAGCGCCGCAGCGTCGAAATAACTGCGGTGGTTTCCCACGATGATGGCCGGGCCCTCGGTCGGGATGTTGTCAGTGCCGCTGATGCGGAACTTCGCATACGGGAAGAACAGCGGATGAGTGAGACTCAACGCCAGCCGCTGGATCTCCATGTTCACCACCGGAATCCTTGCCATCGACGACACATCCTTCACGAGGTCCGCCGCAGCGGAGAGGTCCAGGGTTGGCCACCGGCGAGCCGCTGCCATCAGCTTCATCCGCGGATCAGGGTTCACCACGAACGGGTGTCCAACAGCTGCCAACAGCGGCGTGTCGTAGACACTGTCGCTGTACGCAAAGCTCTCCGCCATGTCGATGCCGTGGGCGACGGCCCAGTCACGAACGGCCGCCAGTTTGCCGGCGCTCCACACGAAGGGCCCGTCGAGGGTGCCGTCGTACGTGCCGTCGGCGTTGACGCCATAACGGGTGGCGACCACGTCGTCGAGACCCAGTAGGTCGGCCAACGGCTTGACCAAGTCATAGGGGCTGGTCGTCGCCAGAACGATCGGCCGACCAGCGGTACGATGCTCTGCGAACAAGGGTGTGGCCAGTGGCTGCACGAGAGCTGCCAACGGAGCCGCTGCACTGTTCGCCGCCTGCTGTACGACCGAGCGCTGCCGACCCTTGGCGAACGTCACGGCCTGACGGGCCAAGGCCATCGAGGGCAACGTCTCACCAATGGTGTTGAACAGCTTGTAGAGCATGTTCTCGCCGGGGATCGAGCGACTGACCAAGCCCGCCTCGCGCATCGCATGAGAGAACACTTCGCCCGATGCGCCCGCCAGCAACGTGCGGTCGAGGTCGAAGAAGGCAGCGCCTCGGGTGGTGGGGTCACTGGTCATGGCGTCACTGTACGGCACGGTGCTTCCCACGAGAAACCCCCATCCCGACGACAAAACGGGAAAGGCCCCGCTTGGGGGAAGCGGGGCCTCTCAACCTTTTTGAACCCTGTGATTTGGGGGAACCACTTTGGTGGGTTCGTGTCGAGCGAGTCATTGGGGGACAACCCGCTTCGAACAACATGTGAAAGTTATCACGTGAACGAGTGATCTTTCAAGCGCATTTAGAAGATACTCGGTATCGTTTTTAGCGATGGACCTCCGCCAGCTCACCACACTGGTCGCCATCGCCGATCACGGCACGTTCTCGGCTGCCGCACGGGCCCTCTACACCGTGCAATCCAATGTCAGCGGGCACATTGCACGTCTCGAGCGTGAGCTTGGGGTCATTCTCGTTGACCGCCAACGTGGTGGCCTCACCGACGAAGGCCTAGTGGTCGTGGAGAAGGCGCGCCGGGTGCTGCACGAACTCGACGAGATCACCGACGAGATGGCCAGCCGTGGCGATGAAGTCCGCGGCGACACTCGCCTTGGGGTCATCGGCACCACCGCTCGGTGGCTCCTCCCCCAGCTGCTCACCCAGTTGGCCAAGCAGCACCCTGGCGTGCACGTCACGGTGCACGAGGGCAACACCACCAATCTGCTCCCCCGCCTCCTCGGCCAACAGCTCGACGCGATCATCGTCCACCTTCCCGTCGACGACCTCGAAGTGGCTGTCGAGCCGCTCTTTGCGGAGGATCTGGTGCTGCTCGTCCACACTCGCCACCACCTGGCGGAACGCGACACCATTCCCCTCGCCGAACTGGCGTCGGAACCACTGATGCTGCCACCCGTCGGTGCCGTGCTTCGCCGCGCCATCGACCGAGCCGCGGCCGGCGTTGGCGTCGAGCTGGAAGCTCAGGTAGAGATTGATGGTGTGCGGCTGCTGACGTCGCTCGCCTTCGAAGGCTTTGGTGCCGCAATCGTGCCGGCAACCGCCGTGCCGCGATGGCTCAAGGGCGACTTCAAACGCATCGTCGTTCCCGAACTTCCGCGCCGGGTGGTGGGCTGGGTCCAGCGCCGTCGTCCAAGCCCGGGGCCCCCGACACGCGCGTTGCAAGCGGTGTTGCGCGAGGTGATTGCCCTCCAGGGCGCCAAGCAGCCTGGGCTCTACGTGGGCGCGGACGCTTTCCCACTCGGCCGCTCGGTCTAGTCTCTGGGCAATGGCCCCCGTCGCGCTCCGCAGCAAGGTTCCCGGGTCTGTCCGCGCGGAAGTTCGCGACTTCGATGGCCGCAGCGTGGTTTGGGCAGAGGTCGATGCCACTGACCGCAAGGGGGCCCTGTCCAGCGAATCGTCGTCGATGCTGGAGCATGCGGCGCACACGGCGCTCACCAAAAAGCTGCCACTCATCGGCGTGCTGCGTTCCAGCGGTGCCGACATCGTCGAGGGCTTCAGTGCGCTGCACGGCTGGGGGAAAGCGGCCCGCGCGCTGACCGATTGTTCGGGCGTCGTTCCCACCATCTTGCTCGTCGACGGCCCGGCAGTCTCCGGGCCGGCGCTACTGCTGGGCATCGCCGACCATGTCGTGATGACCGAGGCCGCGTACGCATTCGTCAGCGGGCCCACGATGGTCGCCGACTTCACCGGCGTCGTCATCGACAATGACGAGCTGGGCGGCGCCGCCAGCCACAGCAGGTACAGCGGTGCAACAACATTGGTCGCGGCCGACCTCGAGCAGGCCATCGAACTGGCCGGTCAGCTGCTCGCGTACTTTCCGCAACACAACGACGAGGAACCTCCGCTGTGGCCCACCGATGACGAGATCGGGCGTCAGACCCCCGAGGCCGGCGCGCTGATTCCCGTTACCTCCACCGGCAGCTATGACGTGCGGGCAGTCATCCGATCGCTGGCCGACGACGGGGAGCTCTTAGAGCTTCGCCCGCGCTGGGCGGCCAACGTTGTCACCGCCCTCACGACGATCGGCGGCATGCCGGTTGGTGTCGTGGCCAACCAACCGCTCGCGCTCGCCGGCACGCTCGACATTCCCGCGTCGCAGAAGGCCGCCCGGTTCGTGGCGACGTGCGATGCGTTCAACCTGCCCATCATCACGCTGGTCGACACGCCTGGCTTCTACCCTGGCAAGGACCTGGAGTGGCGCGGCATGATCCGCCACGGCGCCCAACTGGTCTTTGCGTACGGCCGGGCCACCGTGCCACGCATCTGCGTGATCCTGCGCAAGAGCTACGGCGGCGCATACATCGTGATGGACAGCAAAGAGATGGGCAACGACCTTTGTCTCGCGTGGCCATGGGCCGAGCTGGCGGTGATGGGTGCCGGGCAGGCCGCAGCGATTCTGCAGCGGAGGGCGACGCCCGAAGAACGGGCAGCCTTCGAGGCGGACTATTCGCAACGACTTCTCAACCCGTACATCGCTGCCGAGCGCGGCTATGTCGACGCAGTGATCGACCCAGCCGAAACCCGCCAGATCATCGGCGAGGCCTTACTGATGCTGGTCGACAAGCGTGAGCGCCTCCAAGCTCGCCAGCACGACAACACCCCGCTCTGATCGGACGCTGCCCGGATCTCGCCGCCGGTTGGGCGTCGGCGGACCCGTCGCGGATAGTCTCACCGTCGGGGGACAAAAGCCCTCACCAACCACGTCGTGTCACCGAGGGGAACAACATGCCCGACACCATCACCATCACTGACGATCGCACAGGGAAGACAGTCACGGTCCCTATCGAAGGCGGCGTTTTCCCTGCGACGGCAGTTCGTGAACTGGACCCGTCGCTGTTCATTTACGACCCGGCGTACATGCAAACCGCTGCGTGCAAGAGTGCGATTACCTACCTCGATGGTGACAAGGGCATTCTGCGGTATCGCGGGTATCCCATCGAACAGCTCGCCGAGAAGAGCACCTACCTCGAGGTGGCGTATCTCCTCCTGA
>JANLPB010000058.1:0-8359 GCA_031366885.1 Ilumatobacteraceae bacterium
GCGACGTACCCAGGGGACCACTGCGACCACAGCATGTCGATGAACGCCAGGTCGTTGGCGGCCACGACGACGTCGGAGAGTGCATGTTGGAAAAAGAACATGTACCAGCTGCGCTGCACCTGCGCGAGATTGGTGAGGAACGACATGCCCATCACGGGGCCGGGCGGAACGGCCATCGTGACCACCTTTGCCCATCGTGCTGGTTCGAACACGGCCGCGGCATGCGTGCCGCTTGCACCCCAATCGTGACCGATGATCACGGCATCAGGTGTGCCGCCGAACGCCTGGTGCAGCGCGATCGCGTCCATTGCCAACGCTCCCGTTTGGTAGCGACCATCTGGCGGCACCGACGTCGGCGCGTAGCCCCGCTGAAACGGTGCGACCGCGAAGAACCCGGCATCGGCCAGCACAGGGAGCAGGAACCGCCATCCGTGGGCGGTGTCCGGGAAGCCGTGGAGGCACAACGCCAGCCGCCCCTTGGGGTCGCCAGCGCTGAGGTATCCGAACTCAACCCCATTTGCGGAGACCGAACCACGTGAAATCTCTGCCATGGCGGCAAGTTACCTCTGATGCGACAAGCGTCACGCACTCTGCGGCTTTACCCTGGGTACAGGCGCGACGTAACGTTGTCGACTTCAGGGGGGTACGCGAAAAATGCAGGTCACGTTCTTCGGTGTGCGCGGTTCCACACCGTGCGACGGCGACGACATCTCCAGGTACGGCGGCAACACCTCGTGCGTGGCGGTGCGCGTGCCCGGCGAGCCCCCGTTGTTCTTCGACCTCGGCACCGGCGCCCGATACTTCGGCACGACGCTTCCCCAAGACGGCACATTCCGCGGCACGTGTCTGCTCAGCCACCTGCATTGGGACCACACGCAGGGCCTGCCGTTCTTCTCCCCATTGCTCCATGAAGGTGCGGAGCTGGATGTGTACGCGCCCGCGCAGGAAGATGGCAGATCGGTTGCCGACGTCATCAACACGGTGATTCGTCCACCCCTGTTTCCGGTCACCATCGACCAATTGCCGGGCATGGTTCGCTTTCATGACGTCGCCGACGAAGAGTTCCGGGTCGGCAGCTTCAAGGTGATGTCGCGCATGGTTCCCCACGTCGGCCCCACCCTCGGCTATCGCATCGAGTGGGGCGGTCGCAGTATCGCCTACCTCAGCGATCATCAGCAGCCCCACGACGGCTCGTATGCCGTCAGCGATGGAGCGCGCGAACTTATCGAGGGTGTCGACCTGCTCATTCATGACTCGCAGTACACCCCCTCCGAATTCGAGAAGAAGGCCACTTGGGGGCACTGCACCATCGACTACGCGATATGGCTCGCTGGTCACTGCCATGCCAGTCGGTTGGCCCTGTTTCATCACGATCCCTCGCGCAGTGATGTCGCCTTGGACGAGGTGGTGCGATGCGCGGCCGCTGCCGGTGCCCGCATGGGCGTGGAGGTCTTCGCCGCGTCCGAGGGTCTTGTCGTCGACCTTGGCTGAGCGATGACCCGCACGGCGTGGGGTGCGGTGGCGGCAGTCGTCGTCGCTGTCGTGTTACTGGTGGCCGGCGTTTCCAAGTTGGCGCGGCCGGTGCAATGGCGGTCGCAAGCGGCTGGGCTCGGCGTGCCCGTTTCAGTGGCTCCGGTGGTGCCGATCGTCGAGGTGATAGTGGGTTCGTTGCTGTTGGTGCAGTTGCACCGACACGCGCTCGCATGGACTGCAGCCGCCCTCTTCGGTTCGTTCACCCTGGTGCTCGTCGTGAACCTGGCCAGGGGTAACCGGCCGCCCTGCGCCTGCTTCGGGTCGCTCTCCTCGAAGCCGATCGGGCCGAGTCACGTAGCACGCAACGTGTTGTTCATTGCGGTGGCGTTGCTCGCTGCCACGCTCTAGTGGCTTAGGCGAGTTCGGTCAGCAGGAACGCAAGGTTGCGGGCCTCGTCGCGCCACGTCTCGTAACGGCCGCTGGGACCACCGTGGCCGGCGCCCATCTCGCAGCGCATGATGAGGGTCGCTTCGTTGGTGCGTACGGCGCGTAGTTTGGCAATCCACTTCGCCGGTTCGTGGTAGCTGACGCGCGGGTCGTTCAGCCCGGCAGTCATGTAGACCGCCGGGTAATCGGCTGGCACCGTGTGGTCGTAGGGCGAGTAGCTGAGCATGTAGCTGGCCATCGGTTCTTCGCGTGGGTCGCCCCATTCCTCCCACTCGGTGATGGTGAGCGGTAGCGACGGATCCGACATCGTGGTGACCACATCGATGAAGGGCACTTCTGCCACCGCCGCACGAAAGAGATCGGGCCGCATGGTGATGCACGCGCCTACCAGCAGTCCGCCCGCGCTACCCCCACGGAGTGCGACCTTCGCGGGATGCGCCCAGCCGCTGGCGACGAGGTGCTCGACGCTGGCGATGGTGTCAACGAAGGTGTTCCGCTTGTGCTCCAACTTGCCGTCCAGGTACCACTCTCGACCCAGCTCGCCACCACCACGAGGGTGAACAAGTGCCCAGACGGCCCCACGATCCAACAGCGACAGACGAGCCACGCTGAACCACGGTGGCATCGATGACTCGTAGCTGCCGTAGCCGTACACACACACCGGCGCGGAACCGTCGACGGGTGCGCCGCGCCGGTACACGATGTCCACCGGGACACGCGTGCCGTCCGGAGCTGTCGCCCACAGACGCTCGCTGGCGTATTCGTCGAGGTCGACGGCGGGCACCGGGGTCTGCTTCAACACCCGCCGCTCTCCCGTTCGGACGTCTTCCTCGTACACGGTGACGGGTCGCGTCAGAGACTGCACCACGTAGCGAACGGTGTTCGTGCTCCACTCCGGGTTGGATTCCATTTCCAAGTCGTGCGGCTCGTCGGCCCCGTGGACTGTCCGCTCGCTACCGTCTCGAAATAGCACCCGGATACGGGGCTGTGCGTGCGCCCATTCGTGGAGGATGAGATGGTCGGCGAACGCCTCCACGGAGGTGATCCGTCGGCCAGCTTCGTGCCCAACGAGTTCGGTCCACTCGCCGGGACGATCGAGCGGCGCAGTCATCACTCGGAAGTCGGTGGCGTCGTCGTTGGTGAGGACCAGCCACTTGTCGCCCCAATGGTCGAGGCCGTACTCGAGGTCGGCGACGCGAGGCCGGACGACCGCAGCGTCTGCGGTTGGATCGGTGGCGGGAATGAGGTGGACTTCGGAGCTGGTCTTGCTCGCCGTTTCGATGATGATCCACTCACCGCTACGGCTGAGGTCGACGTAGACATAGAACCGTTCGTCGGTTTCCTCGAACACCAGCGCGTCGGCCGACTGATCCGTGTTGAGCATGTGTCGCCACACGCGATACGGGCGCATCTGCTCATCGGCGGTGACATAGAACAACGTGTTGCCGTCGGCCGCCCAGGCAGTGCCGCCCCACGTCGTGCCGGTGAGGTGCTCGGGACGGTCGATGCCCGACGCCAGATCGCGCAGATGCATCGTGTACTGCTCGCTGCCATCGGTGTCGCTGCTCCACGCCAACATCGTGTGCTGCGGGTTGACGTCGAACGCGTTGACGGAAAAGTACTCGTGGCCCTGGGCCTCTGCGTTCTCGTCGAGCAGGAGTTGCTCGGTGGCCGCTTCGGCACTGGTGCCTCGGCAATGAATTGCGTAGCTGGCACCTTCCTCGGTGCGGGTGACGTACCACCAGCCGTCCTTGCGCACGGGGGCGGAGAGATCGGTCTCCTGCACACGCGCCTTGATCTCGCCGAAGATGGTGTCGATCAACGTCTTGTGCTGAGCGAACCACGCATCTGAGTAGGCGTTCTCAGCCTCGAGGTAGGCAACGGTGTCAGGGTCGTCGCGGTCGCGTAGCCATGCCCACGGATCGGTGACGGACCCCGTCGGACGTTGCCACACATGGTCCACTTGCTTCGCGATCGGGGCTTGCACGTCGGCCAGGCTAGGCCGCAGAGTGTTGGCTCGACACCGCGTGCGTCGGGTTGCGCCGGTAGCGTCGGCGGCATGCGGGTGTGGATCGACCAAGACCTGTGCACCGGTGATGGACTGTGCGTCGACCACTGCCCCGATGTGTTCGTGCAGCTGGAAGATGGCATTGCGTACGTTGCCCAGGACGGTTGGCCGTTGAACGATCCGGGCGGGTCCGGCAGCCTTGCGATCGTCGACGGTCGTGCCCAACAGAGCGTCATCGATGCGGCGGTCGCGTGCCCCGGCGAGTGCATTTTCATCGAGATCGAGCACGCTCGCGAGCCCGCCGTCGCCGGTAGCTAGACCTGCGGAGTCCGGCATCGCCGCGTCGGCTGATCGTCGGCTTCAATTGCGGTGAGTCTTGGTGGGTTGCATGGCGCGACTAGCCTGTCGGCGTGAAGCGCAGCAGTGTCAGCCATATGAATTGTTCGGTGGCGCGCAGCCTCGATGTCGTGGGCGAGTGGTGGACGCTGCTCATCGTTCGCAACATCATGCTGGGCCACCGCCGGTTCGAAGCGATTCAGTCCGACCTGGGTATCGCTCGCAACATCCTCAGCGACCGCTTGAACACGCTGGTCGCGCACGACGTCGTGGTGAAGGTCAAGTATCACGAACACCCCGAACGCTTTGAATATCACCTGACCCCAAAAGGTGACGACCTGTTTCCGGTCATCGCTGCCCTGATGGCGTGGGGCGACAGGTGGTCGTCACCGGATGGCCCGCCGCTCGTGATGCGCCATACGTGTGAGGGTCGCGGCGAGCCGCAGACGGTGTGCAGCGCCTGTGGAGAGCCGATGGACCTCGCCCATGTGAGGGCCAAGGCGGGTCCGGGTATGCGTACCGCTGCCGTCCGGGTCGACTGACGTTCGCTCCGTTGCGTGATGCAACTGACATGGCGTACAGTTCGGCCATGACGAACACTGACTGGCAGCCATCGGCGTGCATTCTCTGCGAGTGCAACTGCGGTATCGAGGTGCGCCTCGGTGAGGACGGCCACACGTTTGACCGCATCCGCGGCGACAAGCAACATCCGGCATCGCAGGGGTACACGTGCGAGAAGGCGCTGCGGCTCAACCACTACCAGAACGGAACGACACGCCTGCTGTCGCCCCTTCGGCGTCGGGCCGACGGCACGTTCGAGGAGATCGACTGGGTGACCGCCATCCGCGAAATCGCCGATCGCTTCGCGGCCGTGCGCGACACCTTCGGTGGTGAGTCGATCTTCTACTACGGCGGTGGTGGGCAGGGGAACCACCTTGGCGGCGGGTACAGCGGTGCCACCCTGCGTGCGTTGGGTGGGCGGTATCGGGCCAACGCGTTGTCGCAGGAGAAGACCGGTGAGTTCTGGATCAACGGGAAGATGTTCGGCGGTGGCGTTCGTGCCGATTTTGAGCAGTGCGAAGTTGCCGTGTTCGTTGGAAAGAACCCATGGCAGAGCCACGGCTTTCCCCGGGCGCGCACCACGCTGAAAGAGATCGCTAACGACGCAGGTCGAGCCATCATCGTGATCGATCCGCGCCGAAGTGAGACGGCCGAGCTGGCAGTGACCGGCGGCGGCTTTCACCTGCAGGTGCGGCCAGGAACCGATGCGTTCTGCCTGGCCGCGATGATGGCAGTGATCGTTCAAGAGGGTCTCGTGCACACCGATTGGGTTCGCGATCACGTGGCTGATTGGGCGACGGTCGTCGGGGAGTTCGCGTCGCTGCCCGTCGCCACGTTTGCGGCTCGGTGCGGCGTCGAGGAGGCGATGCTGCGAGCGGCCGCCCGGCGGATGGCGGCAGCGGACAGCGTGGCGGTGTTCGAGGATCTCGGCATTCAGATGAATCGCCACAGCACCATGAACAGCTGGCTGGAGAAGCTGCTCTGGGTGTCCACCGGTAACTTCGCCAAGCCGGGGTCGCAGTACATGACGACATCACTGATCTCGTTGGTCCGCGGCGGTAGCAACGTCGATCAGCGGGTCTCGCCGGTGGTTGGAGCGAAAATCATCAGCGGACTGGTGCCTTGCAACGTCATCCCCGACGAAATCCTCACCGATCACCCGGCCCGATACCGGGCGATGTTGGTGGAGAGCGGCAACCCGTTGCACTCCCTCGCGGACACGCCACGCATGCTGGAAGCGTTGCGTTCGCTCGACCTGCTGGTCGTCATTGACGTCGCGCTCACCGAGACCGCTCGCGAGGCCCATTACGTGTTGCCCGCCCAGTCTCAGTTCGAGAAGTGGGAGGCGACGTTCTTCAACTTCGACTTCCCCCACAACGTGTTCCACCTGCGCAAGCCGATCGTTGCGCCTCCAGATGGCCCGCTTCCCGAACCCGAGATTCACTCGCGCTTGGTCGAAGCCCTCGGCATGATCGACGACGACATGCTGGCCCCGCTACGCGCCGCTGCGCAGGTAGGGCGCGAGGCGTTCGCCACTGCCTTCTTCGAGGCAACCGCCGCCAATCCTGCGCTGGGTGCGGTGGCGCCGGTAGTGCTCTATCGCACGCTCGGGCCAACCCTGCCCGACGGAGCCGCGTCGGCGGCACTGCTGTGGGGTGCCGCACACCGTTGTGCCATGACATTCGAGCCGTCGGTGCGTCGCGCCGGGTTCACGGGCGATGGGCTCGCGCTGGGCGAATCGCTGTTCGACGGCATTCTCGCCGGTCATCACGGCATCACGTTCTCGGTCGATGAGTGGGCTGATGTCTCGCCTCGGGTGCAGACCGACGACGGGCTGATCCACGTACACATCCAGGAGATGGTGGACGAACTGCGCTCGCTGGCCGACGAGCCGGAATTCACCTCCACCGAGTTCCCGCTGGTGCTCAGTGCGGGTGAACGCCGCTCGTTCACGGCCAACACGATCATCCGCGACTCCTCGTGGCGCAAACGCGACCTCGACGGAGCGCTGCGCGTCAGCGCCGAGGATGCGGCGGCATTCGGGGTCGTCGACGGAGGCATTGGACTGATCACCACCCGGCGTGGGAGCGCGCGGGTGACCGTGGAGGTCAGCCCGATGATGCAGCGCGGCCATGTCTCGCTGCCCAATGGCATGGGCCTGGACGAGCCAACCGCCGACGGTGCGCCGCGTGCCGGCGTTGCCCCCAACGAGCTGACCAGCGGCGACGACCGAGACTGGATCGCCGGCACCCCGTGGCACAAGAGCGTCCCCGCCCGCCTAGAACCCGTCCGCTGACCCGAGTGCCACGCCGCCGGTGAGAGTGCCACGCCGCCATTCGAGTGAGCACTCGCATCCCGGGGTGCGAGTACCCACTCGGGTGGGCAACAGGGGTGGGCATCGGGGCGCGCAATTGTTACTATGGCGGTAGTGCTAATTCCCGCCACTGATCGGAACATGCCATGACGTCATTCGACCTGGATCTCAGTAAGTACAACCTCGGCTGGAGCGACACCGGCGTTGAGTACGCGTTTGAGCCCAAGAAGGGTCTCGACATGGGCGTGGTTGACCAGATCAGCTGGTGGAAGGGCGAGCCGAAGTGGATGGCCAACATGCGCCAGCGCAGCTTGCGCACCTTCGACCGTAAGCCGATGGCCGAATGGTTTGCCGTCAACATGCCTGACATCGACTTCCAGGACATCTACTACTACTTGCGTCCGGCCACCGAGCAGGTCAGCGAGTGGGACGACCTTCCCGAGCAGATGAAGGCCACGTACGAGAAGCTGGGCATTCCCGAGGCCGAGCGAAAGTACCTCGCCGGCGTGACTGCACAGTACGAATCGGAAGTCGTCTTCCATCGCAACCGTGAGGATCTGGAGAAGCAGGGCATCTTGTTCTGCGACATGGATACCGCGCTGCGCGAGTACCCCGAGCTGGTCAAGCAGTACTTCGGCACGATCATCCCTCCCGGCGACAACAAGTTCTCGGCGCTCAACACCGCCGTCTGGTCGGGCGGCTCGTTCGTCTACGTGCCGCCGGGCGTCAACTGCGAGATGCCGCTGCAGGCCTACTTCCGTATCAACAGCGAAAACGCAGGCCAATTCGAGCGCACGCTCATCGTCGCCGACGAAGGCAGCCAGGTTCATTACATCGAAGGCTGCTCGGCCCCTGTGTACACCAAGGATTCACTGCACTCCGCTGTTGTCGAGATCGTCGTCAAGCCGTCGGCTCGCGTCACCTACACCACCATCCAGAACTGGTCGCCCAACGTGTACAACCTGGTCACCAAGCGGGCCCGGGTCGAGGCCGAGGGCCACATGGAGTGGATCGATGGCAACATCGGCTCGAAACTGACTATGAAGTATCCGAGCGTGTATCTGATGGGGCCAAAGGCCACCGGCGAAGTGCTGTCGGTCGATTATGCCGGCGCAGGTCAGCACCAAGATGCCGGCGCGAAAATGATTCACGCCGCATCCGAGACTTCATCCAAAATCGTCTCCAAATCAATTAGCAAAGATGGCGGAATTACCACATAT
>JANLPB010000134.1:0-7094 GCA_031366885.1 Ilumatobacteraceae bacterium
TGACTGTGCGGGCGGCGACTTGCACTCCTGCGGCAGCCAGCTTGCGGAAGTAGGCCAGCCCTTCATCCCTCAGCGGGTCGAGCTCGTTCACCGAAATGATGTGCGGCGGCAAACCGGCCAGGTCGTCCACCGCCGCGTGATACGGCCACGCGAGCGGGTTCGACGTACTCTCGCGTGTCGGGTCGTACAGCATCGCCATCACACCCATCTGCTCACAGCTGAGGAAGTAGCCGTCGTTCTCGAACAGCGACGTCAGCTCTGCCGGTGGCACCTCGTAGCTGCCGGAGATGTACGGACACTGCGCGTACACGCCTGCAATCAGATCGAGATCTCCATCGCGCTTCGCCTTCAGCGTTGTGGCAAGCGTGAGGTTGCCACCGCCCGACTCCCCCGAGATCACGATCTTGGACACACCGAGACGGTCTCGCTGACCGGCGAACCAACGCAGCGCCGACGAACAGTCGTTGAGACCGGCCGGGAACGGATGCGGACCGAGCTTGCCGCTGGCATTGCGGAACTCGACACCGCACACAACAAGTCCTGAGGCTGCGAGCTGGTCGCGCCAGCGCTGGTAACCCGAGCCCGATGCCTCCAGGATGGTCATGCCGCCACCGTGCAGGTGGAGGATGCCGGGCAGAGGGCCGGTCGCGCCCTCAGGACGATGGACGTAGAGCGTGATGTCGTTGCCATCGACACCGGTGATCACTTCGATGCTGCGCTCCACCCCCGACACGGCTGGCAGGTCGGCGGTCATCATCGAAAAAAGCATGTCGAAGCCGGCCTCGGCCATCGTGTTGAACTCGTGCAGCTGCTCCAGCGGTGTCTCAACCGTGACCGGCTGCGGTGGCGTGCGCTCGGCGAGACCGACCGGTGCCATCGCCGCGATCATGCGCGGGTCAGAGCGCGGATCGTCGGCAAGCGTCATATCCGGGTTGCCCAGTCGTCCAGGCAGGTTCGGAGTGGTCATCGCAGCCCCATTTCGTCAGGCGGCCCCCAGGCCACAGACCGCCGACCCTACCCGACCTCCGTCATGCTGTCGGGCAGCACGAGCAGCTGTTCGGCCGGCCGCTCCTGACGAATGGCCTTGACGATCACCTGGAGAGCTCCACTCACGGGCACGGCGAGCAGCGCTCCAAAGATGCCGAAGAGCTCGACCGCGAGTAGCACACTCAGCAGCACCATCAGCGGATTGACCTGAACCTTGCGGGCCATCAGCCACGGATAGATGACGCCGTTCTCGATCTGCTGATAGATCACGAAGAAGACAAGCGAGATGATGCCCGCAGTCGGCGAGTGGAGATACGCCGCGATCACGCAGACGGCGGCGCCGATGGTGGCACCGACCAGTGGGATCAGATCAGCGAACGCAACCCACAGCGCCAGCACCACCGGGCTCGGCACACCAAGGGCCATCAGGCACACCAACGCCGCGACACCCGCAATGAGACTGACGAGCAGATTTCCCACCATGTATCCGCTGACGGCGCTCGCCGCATCCGTAGCAATGACTTTGAGGGATGGGCGTCGGCGACGCGGAACGATCCCCAGGAACGCACGGCCCATCGGTTCGGATTGGGTGAGAAAGAGGGTGCTCATCAGCAGGATCGAGATCAGCCCGAAGACTGCATTGAGGACGGTCTGCGCGGTATCGAGTGGTGAATCTGACAGCTTCTTCGCGGCGTTGACGAGCTGCTGTTCGTTGTCCTGCACGTAGTTTTCGATGTGCAACCGCTGCACCAACTGGCCGACCGGGCCTTTGCCGTCGGCGGCCCTGTGCACCGTGCCGGGCAGGTCGCTGATGATGGCGATCAATTGCGTCCTGACCGGCATCAAGAACAACAGAACAATCCCCACTGTCGCCGCGAGTGCAGTGAACATCACGACGCAGGTGGCGAGCGTGCGCCGGCCGCCGAGTCTGCGCTGAACGAACCGAACCGCTGGCGCCAGCACGATGGCCAAGAACCCGGCGATGGCTACCCACGCAAGAATTCGGACGGTTGCAAGAATGGCGGTCAGCAGTATGTAGGTGGCCAGCAACACAGCCACAGAGGCGACGATCGTCCGCCAGGGGACATCGCCCCACGTCGTCTCGCCGGTCGACACGTCATCGGGCGGTTTGCCAGTGGACCCCATCTCCCCGAACGACAAGTCCTGCATGCGGCAGCTGTACCCACGTCCCAGCGGCCTGAAACATTTTCACTCGGCTACGAAAGGGTGCGCACGAATGCCTTGACCGCGTCCTCATCCGGTTGCCCCCAGCCGATGCAAAACGGATGGCCCGCTGGGTCTGCGTAGACGCGATGACCCTCACCGGTGGTGTGGTCACCGTCCTGTAGGAGACGAGCGCCAAGTGCCATGACCTGCTCATGGGCTGCGGCAGCGTCCGTCACGTGGAGATCGAGATGAACCTGTTGGCGAACACCGTTGGGCCATTCGGGAGGAACGTGGTCGGGGGCCAACTGGATTCCGATACGCCACCTGCCATCCGAGTCGATGACCGAGTGCCAGTCGTCGTCGGCGACAACTCGTCCGCCCAGCACACCCGCCCAAAAGGCGCTCTCGGTTGCAAGATCAGCCGCATCGAACACGACCACCTGACGCATGATGTCCACGAAGGTCATCATCGCGCGCCGGTCAGCGCACGAACGCCAACTGTGCACGCCGACGTCATCGCCACGTCACATACCGGCAACTTCGGACTGTCACAGTCACTGCATGCGCATGGATGACTGCACGCCACGGGCCCCGCACGGGCCATCACGCGCTGGGCCGCCGTTGCAGCGATGGACTCGCGCTGTGCTGCGTCATCCGTTCCGCATGCTGTGGCCGGTCGAGGTGTCCGGCGCGCACCATGTGCCAGCAGCTAGCGCAGCCATCCTGTGTCCGAACCACCTCAGCTTCTTCGACTCGGTCGTGATGATGCTGACGTTCGATCGACCGATCTACTTCATCGGCAAGTCCGAGTACCTCGACTCGTGGAAGACGCGCCGACTGCTGCCGGCGATGGGGATGATTCCGATCGATCGCGACTGCGGTGCTCGGGCGACGATCGCGCTCGACGCTGCTGCTGCGGTTCTCCGCGACGGTTCGCTGCTGTGCATTTACCCGGAGGGCACCCGCTCACGTGACGGTCGGCTCTATCGCGGCCACACCGGTGCGGCGCGACTGGCAGCCACGGTCGGATGCGCGCTCGTGCCCATTGGGATCAGCGGTACCGAAGAGATCCAACCCCCCGACACCCGCATGCCACGATTCCGTCGGTCGTGCTCCGTCACGGTCGGCGAGCCACTGATCCCTGCCACAGCCAGCGAGGAACGGCGAGGCGGAGCTCGTACGACCACCGACGAACTCATGCAGCGCATCGCCGCGCTCACCGGCCAAGAATACGTACCTCGCCACGCCACACGACTACGCCAGAACACGCTCGTGACCGAGCAGTTGCCGCGCCATCTGGCCACCGCTCTTGGTTAATTTACGTTGCGGCTTCGACCTTCCCAGTAGGGCGCGCGCAGGTCCTTCTTCAGGATCTTGCCGCTGGGGTTACGGGGAAGGGCTTCCTCCCAGTCGACACTGGTCGGGCACTTGAAGCGAGCCAGGCGCTCACGGGCGTAATCGATGATCTCCTGCTCGGTGACTTCCGCACCCGCCTTCTTGACGACAACCGCCTTCGCCGTCTCGCCCCACTTCTCGTGCGGCACGCCGATGACTGCCACGTCGGCAACAGCGGGGTGGCCCATCAACACGTTCTCCACCTCAGCGGGGTACACGTTCTCGCCTCCGGACACGATCATGTCCTTCACCCGGTCGTGGATGTAGACGTAGCCATCGGCGTCGACGTAGCCGACATCGCCACTCTTGAACCAACCGTCGGGGGTGATGGCCTTCTCCGTCTCCTCCGGCATCTTCCAGTACCCGATCATCACCTGCTGCGAGCGAATCCAGATCTCGCCGACCTCACAGTTGCGCGGCTCGCCATCGGAGCTGTCGGTGTCGACGATTCGAATCTCCACGCCAGGGCCGGGAAGACCACAGCTGCGCAGACGGTGCTTGTTCACACCTTCCGGGTCGTGGTCGTGCGGCGGAAGGTTGACGACTGCACCAGTGGTTTCGGTCAGCCCGTACGCCTGCCAGAACTTGCATTTGAACACCCGCACACTGGTGGCCAACACCTCTTCGCTGATTGGCGAGGCACCGTAGACCAGCACCTGCAAGCTCGAGTAGTCGGCCTCCGCTGCGCCGGGCACCATGAGCACGAATTGCAGCACCGCGGGCACAACGAAACCGTGCGTGATGCGCTCCTCGCCGATGAGGCGAATGAGGCCAGCCGGGTCGAGTTCGCGCAAGATGATGCTTGTGGCACCTTCGTACTGCCCGGCCACGGCCCAGCCGCCGCCACCAATGTGAAACAGCGGCATGGCCACCAAGTTCACCGACTCTGGGGTCAGCTCCCATATCTCCTTCGCCATCGGCAACAGGCCGAAGAAGTTGGTGTTGGTCAGCATCACGCCCTTGGGGCGGCCGGTGGTACCGCTGGAGTACAGCTGGAACGCAACGTCGCCCGCGGCGCTGGTGTGGCCAGGGTCGGTATCGGACTGTGACGCCAGTTCGGTCTCGTAATCGGCAAACGTGCCGTCGCCGTCGATCACCAGGATCTTGGTCACGCTCGTCAGGTTCGGGGAAATGGCATTGAGGATCGACACGAACTCGCGACCGACGATGAAGACCTTCGCCTCCGCATCGTTGACGATGTACTCGACCTCGGGTGGGGCGAGGCGCCAGTTGACGTCGACGCACACGGCGTTCAACAACGCCGCACCGTAGAACACCTCGAAGTGCTCGATGCCGTTCTTGTCAAGGAACGCAACACGGTCCTGCGGGCCGACACCGTTGGCGGCAAGAAGGTTCGCCATCTGCCGAGCCCGGCCGTACAGGTCCGCCCACGTCAATCTGCGATCGCCCTGCACGAGCGCCGTGCGGGCCGAGCGTTCGACACCGTGTACGCGAATGATGTCCGAGACCGTTGTGATGTTCGCCATAGCGGCGCAGAGTAGCGCCCCACCGTTCCTCTAGCGAACGCTGTAACCCAGCCCGAAGCTGCGAACGGCACGAGCAAAGATGTTTGGTTCCACGTCTGGCTCACTCACCACGCGCAGGTCGGTGATTCGTTGCGAGAGCTGCCCGAATACCGCCTGCAATGTTGTCCGTGCGACATGCGTTCCCACGCAGAGATGTGTACCGAAGCCGAATGCGATCTGCGGGTTCGGGCTGCGGCGGATGTCGAACGTGAACGGATCGGCGAACACAGCCTCGTCGCGGTTGGCCGAGGGGTACAGCATGATGATGCGATCTCCACGATGGATGGCCTGCCCGGCAACCTCGGCGTCGGCGCCGGCCCGGCGAAACATGTTGTTGAGCGGCGTCACCCAACGCAAAATCTCCTCCACGGCGCCAGCGACGAGTGAAGGGTCTGTGGCCATCGCCTCCCACTGCTCGGGGTGATCGACGAACACTCGCAGGCCGTGACTGATCGCGGTGCGAGTTGTCTCGGCGCCGCCGCTGATGAACAGCCCGACCTCGTGCACGATGGCGGCCGGCGGCAGCGGTTGATCGTCGATCTTGGCGTGAACCCAGGTAGAGATCAGGTCGTGCGCGGGGCAGCCGGCGCGCTCCTGTGCAATCGGTACCAGCGCCTGTACGAACTCCATGTTGGCGTCGATGAACTCGGTGAAGGTGGAGCCATCGCGCTCGCGCATGTCGATGCGCATCAGCCGCTCGCTCCAGCTCTTCATCTCCGGCCACATTGTCTCGGGGAAGCCCAGCAGCTGGCATGTCAGGCGCGCCGGTAGCTGGCCGGAGAGCGCGTTGACCACTTCGATTTCCGTGTTCGCCAGCGCTTCATCGATGAGAGTGGTCGTCATCGCATCGATGGCCGGCTTGCGGACCGCAGTCGCAGCACCGGTGAGATCACCCTGCACCAACATGCGCTGCTGGCGGTGGCGCGGGTCGTCCTGCGCAATCATGTTGATCTCGTCGGGAGACCAGACGGCGCGATAGCCCTGGCCGCTGAGGAACACCGAGCTCCGTCGCTCCACCTCCTGCAGGTCGGCGTGACGCGTGATTCCCCACAGCCCATTGCGCCGATCGCGGTACACCGGCTCGTTGGCGCGCATCCAGGTGAACGCTTCGTGCATGCGCTCGAAGTCCTGATACAGGGTTGGGTCCAACAGGTCGAAGGTCAGTCGGTCGGCTGAGGTCCGTTCGTTGGTGGCTTTCATGAGTGTGGAATAACACACCACCGGCGGCACCCTGTCATCGGGCATGATGGGTCTGTGCCGTCCAAACCCGTGGTGATTGTCGAGGACCTCCACAAAGTCTTCAAGGTCCCCGTGCGCGAGGCCGGCCTGCGGTCGTCACTGAAGAGTCTGTTCCACCGCGAGACCCGCGATGTGGCCGCCGTCGATGGTGTCACGTTCACCATCGAACCAGGCGAAGTGGTCGGCTTCCTGGGTCCCAACGGAGCGGGGAAGACCACGACGCTCAAGATGTTGTCGGGGTTGCTTCATCCCACGAGCGGTCGCTGCGACGTGCTCGGTTACGAGCCGCGCACGCGGCCGTCAGCGCTGCTTCGTCAAATCACGCTCGTGATGGGCAACCGCAATCAGCTGCAGTGGGATCTGCCGGCGATGGACTCCTTCGAACTCAACCGCGCCATCTATCGCATACCGCGCGCCGAGTTCGAGCACCTGCGCGACGAACTCATCGAACTGCTCGACCTCGGTGATTTGGTTCGAAAGCCGGTGCGAAACCTGTCGCTGGGCGAACGGATGAAGATGGAGATCGCGGGGTCGCTGCTGCATCGGCCGAAGGTCCTGTTTCTCGACGAGCCCACGATTGGGTTGGACATCACGATGCAGAAGCGCATCCGTAGCTTCTTGGCCGAGTACAACCAGCGCAGCGGTGCCACCGTCATGCTCACCAGCCACTACATGGCCGACGTGCAGGCCCTGTGCAAACGCGTCATCGTCATCCATCACGGTCGCCTGCTCTTCGACGGCGAGCTCGCCTCGCTGGTTGTACTCGGCCAAGAAGCTACG
>JANLPB010000187.1:0-54660 GCA_031366885.1 Ilumatobacteraceae bacterium
GGGTTTGCGCATGCTGGCGCGGGTGCCGCGACTGTCCGACGAGCAGGCATCCGCAATCGCCGAGCACTTCGGTGAGCTGGCAAAATTGTTACGAGCGACAGCAGACGAGATCGCCGGAGTCGAGGGCGTCAGCCTCAAGGAGGCGCGTGCCGTAAAGGACACTCTCGACCGCCTCACCGAGACAACAATCCTCGATCAGTACATCTAGACCGCAG
The DNA here is from genome assembly GCA_031366885.1 of Ilumatobacteraceae bacterium. GTDB lineage: Bacteria > Actinomycetota > Acidimicrobiia > Acidimicrobiales > Ilumatobacteraceae > UBA668. Next base: position 216 of record JANLPB010000187.1, read on the forward strand.
GTCGTTAAGCAGGACGGTCGTTAGGTAGGACGGTATGGCGTGGTGACGCCGGGTTGTGTGCCTTCGAAGGTCACCGCTCCGTCCTCGACCAGCTTGATCAGATGGGCTAGCACGCTGCGACCGGCTGCTTTGTAGAGCTTCTTGTCGACGCCGACATACAGCTGCGTGACGATGTCGGGGATCATCGTGGTGCCCGCTTGCACGGCGGCAAGCACGCCTGCTTCACGGTCGAGGCGGTGCTGCACGAAAGCATCGACGAACGCCTTGCCCTCTGTGACGGGTGCGCCGTGTGTTGGCCACAGCACGGCGGGGTCGAGGTCCTTCACGCGCTGCAGTGAGGTCAGGTAGTCGCGCATGTTGCCGTCGGGCGGGGTGATGACGGTGGTGCTCCAGCCCATCATGTGGTCGCCGGTGAACAGCGCCCGCTGCTCTTCGAGCCAATAGCACATGTGGTTGGAGGTGTGCCCCGGCGTGTGGATGGCGCGAAGGGTCCAGCCGTCACCAGATGCCGCGATCTCTCCATCTGCGACGCGCACGTCGGGGTCGAACGCGTAGTCCAACGACTCTTCAACCTTTGCCTCACCGGCAGCCTCGGCTGCTGCGGCGGCGGCCTTCTCCTCCGCATCGGGCTCCTCGGGTGTGTCGTCTTCGATCCACCCATCGCTGATGGCGTGGGGACCGAACGCGACCGTTGACGCACCGGTGTACTCACGCAGCCAGGCCGCCAAGGGCGAGTGATCGCTGTGGCAATGCGTGATCAGAATCGCGACCACCCGCTCGCCTTCGAGCGCAGCGATCAACGCGTCGCGATGCGAGTCGGAGATGGGACCGGGGTCGATCACGGCGACCTCGCCGCGACCCACGATGTAGGTGCCCGTGCCGTGGTAGGTGAACTTGGACGGGTTCTTCGCAATCACACGACGGATCAGCGGAGCGACCTCGACGGCTTCGCCGTACTGGGGGTCGTCGAGCAGGACGTAAGGAATGCTCACGACACGATCGCCCGAACCGAACCGACTGGATGACCGTGCCCCATGATGCGCTCCTCCACCAATGCCGCGACCGCTGTCGTGTCGACGCCCAATGCTCGCAGGGCCGCAAGCAACACAGCTGGTCGAGCGCGGTCCGCACCGTCGGAGATCTTCAGGGCGACGGCACGACCGTCGGGAAGGGCAGCGCCGAACACACCGTCGGCACCGTCCTTCGCCATCAGCCCTGGAATGTGGCGCATGATGGGAGTTGCTTGGCACGTGTCACCGCCGACCATGTCGGGGTGCGACGTCATCGCCGCGTACACGTCATTGCCCGCTGCGCCAGCGCCGCCCACCGCAATGGTGCGATAGGCGCGTGCAAGACCAACGAGCGACATTGCGTGAGCCGGAGCGCCGCACCCGTCGACACCGATGTGCGCGTGTGGCTCGTCGCAGAGTTCGTCGATGCCCGCAGTGAGCGCGACCTGCAGTGGATGGTCCACGTCCAGGTAGGTCGAGTCGTGCGCCCATCCGTTGTGGACACAGGTGGCCAACATGCTGCTGTGCTTGCCGCTGCACGTCATCAACAACGTGCTGCGATCACCGCCAGCGCGCAGAACGGCCTCCGCGGCGGAAGGGTCCAGCGGAAGCCCAGCTGTGTTCCCCAACGCCTCCGGGCCAAGCCCGGCTGAGGCCAGAATTCGCCGCACGCCGGCGATATGCATCGGCGTGCCGTCGTGGCTGGCGCAGGTCAACGCGAGAAGCTCGGGCGGTAATGAAAGACCGGCTCGAACCATCGCCACGGCCTGCATCGGCTTGTTGGCCGAGCGCGGGTACACGATTGCGTGCGGGTCGCCAACGGCGAACTCGATCTCGCCTGTTGGACCGAGGCCGACAACCGCACCGAAGTGGACTGACTCATCGAGGCCGCTTCGGCTGGTGATTGCTACTGGAACGAACGATTCAGGAGTCGGCATCAGTCTCTGCAGTCGGATGTTTCATGCGCGCGGCGCGGCGCTGGTCGCGTCGCAGCTTTGGTTTGATCACTGTGAGCTCAGTGTCGATCACCTCGTGGCGGGTTCCGATATTGCTGAGCAGCGCCTGCACCATTGCCGCACCCGGAATCGCAAGGATCGCTCCGACACCACCCAACACCGCGGCGCCAGCGATCGCAGAACCGAACGCCACTGCAGGGTGCAGGTCCATCGTGCGCGCAGTGATGCGCGGGAGGAACAGGTAGTTCTCGATCTGCTGGTAGATGACGACGAAGATGAGCACCACCAGTGCCTTCGTCGGCGAGTCGATGAACGTCACCAGCACTGGCAACGCGCCGGCGATGTACGTGCCGACCACCGGCAGGAACTGACTGATGACGCCCACCCACAGTGCGAGAGCAACAGGTGCCTTTGTACCCAGCGCTTGCAAGACGACCCAGTGTGAGAACGCGGACAGGCCGGCGAGCAGCGCCCGCGAGTAGAGGTAGCCGCCGGTCTTTTCTATCGCGAGCTCCCACGTGTCCAGTACCGAACGCTGCCGTTCGGGGCGCAGGCGGCTGCAGATCACGCGCCGCAGCTTCGGGCCGTCGGCGACGAGGTAGAACGTGAACAGAATCACTGACAGCGCCTGCACTAGCAGGCCGAGCGCGGTCACCGACAAATCGACCACGCGGTTCTGCTGGCTCTGGATGAACGACTGCACCGCGCCGTCAGGCTTGTTGATCTGATCGATCACTTGGCTGGCATCGATGTGGGCGCCGAAGTTGTCGTTCAAGAAGTCGACGGTGCGCGTGACGTACTTCTCCGAGTTACCCAGTAGCTCCGCGATCTGCTGGCCGACCAGCGCGCCGATGGCGATGAGGAACACCAGGAACGCGACCAGCACCCCGAGCAGGATGACAACGGTGGCGGTGCCTCGCCGCCAGCCACGCTTGGCGAGCCGATTGACACCGGGCTCCACGGCGAGGGAGAGGAACAGCGACACCAGCAGCAGCAGGAAGAACGTGTAAAGGCTGGCCCACAGCGAACGGAATGCCAGCGCGGCGACCGCGCCACCCCAGAAGATGGCGACTGCCTTCCACACCCAGCGCGGCATTGGGTCCGGAGACGGCGTGGGTTCGAGCAGTGTCACAAGCTGAAACTGTACTGACCTGCCACCCGTACCAGGGTGGAGGCCAGGTCGCCGCGGTCGGCGATGTGAACGCGCTCGAGCCCCAGCCACGCCGCCATTGATCGCAACTCGCGCACGACGTCGGGCCCGAGCTCGAGCAGCGGCGCGCCGGGCTCCGCGTAAGCCCCCTGCACCAGCAGCACGCTGTTGTGGCGGTCGGCCTTCAGGTCGAGGCGACCGACGAGCGAATCGCCCCATAGGACCGGCAGCACGTAGTACCCGTAGATGCGCTTGGGTGCGGGCGTGTAGATCTCGATCCGATAGTGAAAACCGAACAGGCGCTCGTTGCGATCGCGATTCCAGCACACCGGGTCGAAAGGGCTGAGGAAGGCGCACGCGTCGATTCGACGGGGCAGCTTCGCCTGCGGGTGCAGGTACGCAGGTTTGTTCCAACCCTGCACCTGCACCGACAGCAGCTGACCGTCTTCGACCAACTCGTCGAGCAGTGGTTTGCACGGCGCGTTCTTCTGTCGGTGATAGTCGGTGAGGTCCTGAATCAGGCCGACGCCGTGATGCTTGGCCGCCAACATCAGCAGCTGCTTACGGGCTTCAGCCTCGGTGGGCGTCGGCGTGGCCAGCACGTGTGCTGGCAGTACGCGCTCGCTGAGGTCGTACAAACGGGCGAAGTCGTTGGCGCGCCGCGTCGCCGTCAGTTCGCCGCTCCAGAAGAGGTGCTCCAGCGCGACCTTGCCGTCGTCCCAGTCCCACCACTGGCCCTTCTTACCGACGCGCTCGTTGAGGTCACCGCTGGCGATCGGCCCATCGACCTCGATGCGGCGCAGCACCTCCCCGATGAAGCCCGGGCGACGCTTCTCCATCGTCCAGTAGCGGTCCCACTTGTGCACGCTGTCCATCCGCCATCGGTGCAGGTGATGGTGAGCGGTCTGGACATGGCTGGCTTCGTGCACCCAATACTCGAACAGCTCACCATCGACCGTGGCGTCGGCAATCATGGTCCGCGGGTGCGGGCCGAGACGCGCGAACAGTGGCAACTCCTGGCTACGCACCAACACGTTGACGGAGTCGATCTGGATCAGGCCCATCCGGTCCAGTGCACGACGAAAGTGACGGCGGTCGATGCGACCACTGGGCCGCGGGTCAGCAAAGCCTTGGGCGGCGAGCGCAATTCGACGTGCTTGCGCGAGCGATAACTTCTGCGTTGCCATCGGGCCCCGGACCCTGACGTTCGCGTGACGCGTCAGTCGGCGACGGCGATGGTGACGGAGTTGATGACCACTGAGGTGCGCGGGCGATCGCTGTGGTCCGTGTCGACGCGCTGCATGGCGTCGACGATCTCCAGGCCTTTGACGACCTGACCGAAGTGGTTGTACTGCGGGGGCAGGCCGACGCCACTGGGGCCACTGATCAAGAAGAACTGGCTGCCATTGGTGTTGGGGCCGGCGTTGGCCATGGCGAGCGTGCCGATCTGTTATTTCTGCTTAACCGGCTCGTCGTTGAAACGGTAACCCGGGCCGCCGCGACCGGTACCGGTGGGGTCTCCGCCTTGGCACATGAACCCGTTGATGATGCGGTGAAAGACGACGCCGTCGTAGTAGTGGTGCGCGGCGAGGAACACGAAGTTGTTGACCGTGTTGGGTGCGTTCACTGCGTCGAGTGCGATGACCATCGTGCCGAGGGTGGTGTCCATGGTCGCGGTGTAACGCTTCGACGTATCGATTCCGAATTCGGGAGCCTGAGCGAACTCTTTCGTCACGGGCGCAGAACCATCAAGGGCGGGGAACGGGGTAGCCATGCCCGCCACGATACCGAGTTCGCCCCTGTGCTCCCCGCCGTCGACCCACCGCCAGACTCCCCATTTGCGCGCGCAAGGAGATTCTGGGCGTACGGGATCCCCGGCGCGGTTCTGGGCGGCGGAAGTCCCGGGCGCGGGGACCTCACACGCCCAGAACGGACCAGACATCAGAAATTTTGCCGAATCGCTTTGTCCGCCGTGCCCAGTATGGGTATGAGACTCCAACGACTCGATGCCTTCGCCAAAGCGCACCACGGACTCGTCACCCTGGAGGCAGCGACCGAGCAGGGCATGAGTCGCAGCAGCTGGTATCGAGCGCTAGAGAGTGGGGACTTTGAACAACTCTTTCCAGGCGTCGCTCGGCTCCACGGAACGCCGTCGACATTTCACCAACGAGCCCTGGCGGCCGTCTGGTCAATTGGACCTGGAGCTATCGCGTCCCACCGAACCGCCGCCGCGCTGTGGGGAGTTGAGCGGCCCACGTCGGATCCGATCGACATCATCATCACTTCTCGGTCGAGGTTGCCCAGGCGGCAAGGTGTGATCGTTCACCGACCTCGAGACTTGGTCGACCTTCGGTCGATCATGCGCGACAAGGTTCCAACCTGTACCCCCACCAGAATGCTGGTAGATCTCGGCGCGGTCGACGAGGGTGGAGTCGATGCTGCGATGATCGCAATTCTTGTGTCCAAGGTGGTCTCCCCGATCGCGATTCGAGCTGCCCTCGTCCGTCACTCCCGGCGCGGGCGCAGCGGAATCACTCCGCTTCGGGTCGCCCTGGATCGATGGGTCGGCGATGAGTTGCCGCCAGACAGCCTTCTGGAGTCGAGAATGTCGACTCTCATCGCGACGTTCGACCTTCCGCAGGTGCAGTTCCATGCGATCGTCAGCGGCTACGAGGTTGACTTCCTCGTCGTCGGAACGCGAATCGTTCTCGAGTGCGACGGTTGGGGGACCCACGGACTTGATCGAGACCAGTTTGAGTTCGACCGCCTTCGCGACGCAGACCTCATTGCCGACGGCTACATCCCCGTCCACTTCACGTGGCGTGCACTCACATCGTCGCCGCAGAAGGTAGCAGATCGAATTCGCAGAGCGCTTGCCCAGTGGACGTAATGCCACCGGAGACCCGAATCGGGTGTATCGAGTTCCGAATATCGGGACTGGATCCACCCAGAACCAAGATGGGAACAGGATTCGCCCAGAAAAAGCTTGCGTTCACAAATGTGTTGAGGGCTTAGGTGTTGCGGGTGTTGTAGTCGGTGATCAATCCGTTGGCCTGGTCGGCGGCGGCGTTGAGGGTCGTTGTCACGTCGGCACCATCGAAGATGGCGGCAATTGCCGTCGCGAGCACCGAACGCACTTCACGCAGCGGACCCATCACTGGGCCGGCTGACGTGGGCGCATCGGGCGTTGACAGCAACTGCTCGTACGCAACGCCGAACCTGGTGTCGGCAGCGACGGTGGACTTGTAGGGGTCGAGATCCAGCGCGTCGGTGCGCACCGGGATGTAGCCGGTGGCGGCTGCCCACTGGCTCTGCTGCTGCGCACCGACCAGGTAGGTGATGAAGTCCCACGTAGCGGCTGTGCGGACGTCGTCGCCGCTATCGACCGGCCACAGCGAGGCACCGCCGATGAGCGCGCCTGGAAGGCCATCGGGACCTGGCATGGGGCCGACACCGACATCTTCGGGACCGAGGTTCGGGAACTGCCCGCCAGCCAGCACAGCGAGCACCTGACCGAGAGATGCGGAAGTGGCGATGGTCATCGCGGCCGGTTCCTTGTCGTCGGCCAACTTGAGCAGGTTGTCGAAGCCGGTCTGGGTGTTGTCGCCGACGTTGACGGCGAGGCCGTCGTTCAAGAGCTGCTGCAGGTAGGTAAGCACATCGACGCCGGCGGGGGCGTTGAACAGCACTTTCGTGGCCCGACTGGTGCGGCCGTTGTCGCCGTCGGCGTAGAACTCCTGCGCTTTGCAGAACCACTGCTCGACGTACCAGCCGCCACCGGAGTCGAAGCCCGACTCGAGCGCGAGGCCGTATTTGGTTGCACCTGAGTCCACGAGCTGCTGGCTGAACGCGCGCACCTCGTCGAGTGACTTCGGCGGCACGTTCGGGTCGAGCCCAGCGGCGGCAAACGCCTTCTTGTTGTAGAAGAGCACCGGATTGGAGATGTTGAACGGGATCGACCACTGCACGCCTTGCGTCGCGTAGGCGGCCAGCGCGGTGGGCAGGAACGCCGACGTGTCGTACCCGCTGGCCTCGATGCACTTGCCCACGGGAACAGTGCTTGCCGTGTCGACCATTGCCTGCACCTGATACTCAGGCAGCTGCACGAGATCGGGGCGGTCGCCCTGGCTGGCCAGGTAATAGTTGTCGGCCGTTTCCTCGTAGCTGCCTTGCACGAGGTTGACCTTCACCTTGTCCTGGCTGGCGTTATAGGCGTCGGTGAGCTTGACGACTTCCTCGCCGAGCGCCGCGGCCATGCCGTGCCAGAACGTGATTTCGGTGGTGCCGGTGGCCGTGGCCAGTGCATCAGTTGGGCAGTCGGGAAGCGTGTCGGGGGCTACCGACGTGGTGGTCACTGCGGCGGCCGTGTCGCCGGGAGCAAGACTTGCGGTGGGCGCAGGAGTCGGAGTCGTGGCGTTGTCACCGGAGTCGGTGATGCTGCCACCACCGCTGCACGCAGCGACAAGGGCTGCGGCCGCAACCATGAACGAGAGGCGAATCGATCGACTACGCATCAGCCCTTGACCGCCCCGGCCGTGAGCCCGCGAACGAGTTGGCGTTGGAACACGACCAACAAAATGAAGATGGGAAGTGCAGCGACCACGAGTCCTCCTGTGACGAGATTGAGCCTGCTGATGTCTGACGACTTCAATCGGTCGAGACCGATCTGAATCGTCTCGTGCGCGCGATCGCCGCGGATGACCTGCGACGGCCACAGGTACGCGTTCCACGTTCCGAGAAATGTGAACAGCCCGAGCGCGCCGAGCGTCGGCCGACTGAGCGGAGCGGCGACCTCCCACAGGAAGCGCATGTGGCCCACGCCATCGAGCGACGCGGCCTCGCGCAGCTCGTGTGGGAGCTGCAAGAACACCTGCCGGACAAGGAAGACGCCGAAGGTGCTGGCCAGCGATGGCACGATCAGGCCCTGATAGGTGTTGATCCAGCCCAGCGAATCGGCGGTGCGCTGGTTGAACACGACGGTGACTTCACCCGGCACCAGCATCGTCGCGAGGAAGAAGACGAAGATGGGGCCTTTGAACGGGAAGTTGAGAAACGCAAATGCGTATGCGGCGAGCAGGCTGGTGAGGATCACGCCCGCCGTGACGACCACCGACACGAAGAGGCTGTTCACCAGTAGACGGCCGAGGTCGCCTTGGTCCCACGCCGCGCGGATGGTGGAGAAGGTGAGGTCGACTGGCAGTAACGAACGCGGATGGTCCAGCGAATCCGGACCGGACTTCAACGCCTGCAGCAGCACCGCGTAGATGGGGAACAGCACCACCACCGCGATGAAGGTCAGCAGCGAGTAGCGCCCCACTTTGCGCCAACCGTGAGTCGCGCCCACCGCGGCAATCTCAGTTGCCATAGTGCACCCGCTTTTCGAACCCGCGGAATTGCACCAGCGCGAACACGAGCGAGATCAAGAACAGCAGCACGGCCGCCGCCGATTTGAGACCGATGTCCTGACTGATGATGGAGTTCTTCCCATAGATGAGGTACGGGATGGTGGTGGTGGATTTCTCCGGCTCGGGCCCACCACCGGTGAGCAGCGCCACCTCACCGTACGTCTGCAGCGCCCTGGTGGTGAGCACGACGCTGATGAACAGAATCGACGGCGAGAGCATCGGCAGCGTCACATTGGTGAAGCGGCGAAAGCTACCCGCGCCGTCGACGTACGCGCTCTCGTAGAGCTCCTTGGGCACGCCCTGCAAACCTGCGGTGATCACGATGAAGGTAAAGCCCAGGCTCGCCCAGATACTGCTGAGTGCGACTGCCGGCAGCGCCGTGCTGGGGTCGCGTAGCAGGCCAGGATTTTTCAAGGCGGGAATCCAGTTGCTGAACAGATCCGAGAGCACACCGATCTCGGGCTGCAGGAGCACGAACCACACCAGGCTGGCCACGGCCACGCTGGTGGCAACCGTGCTGGAGAACACGGTGCGGAAGAAGCCGATGCCGCGCAGATGCTTGTCCGCCAGGACTGCGAGACCGATGCCAAGGATCAGCCCCGCCGGCACCGTCATCACGGCGAGCCAGAACGAGACCTTCAGCGCGGCCTGGAACTCGTTGCTCAGAAAGACGTCCCAGTAGGTGCTCCAGCCGGTATCGATGCATCGGGTGCCGGTCTGATTGCAGCTCAGGTGCCCGGTCTGAATGGCACGAATCAGCGGGTAGATCGTCCACACTGCGAGCAGCACCAACGACATCCCCAACATCAGCACCGCAGCCGGGGCATCACGGAACCGACGCTTCACGGCAGCCGCACTCCGGTCACCGCGTCGAACCGATGCAGGTGGCGGTTGTCCACATCGAATCGGACAGCGTCACCCACCACCGGTAGATCAGCGTGCGGTGCAACACGCGCGGTCAGGCGACCCGCCGGCGACTCGGTGAGCAGCAACACTTCATGACCAAGGTGCTCGATCTGACGAACGGTGCCGCCCAATGCACCGTCACGAGCAATGCGCAGATGCTCGGGCCGAATACCGACCTGCACGTCCGACGAACCGAGCTGCCCTGGCTGCAGCAAGTTCATCGGCGGTGTGCCGATGAACTGCGCGACGAACGCCGACGCCGGATGGTCGTACACATCCTGCGGGGTGCCGACTTGCTCGAGGCGGCCGGCGTTGAGGACCGCCACACGGCTACCCATCGTCATCGCTTCCACCTGATCGTGGGTGACGTAGATGAAGGTGCTCTCCAGACGGCGGTGTAGCTCCACCAACTCGGCACGGGTATCACCGCGCAGCTTCGCGTCGAGGTTGCTGAGCGGCTCGTCCATCAAGAACACGGCGGGGTCGCGAACAATCGCTCGGGCGAGCGCAACGCGCTGGCGCTGACCCCCGCTGAGCTGCCCCGGCTTGCGCTTCATGTAGTCGGTGAGACCCAACACGTCGGCGGCCTCCAGGGCCACCGCGGCGCGGCGCGCCTTGTCGACGCCACGCACCTTCAGCGGGAACTCGATGTTGGCTGCGACAGTCTTGTGCGGGTACAACGCGTAGCTCTGGAAGACCATCGCGATGTCACGCAACTTCGGCTCGACGTCGTTGACCCGTCGATCACCGATGAACACATCACCGGCGGTCGGGTTCTCGAGGCCCGCCACCATGCGCAACAGCGTGCTCTTCCCGCAGCCGGAGGGACCGAGCAAAATCATGAACTCGTGGTCCTGAACGTGCAGCGACACCTGGTCGACTGCAGTCACCTCGTCGACGCCTTCACCGAAGGTCTTGGAAACCCGTTCCAACCGCACCTGAGCCACAGCGGCACCATACGTCATGCGTGGGTGCCTCACACCGGCGCGTCGCTAACCTTCACGCAATGGACACCGAGCCAACGCCTGCCGAGACGGAAACGACCGCAGCCCCCCTCGATCTCGACAAGATCGAGCGCGACCTGGCCGACGTCGAGGTAGCACTTACCCGGCTGGACGCGGGAACGTATTGGACCGACGAGGTCTCTGGGGCGGAATTGTCTGCCGAGCTGCTGGCCACGGTTCCCACCGCCCGCCGCGCATGACGGTGACCTGGCAACGAGGGTGAGCAACGCCCGCCTCCTGCGCGCGCGACGCACCGTCCGCGTCTGGAGGTTGATGGCGCGCAACGGCTGCCGGTTCGTCGTCCATCGTACGAGGCGGCTGTTTGTCGGCTCCGCGCGGCACGAAGAATTGGACAACGACTTCGCAATTCGCAGCGCCAAGGACGTGGCGCGCGAGCTGGGCAACATGAAGGGTGCGTTGATGAAGTTCGGGCAGCTGCTCAGCTTTATCGTCGAGGCGTTGCCGCCCGAGGCACAGGCAGCGTTGGCAACCTTGCAGGCCGACGCACCGCCGATGTCGCCATCTGCCGCCGAGGGAGTCGTGCGCTCCGAGTTGGGTGCCGCACCGCACAAGATCTTCCTCGACTGGCAGGTGTCACCGATCGCTGCCGCCAGCGTCGGGCAGGTTCATCGCGCAGTCACGCGTGATGGCCGCGATGTGGCCGTGAAGATTCAGTACCCGGGCGTCGGCGACGCGATCGAGACAGATCTCAACAACACCGAGGGGCTGTACCGAATGGTCGGGGCGTTCGCTCTCAAAGGCCTCGATACGAAAGGGCTCGTCGACGAGCTGCGTCACCGAATGCGCGACGAATTGGACTACCGACTCGAAGCCGACAACCAGCGCGAGTTCGCTGCGCACTTCGAGGGTCATCCGTTCGTCAGCATTCCGGCGGTCGACGCTGCAACCAGCACGCAGCGCGTGCTCACCACCGAGTGGGTGGAGGGTCTCGGCTTCGCCGAGTTTCTGGCCACCGCAACTCCAGCGGCCAAGCAACGCGCCGGGGAGAGCATCTGGCGCTTCACGCAGCACGCGGTTCACCACCTCCGAGCGTTCAACGGCGACCCGCATCCGGGCAACTACCGCTTCACCGCGGATGGCGACGTGACGTTCCTCGACTTCGGTTTGGTGAAGCGTTGGACGCCGGGCCAATGGGAGCAGTTGCTGCCCACTCTCGAAGCCGTCATCGTGCGTCGCGACCCCGACATGCTGATGGCGGCAATGGAGGATGTCGGATTTCTCCATGCCGGTCACGGGCTGGCCGCACAGTCGGTATGGGACTACGTCAGCACGCCGTACACGCCGTACCTCACCGAGACCTTCGCCTACACCCGCAACTTCACCAAGCAGGCAATGGCCACCATCATCGACGTGAAGGGGCCGCACGCGAACGTCATCGAGCGTCTCAACATGCCGGCCAGCTTCGTCATTCTCGATCGCGTGGTGTGGGGCGTGAATGCCATCCTGGGCAAACTCGAAGTTGAAGCGCCCTGGCGCGGAATGTTGCTGGAGTACCTGCACGACGGCCCACCGGCCACAGCGATGGGCGAAGCCGAGGCGGCCTGGCGTCGCTAGCAACGCCGCCTCCACTGCGGGCGATCGGCGGCGCGCGGGTAGTGTGCCGACCATTGCCTGCGCCGCTGAGGCGCACCACTGGAGGGGGTTTCCGTGGCTGATCCGTACAAGCCGAGAGCGCCGTTCGCGCCTTGGGACCGCCGGCAGTTGCCCGGCACCTTCGACGTAGAAGAGACGGCTCGGCGCGTCGGCAACTACAAGTGGGCCGAGATGAAGCTCTTCGAAGCACTCGGTGGGTGGGTGGCGACCGTGCCCGAGCTCGACGTGAAGATGCGGATGGGCACCCACTGCTACCACCACGCCTGGCACGCCGAGCTGTGGCACAAACGGCTGCCCGAGCTTCGGGAGATGAACCCCGACCGGCTGACGGTGCCTGCCAACGAAGCACTCGTGCGCTTCGTCGAGGCGCTCACCGAACCCGAGGCCGCGGACCAGACGATCGAGAAGCTGGTCGGCGTGTACCGGGTGTTCATCCCGCACTTCATCGCCGCCTACACGTATCACCGCAACAACACCAGTGAGATCACCGACGCCCCCACCATTCGCTCGCTGAACTTCGCACTCCACGACGAGTTCGACGATTGGCGCGACGGCGAGATGATGATTCAGTCACTCATCGAAACACCCGATGAGGTAGATCGTGCGGCTGCGCATCAGGCGAAACTCGAAAAGTTGATGGTGGAGGCAGGCGGCATTGCCGGCCCCGGCAGCATTGGAGGCCCACAGTGAGGCAGTTCTTCCCGGTTGAAGAGTTGGCCCGCGACGAGCGGTTCACTCAGATCAACATGCGCCAGAGCGAGGCCGATCCGCGCAGCGGTCTGCTCTCCGAAACACCCGGCAAGAAGCCCAAGACCAACCGGCTCACGCCCGACCGCGCCGACGCCAGCGACACTGCGCGCAGCTTGATGCACGGCATCTTCGTCGGCGAGATCCAGGCACTGGAAGGTGCCGGCCGCACGTGCCATGACTTTCCACTTGGCGGCGGTGACACACCCGACAGCATTCCGTTCGCACTCAAGCTCGACATGGCGCGCCAGGCGTGGGACGAAGCGCGCCACGTGGAGATCAGCGTCAAGCTCAGCGATTGGATGGGCACCGAGATCGGCCAGTTCGCGGAGAACACGGTGCTCTTCGAAGTGGCGTGCAGCAACGACCCAGTGCTTCGTCTGGCTGGCGTGAATCGTGCTCTTGAAGGGTTGGCCATCGACGTGTTCACCACGATGAAAGAGTTCGGTGATCTGGCCGGCGACCCGTACCTCGAGTTCTGCGAGGACTGGATGTTGGCCGATGAAGTGACCCACGTGAAGATGGGCAGCGACTGGCTGCGCCGCATCACCGAGAACGACCCTGAGCGACGCAAGAAGGCCCTCGAGTTCCAGAGCGTCGTCGACAAGATCTTCTCGTTCGGCGGCACCCGCAGCGACTCCAAGGAATCGCCCATCGGGCTGGCACGTCGTTTCCGCGAGTTGGCCGGCTTCACCGACACCGAGGTCAAGGAGATTGCCGAAGTCAGCCTGAAGGCGCTGGAGGAGCGCAAGGCCTTCTCCGCCGAGCAGCTCGCCGACGCATGACCGTCACCGTTGCGCCGCAAGCGTTCCGCTTCGTGAAGTTCGACGCCGCGGTCGTCATGCGCGTTGCCGAGGAGTTGGCCGCGTCGCTGGACATGCAACAACCCATGCACATCGAGATCGACGAGACCACACCGCTCGGTCGGGTCAGTGCAACCTTCGGTACTAGGGCCGACGACACCATCAGCATCAAGGTGGAGAGCGGAGCGTTCGAGGACTCCAAGCGCCCACGCGAACAGAGCGAGGTGGCGACCGGTGTCAACCTGGGCCGCATCCTGCTGCGCGTACGCGATCGGCTGGAGGGTGGCTTCGGCGAGGCGCCGGCTGACGATGAGCTGGCGCTTCGGCAAATGGCAGCGTGGGAGACGTATTGCGCCGGTCGGCTGAGCCGGTTGGGCTTGAAAGTGAATCAGCAGCGGTGGGTCTACAACTTCCGCAACCGTCACGGCTTCACCGACGCGGCTGACGCTGCGTTCGAGAAGATCTGGACGGCCGAGGGGCTCACATGGGGCGAGCTGGAAGCCATCAGCACCGGCGCCGTGTCGACATGACCGAAGCTCGCGTTGCAACCATCGCTGTCAACGGCGTCGAGTTGGTCGTTCATGAGGCCGGCGAGGTCGGCAATCCGATCGTGATGCTCAGCCACGGCTTCCCCGAGCTGGCCTACAGCTGGCGCCACCAGATGGCACCGCTGGCGGCTGCTGGCTACCACGTCATCGCGCCCGACCAGCGCGGCTACGGCCACTCCACAGCACCGACAGCGATCGACGCATACGGCACCGACAATCTCACCGCGGACCTGTTCGACCTGCTCGATCACTACGGCAAGGACGACGCCGTATTCGTCGGCCACGACTGGGGCTCGATGGTCGTCTGGGAGGCGGCCCGCCATCGGCCCGAACAGGTGCGTGCCGTCGTCGGTGTGAGCGTGCCGTACGTCGAGTGGCCCGGGCCGCCGACGCAGCTGATGCAGATGGTCTACGGCGACCGCTTCTTCTACATCCTCTACTTCCAACAGGTCGGCCCGCCGGAAGCCGAGCTCGGCGCCGACCCCCGCGTGACAATGGGCCACATGCTGTACGGCGCGTCAGGTGAAGCCACCGCAGGGCGCGAGATGCCCAGCGAGCTGCCGCCGATGGAAGGCACCGGCTTTCTCACGATGATGGCTACCCCTCCGGCGACGCCGTACGTGGGGCCTGAGGGTGTGTGGCTGACCGAGGCAGACCTGGCCGTGTACACCGCCGAGTTTGCGCACAGCGGCTTCTTCGGCCCGGTCAGTTGGTACCGCAATTTGGATGCCAACGCGGCGCGAGCAACTGGGCTTGGCGCCGACCGGCTGACCATGCCCAGCTACTTCATCACTGGCGAAGTGGACGTGGTGCGATTGATGGACCCGACCGGACCGGAGAGGATGCGGAACTTGCTTCCCACCTACCGCGGCGAAACCATCATCCCCGGCTCGGGCCACTGGGTGCAGCAAGAAACCCCGGCCGCGTTCAACGCCGCGCTGTTGGGATTCCTGAACACCCTCTAGCGGGCTATCTCAACCGGGCTACCTCAACCGGGCTGTCTCAACGGCGGTTGAGCTTGGCGAGCAGCTGCAGGATTTCGAGGTACAGCCAGACCAGGGTGGCCAGCAGACCGAACGCGCAGTACCACTCCATGCCCTTGGGCCAACCAGCCTTGGCGCCACGCTCGATGGTGTCGAAGTTGACGGCCAGCATCATCGCTGCCAAGCCGGCGGCGAACACGCTGAACAAGATGCCCAGCGGGCTGGCCGACTCGATGAAGGGAACCTTGACGCCGACGAGGTGCAGCACAATCGAGATCAGGTAGAAAGCCATCAGGCCCATGGTCGCCATGATCACGTTGCGACGGAAGCGGTCGGTGACCTTGATGATGCGAGATTTGTAAAGGAACAGCATCACTGCGAAGACTGCGAGCGTGGCACCAACGGCCTGCACGACGATGCCTTGATACGCGTCGTTGTACGCCTTGGAGATGACGCCCAGGAAGAAGCCCTGCGCGAGTGCGTAAATGGGGCCGAGCACCTTGGCCATCATCGGCTTGAAGCGCAGAGCGATGGCGCAGCCGAAGCCGACGAGCATGGCAACCAGTGCCATGCCCGGAAAACCGCCAGCGCCCTGGCCGGCGTCGGGCGCGCTGGCCCAGCCGAAAGACGCAGCGCCGAGCAGCAACACGAGCAGCACGCCACCGGCGGTCATCGTGCCGCGAGCGGTCATCACGCTGCTGCTCCAGCCACTGATCGGGCCGTCGTCGATGGGCATGCCAGGGATCACGGTGGATCGTGCGGCCACGGTGGGGGCACCCCAACCGGGCGCTGCTGCTGCCTCGTCGACTGCCTTGTCGTTCATCATTGGATTCGCCATTGAAGACTCCCTTCACCTTTACGGTTATCCCGAACGCTACTGCCGCGACTGGCACGCCAACACTGACTACGCCGCCGCGGCTTCAGCGTGGCTTCAGCGCAGGTCGTGGGCGCTGGCACCGTCCCACAGGTCGATATCGGGAGGAGCGGTCAACAATCCGTGACACCCCGTGGCCATCTCGATCATGCCGGGGCTGTCGAAGTGAGCCCGCTGGGCCGAGGGTGACTCCCACTTTTGGATGAGGAGGTAACGGCCGGGCTGCGTGACTGACGCGCACATGTCGATGTTGCGACAACCCGGCTCCATACGGGTGAGCACCACGTACTTGGACAGCACGGCGAGCAATGCGCCAGCATCGGCTGCGTCGAACGTCATCGTGACGATGGCCAACTCGACCTCCGGCGGAACAAGACCGCTGCTGAGCTGCTCTGTCATGACTGCGAACGATACTCCTGGGTCTTGTATTCCAGTTGTGGATACTCCTTGTGAATCTGTGCACGGGGTGTGAGGGAGTTGACTGCCTCGGTATCGTAAGCACGTCGCAGACGGGGTTCATCCGTCAGTCGTTCAGTCGTTCAGTCTTCAGTCGTTCAGTCGTTCAGTGTTCAGTGTTCAGTCGTTAGGTTGAGGAGCAGTCGTGGCGAAAGATCGCGTGGAACGGGACGAAGAGGACCTAGTTCGCCTCTACCTGACCGACATTGGCCAGTATTCGCTGCTCACCAAGGACGACGAAGTTCGCCTGGCGAAGCAGATTGAAAGTGGCAAAGCCGCGACGGCCGAGCTGGACAGTGCAGGCGACCTGACGGCACCCAAGAAGCGCGAGCTGCGTCGCGCCGCCCGCGAGGGGGAAGACGCCGAACGCGCCTTTGTACAGAGCAACCTTCGGTTGGTTGTGTCCATCGCCAAGAAGTACCAAGCCTCCGGTCTGCCCTTGCTCGACCTCATTCAGGAGGGCAACCTGGGCCTCATGCACGCCGTCGAAAAGTTCGACTGGCGCAAGGGCTTCAAGTTCTCCACCTATGCCACGTGGTGGATCCGTCAGGCCATCACCCGCGGCATCGCCAACACCGGCCGCACCATTCGGCTCCCAGTTCACGCTGGCGACACGTTGGCGCGTTTGCAGAAGGCGCGCAGTCGGTTGGAGCTGAAGCTGGGCCGCCCGGCCACGCTCAGCGAGCTGGCGAAGGAAGTCGAGATGCCGGAGGACAAGGTCACCGAGGCATTGCGCTTTGCGGCCGAGCCCCTGTCGCTCAGCGAGCCCTTGCGCGAAGACGGCGACGCCGAACTGGGCGACGTGGTGGAGGATCGTTCCGCCGAGAGCCCGTTCGAGGTTGCTGCCACGGCCCTACTGCCCGACGAGATTGCACGCCTGCTGGCCCCGCTCGACGAGCGCGAGCGCGAGATCCTGAAGCTGCGCTTCGGCCTTGATCGTGGCGAGCCGCGCACCCTGGAAGAAGTTGGCGAGCACTTCAACCTGACCCGGGAGCGCATCCGTCAGATCGAGGCACGGGCAATGAGCAAGCTGCGCCATCCCTCCTCCGACACGGGCGCGCGCGACCTCCTCGCCGTCTGAGCAGCCCATCGGCAAGGATGGTGCGCAATGAGCATTCAGATTCGTGAGGCTCGACCCGACGATGCAGATCTGTGCGCGTCGGCGCACATCGAAGGGTGGCGTACCGGTTACCGCGACCTGATGCCCGACGAATTCCTCGACGCTCCGGAATTCGCCGCGCAGCGACTGACACGCTGGCGGTCGTGGACCTGGGCCGACGGTCTGGCCGACGCGCAGCTCTTCGTTGCCGAGTTGCGTGGCCGGGTGGTGGGGTTCGGCATGTGCGGTCGCGAGCGCGCCAAGCCTGTGTGCGATCAGATAGGTACCGACATGCCCCCGGCAAGTAGCGCCACAAATGAAGCACCGGTCGCGAGCCTTCGAGGTGAGGTGTATGCCTTCTACCTGCACCCCGACGCATGGGGCTCCGGCGCTGCCGCAGCACTGATGGCACGCTGCCACGAATTCATGCGCGACAACGGCATGACTGAAGCCGTTCTGTGGGTGCTGCGCGATAATCCACGGGCACGTCGCTTCTATGAAAACGTCGGCTGGTCGGTCACCGGACGCGAGATGTTGTTCGACGGGCCACAGACAGCCTCCAAGTTGGGCCAGCCGTTGCCCGAAGTCGAATACTGGGCGCAGTTGCTCTGATCGCTCAAGTCGACGGCGGTTTCTGGCGATACCCGACCATGGAACTGATCGATCTCATTCCGAACTCGCTCACCTTTCGTGTGATCAACACGATCGACATCGACGACGAGGCCGAGATTCCCGCCGACTTCACCGGCCGCGTTCGCCGTCACGCCAACGGTTCGATCAGCTACGTCGCCTGGTACCGCGAGGGCCAGCTGCACAACCCGGGCCGTTCACACCCTGCGTACCGACGGTTTCGCCCAGATGGCAAATTGAAGTACGAGCTCTTCTACACGCATGGTCTGTTGCATGACCCATCCCACGACATTCCGGCGGCGCGGGGTTACTTCGCGGACGGCAACGTGCACTACGAAGAGCGCTACTGGGCCGGCAACCGGCAGGACGGTCGCAATGGCAGCCCGGCAATTCGCAAGTGGCGCAATGACGGAACCGTGCGCCACGAGCTGCGCTACGTCGACGGACGCCGCCTGGCCGACGACCTCAGCCATCTGGCGTAACAGTCATCTGGCCTGACGCGCCGCCAGCCACATCGAAGTCGAATCACTTCGATGTGGCGGCAGGGCAAGGGTCAGATGGCGTCGGTGGTGCGCTGGACGGTCGAGTGGCGGCGCACGTCGGGCAACAGGGCTGCGAGCACGACGATGCCCATCAGGATTGCAACCGCCACGGCAAAGCCCCGCTCAAGGGCCAGTGATCCTTCGCCGACCGAAGGTTGGAACACTGCAACCAGTGCCATGACGCCGCCGGTGATTCCGAAGAACATGATGGCAGCACGCGAGCGACTGAGCGCAGCGATGAGCAGGAGCAAGCCGAACGCGATCTCGATCAGACCGAGGAGGGCGGTTGCGGTGTATCCGGCAACGGTCACCACTGGCTCGTCGAGGCTGCCGTCGAAGCCGGCCCGGGCGACGGTGATGCCGCCGACGATGAGGAACAAGATGGCGACGAGGGCGGCGACAAATGCAGCGGGGGTGAACCCCATGGTGCGTGAGGTGAGGACCGTCTCGCTACCGAGGGGTGCCTCGACGACGGTGGCCACCGGGGCGGCCTGCACGACCTCTGCGACCGGCGCCACCTGAGCGACTGGCGCAACCTGCGTCACGGGCATGACCTCAGCAACGGGAGCGACCGGCGGCGGCATTACGGCCTGGCGGCGGTCGTCAACAATCTCCATACGATCCGATTCGATTTCCATTGGTTCACTCCTTCTGAGAGGTCGAGTCAGCGGCATTGCTGCTCGACGGGCCTAATACCCGAATTGCGGCAACTCCACACATCACCAGTAGTGAGCGCGACCGCCGACGTGGCGCCCGGTGCGACCCACGAGCAACAGCACAAGTCCAATGACGAGCAGCACGATGCCAATGGTGGACAAGAGCGGAATGCTGAGGAGCATCCCGAGCAGGAAAAGAATGAGTCCGGTGATAATCATGCGCATCTGTACCCACATGTGCCGACGGCAAACGTCAGATTCCCAAGTATCTGGCGAGATGCTTTCCGGTGAGAGTGGGGCGCCGGGCGACAAGCTGCCGCGGTGTTCCCTCGAAAACAATGTGCCCACCGTCGTGGCCGGCGCCTGGGCCGAGATCGATGATCCAATCGGCGTGGGCCATCACCGCCTGATGGTGTGCGATGACGATGACCGACTTGCCGGAGTCGACGACCCGATCGAGCAACCCGAGAAGCTGCTGAACGTCGGCCGGGTGGAGACCCGACGTGGGTTCGTCCAGCACATAGACGTCGCCCTTCTCTGCCAACTGGGTGGCGAGCTTCAGGCGCTGCCGCTCGCCCCCGGACAGTGTGGGGAGCTGTTGGCCGAGGCAGAGATACCCGAGCCCAACGTCGGCGAGTCGACGCAAGATGGTGTGCGCTGCCGGAGTTCGCGCCTCGCCAGCGTCGAAGAACTGCTCCGCCTCGGCGACTGACATTGCCAGCACCTCACTGATATCGCGGCCGCCGAGGTGGTAGTTCAAGACTGAGGGTTGGAAGCGCCTTCCCTCGCAGTCATCGCACGTGCTGGCCACGTTGGCCATCATGGCCAGATCGGTGTAGATCACCCCAGCGCCATTGCACGTCGGGCAGGCGCCCTGCGAGTTCGCGCTGAAGAGCGCAGGTTTCACGCCGTTGGCCTTCGCAAATGCGCTGCGAATCGGGTCCAGTACACCGGAGTATGTGGCCGGGTTACTTCGACGCGAACCTCGGATTGCTCCCTGATCAATCGTCACCGCACCGGTGATGCAGGACACAGATCCGCGGATGAGCGAGCTCTTGCCCGAACCGGCAACGCCGGTGACGACGACCAACACGCCGAGCGGAACGTCGACGGTCACGCCCTTCAGATTGTTCGCCGTGGCGTTGCGAATGTGCAGCTGCCCCGTGTGTTCGCGAACAGTGTCCTTGAGCGCGGGACGTTCGTCGAAGTACCGGCCGGTGATGGTGTCACTGTGGCGAAGTTCGGCAACTGTGCCCTCGAAACAGACCGTGCCACCTGCGTCGCCGGCACCCGGGCCGAGATCGACAACGTGGTCGGCGATTGCGATGGTTTCGGGCTTGTGCTCGACGACCAACACGGTGTTGCCCTTATCCCTCAAGCGCAACAGCAGTTCGTTCATCTGCTGGATGTCGTGCGGGTGCAAACCGGTGGTGGGCTCGTCGAACACGTAGGTGACATCGGTGATCGACGAGCTCAGTTGGCGGATCATCTTGACGCGTTGGGCCTCGCCGCCCGACAGCGTGGTCGTCGGGCGATCAAGCGACAGATAGCCGAGCCCTATCTCCCCGAACGAATCGATGGCTTGTTGGAGCGCGGCCACCAGCGGCGCGATCGACGGCTCGTCAAGGCCACGTACCCACTCGGCCAGATCGCTGACCTGCATGGCGCAGGCGTCAGCGATGCTGATGCCCGCGATCTTGGAACTACGCGCACCCTCGGCAAGCCTGGTGCCCGCACATTCTGGGCACGTGGAGAAGGTCACGGCGCGGTCGACGAACGCCCGAATGTGCGGCTGCATCGACTCTTTGTCCTTCGACAGCATGGACTTTTGAATTGTCGGAATCAAGCCGGTGTAGGTGAGGTTGATTCCTTCGATCTTGAGCTTGGTGGGCTCCTTGTGGAGCAAGTCCTGTAGTTCCTTCTTGGTGAACTTCCCGATCGGCTTGTCGGCGTCGAAGAACCCGCAGCCCCGAAAGATCCGCCCGTACCAACCCTCCATGCTGTAGCCCGGGATGGTGATGCCGCCCTCATTGATCGACTTGCTGGCGTCGTAGAGCTGGCTGAGATCGAGGTCGGTGACACTGCCCATCCCCTCGCATCGGGAACACATTCCGCCGATGACGCTGAACGTCTTGCGGACAGACTTCTTGGCACCACGGTCGACGGTGATTGCTCCGCTACCGCGCACGGATGGGGTGTTGAAGGAGTAGGCCTTTGGTGAACCGATATGCGGCCGACCTAGTCGGCTGAACAGGATTCGCAACATAGCGTTCGCATCGGTGACGGTGCCGACGGTGGACCGCGGGTTTGAGCCCATTCGTTCCTGATCGACAACGATCGCGGTGGTCAGTCCCTCGAGGACGTCGACTTCGGGACGCGATTGGGTTGCCATGAAACCTTGCACGAACGCGCTGTACGTCTCGTTGATCAGCCGTTGCGATTCGGCAGCGATGGTGTCGAAGGCGAGCGAGCTCTTGCCTGAGCCCGAGATGCCGGTGAACACCGTCAGCCGGCGCTTCGCAATGTCGAGGCTCACGTCTTGGAGATTGTTGACACGTGCACCCCGCACGCGAATGACACCGTGAGTGTCGGCAACATGTACCGGGTTCGGAGGTGGGGTCATGTCGAATGGTGCCACACGTGCAGCGTCGACACGGCTCCCGAGACGCGAAACGAGGGACCCCGGGAGAGGGTCCCTTGTTTCTCGTCGGCGGGACGGGGTGTCCGCTGCAACGCTTTATGGCATCAGTGGGTCACACGACGACCCGCCACGGCGCGATACACGAGCAGCGCGAGGACGGCGCCGATGATCGAACCGATGATGCCGGACGGCTGCAGTGCGCCGTCCTCGAAATCCTTGTTGGCCAGCATGTAGCCGAGAAACCCGCCGATGAAGGAGCCGACCATTCCAAGCAGAATGGTGGCGCCGATGGACATGGAATCAGAGCCGGGCACCAAAAGGCGAGCAATTGCGCCGGCAATCAGGCCGATCACGATGAGGAAGAGAAGAAATCCAAGCATTGTCATTTCCTTTCGATTGCTGAGGGGATGCCCACCTATTACCCGTGGCGCGGTTGCGTAAACAGAGACTTCCGAACCTGCTGCATGCAGCGACGGGCTCGCGGCCTGGTGCTACAACGCCCGGAGCGTCGGGCACGACATCACGACCACCGGAGTGCCGGCCGTGTCGACGTCCGCAATTGTTCGCCAACCGCGTGCTGACCAGAACGCAGCCTGACCCGCAGTGAACAGGTACACCACATCGTGCCCGGCCTCGCCGGCAGCCGCCAGAAGGTGGTCGACCAGCGCTGACGCGACCCCGCGGCCGCGGGCTGTCGGCGCGACAAACATGCTGGCGAGCCACGGCGTGAGATGCTCAAATCCGGCGAGGTCGTCGCTTGCCATCAGCGACACGGAGCCGAGCACATCCTGCGTCGTTCGGGTCGCACCTTCGAATGCGATCCACGTCCGGTCAGCGGATGTTGAGGAGGCCATCGTCTCAAACTCCGCCGCCGCGATCTCCGCGTTCCAGACGTCGTTCGGATACAGATGCCCCCACTCCGAGTAGTGCCACGCGCTCAGTAACGGTACGAGGTGGTGGTGTCCTTCCAACGACTCGATCTGCACTCGATCAGCTTGACAGCCCAGCGGGCTGCAACAGCTCTGGCCCTGCATGTTTATGGCGGAGGTGGACGGGAATCGAACCCGCCGGACGAGGATCGCTCGTCCCAACCGCTTTGAAGGCGGCGGAGCCCACCAGGTACCCGGACACCTCCGGCGTAGAACTTACCTGTCGATGTCACGATCGCGAGCATGGAGCGCCGCCAAGACGGCTCGTGCTGCGACCGAGCCCCATCGCGACCTCGGACCGCCGTAGAGCCCATCCGCTGACACTGGGCCTCGTGGGCACAGGACGACGACAGCGTCGGTCGGTGTGCCCGTACCGCTGCGGCCGGTTTCGGCGAAGTACTGAGCCTTGGCTTCTGTCGCGGTCATCACCATGTTGACCAACGCGCCATGCGACATCGGGACGGGCAGCTCCACGACGATGTTGATCGTCCCCTGTCGCGGAGTATCGGCATCGGCGTCGATTGGCCTCGCGGCCCAGCCCATCTGGCTGATGCCCGCTGTCGCCATCACCATGACTTCATCTTCGCTTCCCCACCTTGCGTTCGCACTGACGTCGACGGCCGTGAGCAAGCACGCTCCCTCACCCTCGAGATGAACTTCCTGGGCGATCGATCGCGCGTGCGAGACCGGATCGGGAAGTCGATAGTCCACGGCAACAGTTGCATTGATCACCCAGTTCACCTCTAGCAGTCCGCCGCCGACAATCGCACTCGAGCACGCCAGCCGGGGCTCGCGGAACGCCTTCCACAGGACGAGCGACGCCCGACCCGAACCGTCGTCTGAATACGGCGACACCATCCACCCGAGTGGTCGCACCTCGTTCACCGACGGCTCCAACGCATCACACCGATCGCGGCCGCGACGCCAGCGAGCAGCATCGTGGTGTGGCGGCGGAGGGCCACTGCGGCTCGAATGTCCGCAGCCATCGGGGCGCGACCATCGCCCAAAGTACCTCGGTCTTCGGACTCGTCGCCGTAGCGATTGACGCCACCCAATTTCACGCCAAGTACGGCCGCGTACGCAGCCTCGATCACACCACCGTTCGGTGACGGGTGCTGACGGGCGTCGCGCCGGATGGTCTCGCCGACAAGCCGAGCAGCGCTTGGCCGGCACGCCGCGACCGCCACCGCTGCGAGCCGGGCGGGCACGAAATTGAGCAGATCATCCAGTCGGGCGCTGGCCCAGCCGAACTTCTCGTACCGCTCACTGTGATGGCCGATCATCGCGTCGAGCGTGTTCGCCGCCCGGTGGGCGAGCACGGCGGGCGCCCCGCCGACGATGCCCCACACGATCGACGACACGACAGCATCGACGCTGTTCTCCGCGACCGACTCGATGACGGCGCGTGCAATCTCAGACTCGTCGAGGTCGTCGGGCGTCCGACCGGCCAACGAACACAATGCCTCTCGTGCAGCCGGAAGTTCACCCGCCGCGAGGTAGTCGGCGATTCCTAATGCTTCGCCGTCCAGCATTCGACCGGCCGACGCGAGCGCGGTCGCGGCAGCGGCGGCAACGAACGGTCCGAACAACCGTCGAGCTCCGCATCCGACTGCCACGGCGGCGCCGACGCCGACAGCCAGATGCACCACGCCAGCGGCGCGTGTATCGCGATATGTGTGCCGCTCAACCACGATCATCGTGGAGCCGAACTTGGCAACGGGGTGCCACGCCAGCGGTGGTTCGCCGACGACCGCGTCGATGGCCACTCCCGCGGCAGCGCCCAGACCGCTCACTGTGCCCCGACGGCAGCGAACGCCGTCAGCACGCGGTCGAAGTCGGCGGGCCGCGGGATCGCGACTCGCACGAGGCCCGGCAGACCGAAGCTGGTGCAATCGCGCACGATCACCAGGTGTGTCAGCAGCGCCTCGCGCAGGGCCGGCTGCTCGACCAGCACCCAATTCGCGTCAGTGTCGTGCACGACGAAACCGACAGCGCGTAGGGCGGCGACGAACTCCGTCCGCAGGCGCGCAACGGCTGCCGCCCAGCCGGCTAGATCGGTCTGTGTCAGCAGCTCTGGAACGACGGCGAGCGCCAACCCGTTCACCGACCATCGCGGCTGATTGGCTGCAACCGCCGCTGCCGCCGCCGCGGAGGGAGCGATGACGTAGCCGAGTCGCAGGCCAGGGCACGACCAGAGCTTGGTCATCGAACCCACTCGCCATGAGTCGGCGTCGCCGCGGCTCCAGCGAGCTGTCGCCAACGGGTAGAACGCTTCGTCCCACACGGCCGCCACTTCGTCCTCGGCCGCCAGATTGCCGAGTGGATTCGAGGGGTTCGACCGCCATCGGCCGGCGCCGGACGTGACCTCCGTGAGGTGTCGGCGGTAGAGCGAGAACTCAGGCTCCACGACCTCGCCACGACCCAAGTGACGCGCCACCAACGCAATCGCTTCTGACCCGCCGTTGGTCAACAGCAGCCGTCGCGGATCGACGTCCATTGCCTCGGCCAACGCCTGCGTGGCAACCGTAGGGTCTGGGTAGCGGGCGAGGGCAGGCAGGTGGTGGGCCAGAAGGTCTCTGTCCGGCGCAAACACCGGGTTCAGGCTCGCCGACAACTCGATCAGATCATCGACGTGCAGCCCCATCGCCGCCGCCACGGCCCACGCATCGCCCCCATGAGATTCACCAGCCATCTGCGCCACCGTACCCATTGAACCGTGCGGCGGCGCGTTCACAATCGCACCTGTCACGCCGTGACCTCGGTGTGATCCGGTGGCGCCGCGACACGTGCGAATGTGAACGAAATCGGGTGAGTACGCTGCGGTGATGAAGCGTCTGATTTTGCTGGTAGCCATCATCGCCATGGTCGTCGTGGCTGCAAAGAAAATGCGGTCATCCTGACCCTCTCGCTGCTCTGCTCGCAGACGGCGCTGCAGCAGTACGGCGCCGCATGGCGCTCAATCGCCCCCGAACTGGCGTATGTCGTACTTCCCGAGGAAGGTCGCCTGAGCGACGAGGACATTGCCCGCGTCGACATCGCTGTGTTCAGCCACGACATCTGGATGGCCGGCCGTGGCCCGACATTCTTCAAGGCACTTCTCAACGCTCCGAACGCGAAGTGGTTGCATCAGTTCTCCGCCGGCACGGACAACCCGGTCTTCGCCGAAGTCCTCCGTCGCGGCATGCGGCTGACACACTCCGCGGGCTCGTCGGCGACGCCCATCGCGCACACGGTCATCATGCACACGTTGGCTCTCTGCCGCGCCGCTCGCCCGCTAGCCATCGCTCAGTCGGAACACGTGTGGGCCGACCGTGAGGTCACCGACGTCGAGGGTCGCACGATGGGCATCGTCGGCCTCGGCAGTATCGGTGCTGAAGTCGCTCGTCTGGCGCAGCAGTTCGGCATGCGGGTGATCGGCCTGCGGCGCAACCCGCGAGGTGACGAACCATGCGAGACCTGGCCGACATCGCGGCTGCGCGAGATGCTGCCGCTTGTCGATGATCTTGTGCTGACGGCTCCGTTGACCGATGAGACGCGAGACATCATCGGTGCGGCAGAGCTGGCGCTACTGCCGCGCGGCGCGCACATCATCAACGTCGGTCGCGGTCAGTTGATCGACGAGCCGGCACTGATCGAGGCGCTGCAATCCGGCCAGGTCGGTGGTGCCGCGCTCGACGTGTTCGTCGTCGAGCCGCTGCCCAACGAGAGCGCGCTGTGGGACATGCCAAATGTGATCGTCACTCCGCATAGCGCCGGTGGCACGACACTCGCGACGCAGCGCGCTGCCGACATGTTCGCCGACAATCTCGGTCGTTTCCTGCGCGGCGAGCCGCTGATCAACGAAGTGTCCTGAGCCAACCGACCGTTCGACTTCGGCGTTAGATGTTGCGCGGTGGATTTGGCTGCGACGTCGATATGGTCGGAATCGGCTTCCCCCAGTTGTACATGCTCTCCCGAGCCGTTCTGTTTGGGGTTACCCATGTTTCTTTGCTGGTCCGCGAAGGGCGGCAGCGGCACCACCGTCGTGGCAGCCGCACTCGCTCTTGTCCTGTCTCAACGCCATCCGGTCGTTCTCATCGACCTCGGTGGTGATTCGCCGGCCGCGCTCGGCATCGCCGAACCGCATGGCCCGGGCCTCGCCGAATGGTTCGCATCCCCAACGGCTGACAGCGATGCGCTCAGCCGACTTGGGGTCGCGGCAACCGAGGCGCTGCAGCTCATCCCGCGTGGCGCAGCACCGCTCCCTGCGCCGGACGATGCTCACTGGGCCCGACTGGTCGCTGCGCTCGTCGCACACGGCGCCACAGTCGTCATTGACTCCGGAAGCGGAGTGCCGCCAACCGCGCTGCTCGGCGCCGCGGAACACAGCTTGCTGGTAACCCGACCGTGCTACTTGGCGCTTCGGCGAGCGGTCGCGACCGGCGTGCAACCCACCGGCATCGTGTTGATCAACGAGCCGGGGAGGGCACTGGCTGCGCGCGACGTGGAGCGCTCGCTCAATGCACCCGTGGTTGCAGAGTTGGAGTACGACCCTGCGGTTGCCCGCGCTGTCGACGCCGGGCTGTTGGCATCACGGTTGCCGCGTTCGCTGGCGCACTCGCTGAAGTCGGCCGCATGATCGACCTCGTCGCGGAGCAGTCCCCGCTGGGCGGTTTGGAGCGGTGGCTACACGACCCCGGTGTCACCGAGCTGATGGTCAATGGTGGCAGCGAGATCTGGATCGAACGCACTGGCCGATTGGAACGTGTGGGCGCCATCCGGCCCGCCACTCTGCTCGGGGCAATCGAGCACATCCTCGCGCCGCTCGGACGTCGCTTGGATCGAACCCATCCGACAGTGGATGCCCGCCTGGCCGACGGATCTCGCCTGTGTGCGGTCGTCGAGCCCGTCGCCGTCGACGGGCCGTGCCTCACCATTCGGCGCTTCAGCGCGCGCCCGGTGCCGCTGGAACAGTTCGCCGGGCAGCCAGTTGCTGCACTGCTTCGCGAACTCGTGGCCCGTCGCTGCAACCTGCTGGTCAGCGGCGCAACGTCATCCGGCAAGACCACGCTGCTCAATGCGCTCGCCAGCGAAGTCGAGCCCGCCGCTCGCCTGATCACGCTGGAGGACGTCGCCGAACTGCGACTGCCTCACCCACACGTTGTCCGCTTTGAGACTCGCGAGGCCACACCCGATGGCGTGGGCGAGGTCACACTTGCTCATCTCCTGCGCACGGCGCTTCGCATGCGACCGGACCGGCTGGTGGTCGGCGAGATCCGTGGTAGCGAGGCGGTCCACCTGTTGCAAGCACTCAATACCGGCCACGACGGGTCGCTCGCCACAATTCACGCAAACAGCGCGCTCGACGCACTCGAACGCCTGTCCTCGCTGGTTCTGCACGAGGTCGGCAATTGGCCGTTACCGGCAGTTCATCAGCACGTCGGCCGCGCCATCGACGTGGTCGTTCACGTCATCCGCGGCACTGATGGCGCGCGCCGCGTCGCAGAAGTTGCCGAGGTCAACACCGGCGCCGCGCTGGCTGTTCGTCCGCTGGCACACGGCGATGAGGTCGTTGACACCCTCGACCGGGGCCGACGATGACTGCATCTGCTGCACTGGCGCTGCTACTCGGGATCGCTCTATGGGCCCGACCGCGACCCTGCTCTCGAGACTGCCGACCAATCGTGCGCAAATCCCGTCGACGGCGCAGGACCGCGCCGCCCACGGTTGACGAGTGGGCCGCATTGCTGGATGCGTTGTCAAGCGAGGTGCGCACCGGCAGTTCGCTGGTGGCGGCGGTCAATCACGCGCTGGCCCGCTGTCAGCCGAATGGCGAAGTCCTCACACCCAGCGCCACACTCGCCAGCCTGCAGGCGGCAGGACCGACATCCGATCCCGACGAAGCGGCCGTGCTGCAGGCACTCACAGCCGCACACGCTCTCGGCGGGCCGGTCGCGGCCACGCTGGATGCGGCGTCGGCACTATTGCGCGAGCGTGCCGTCATCCGCGGCGAGGCACAGGCATGTAGCGCACAGGCGCGCCTCAGCGCTCGCGTGTTGACCGGCGTACCACTGGCGTTCGCAGCGTGGAGTGCCGTGTCCAGCCGCACCTTTCGCGCCGCAGTCCTCAGCCCGATCGGAGTGGCAAGCGCCGTCCTTGGCGCAGTATGCAACCTGCTCGGCTGGTGGTGGATGCGCCGCATCGTCGCAAAGGCCGTCGCATGATCGCCGGCTTGTACGCAGTTGGCGCAGTGGTCACCGCGGCCTGGGCGCTGAAGCCTCGACGATGCCGACACGTCAACACCCTCGAGACCGTGAACAAGGTCCACCGAGCGCGCCGCACTTGGCTACCTGGGCTGGCGAAGCGACGAGCGCAGCGGTCGGCGGAGCGCTCTTACTCAGACGCGATCGAGATGATCGTGCTGGCGATTCGCGCCGGGTACCTGCCCGCAGCGGCAATCACCGAAGCGGTGCCGTACCTGGCACCCGCCATCCAACCAGCGTTCCTCGCCGTCGGTGCGCGCACCGCCGCGGGCGAGCGATTCGCCGATGCCCTTGCTGCGCTGCCGGCGGCACTCGGGCCAATCGCATCACCCCTCGCCGATTCATTCGCCGCCGCCGACCGTTACGGCCAGCCCATCGCTCCCGTGCTCGAGAGGCTTGCGGCGGAGGCACGCCAACATCGTCGCCGTCATGCCGACACGCTGGCCCGTCAGCTACCCGTACGCATGTCCGTGCCGCTGGTGCTGTGCACGCTCCCGTCGTTCGTATTGCTGGCCGTCGTGCCCTTGCTGCTTGCAGCCCTCTCGTCACTTCATCAGTGACCGAACAGCAGACCACTATGGAGGTTGCACATGAACGCACTATTGGCACGCATTCACGCCTGGATTCTCTGGCACGAGGAAGATGGTCAGGCCACCACTGAGTACGCACTCGTACTCCTTGGCGCCGCCCTGGTCGCCTTGCTCGTCGTGGGCTGGGCGACGACGGGCGGAGGCGCAGGAAAGATCGGCCACTTGTTCGACCGGGTCATCGATTCGGTGATCGACAAGTTGTGACATCTCTACGCCGCCTCGACCGGGGGCAGGCCACGGTCGAGCTTGCGCTCGCACTGCCCCTGGTCTGCCTTCTGCTGTTCGGCATCGTGCAGGTGGCTGTGCTGGCTCGGGACCAATTGGCGGTGCAGTTGGCGGCACGCGAAGCAGCACGTGCCGCCGCCGCGTCAAGCGACGTTGCCGGCGCCGGCAATGTCGCTGCCCAACGGGCTGTCGCGCTGCGGCCACTCGTCATCGAGGTCAGCGAAGGTGCGGGCACCGTCACCGCGACGGTGACCTACACCGACCACACCGATCTACCGCTGATTGGCGCCTTGCTCCCCGATGTCGTCCTCACCGCCACTGTGACCATGGCCGTGGAGCCGCCGTAGCCGCTCGTAGCCGCTCGTAGTCGGCTCCTCGCCCGACGAGCTCGCGGGGTACCGGTAGCCTCGAGCGGTCATGGAACTCGTCTGCTCGCTCGCCCTCATTGGCAACTCGCCAGTTCTGCAGGTCGCCGGCGAGGTCGACCTCGCCACGCTGCCGTACTTTCGCGATCAGCTGCTGCGCGCCGTCGCGCTGCACAGGGGCGACACGTTGTTCGTCGATCTCGATGGCACCACGGCGCTCGACGACACGGGCCTCGGGATGCTGCTCGGTGCTGCTGGCCACGCACGCCAACACGGGGGCGACCTCATACTCGTGACCAACAGTGGAAGCCTGCTCGAACGATTCGCGCTCACCCGGCTCAACAAGGCCATCGAGATACGACAGCGCGTCTCGTAGCGGGGGGTTCGGTCAGTGCTTCTCGGGCGGCTTCGGCTTGCGCACCCCGCGCTTATCGAGCGCCTTCTCTTGGGCCCGCTGTTCAGCCTCCAGCGCTGCCTCCTCGGCGACTAAGCGCTTCATACTGTCCAGCCGCTTCGGGTCCAACTGCCCTGACGCCACCGCCGCACTCACCGCGCAGTCGGGCTCGTCGTCGTGCTTACAGTCGCGGAAGCGGCAGTGATCCATGAGGTCGAAGACATCCGCGAACGCGTTCTCGATGCCACGACCGCTACTCCACAAGCTGACTGCACGCACCCCAGGGGTGTCGACCAGCCAGCCACCTTCCACCAGTCGAATCAGCTCGGATGCGGTCGTCGTGTGGCGACCCCGTTGGTCGCCCTCACGTACCTCCGCAGTCACCATCCGCCCGTGACCCACGAGCGCGTTCACAAGGGTGCTCTTGCCAACGCCGCTCGCACCCAGAAGCGCGATGGTTGAGTTGTTGGCCGCATAGCCGCGCAACGCCTCCACACCGTCGCCGGTGATTCCGCTCGCGACCCGAATGTCGACACCAGGTGCAACTTCGCGCATCGTGGCGATGGTGGGCTCTGGGTCGTCGACAAGGTCAGTCTTGGTCAGCACCAACACCGGCCGGGCACCACTGTCCCAGGCCAATACCAGCTCACGTTCCAGTCGGCGCGGGTTGGGCGGCGAAGTGAGACCATGCAACAGCATCACTACGTCGATGTTGGCAGCGATGGTGTGAGCCTCGGCCCGATTGCCCTCGAACGATGCGCGGCGAACGAACGCGCTGTGCCGATCAAGGACTTGCTCGACGCGTTCCTCGTCGTCGCCGAACACGACAAAGTCCCCGACGGCAACGTCGGCGCCGATGTTGCGAACACGCACCAGCGGCTGATCCAGCGACACCAACACGCTGCTCCAGCCGCGGTCAAGGCGGCTGACGCGCCCGGTCGTCGCCGGTGCACCGAGGTGACGCCAGTGAGCCAACGACTCGGGCGTCCAGCCGAGGCGAATGTCACATGGCTCGTCGATGACCACAACGGTAGCGTCGAGCGTCAGCTACCTGGTTCCGGTTCGGGCAGCTTGGGAGGACACCATGCTCATTCGCCTCGCGCGTTTCAGCTTCCGTAAGCGCTGGTTGATGGTCTTTGGCATCTGGCTGCCGCTGCTAGTAGGTCTCAATGTCGCGGGCGGCGCGCTGGGCACCAACTATCACACCGACTTCAACCAGCCCGACAGCGAGTCGAAGCTGGTGCAAGAGGCGTTCCAGAACGTCG
Organism: Ilumatobacteraceae bacterium; assembly: GCA_031366885.1. Classification (GTDB taxonomy): domain Bacteria; phylum Actinomycetota; class Acidimicrobiia; order Acidimicrobiales; family Ilumatobacteraceae; genus UBA668. The sequence goes on from JANLPB010000187.1 coordinate 32,250, forward strand.
GCAGCAAGGAAGACGCCGGCTTCCCCGCGCAAATCGTCTTCACCGCGCCACAGGGCAACACCGATCCCGCCGTTCAAAAGGCGATGGAGGATCTGTTCGTAAAGGTCGATGCCGTCGAGAACGTGAAGGTGGTCAGCCCGTTCTCTCCGGAGGGCGCTCGCCAGAACAGCCCCGCTAGCTCGCCAACCAACACCCTCGGCCAGGACGTGTCGTTCGCACAGCTGACGGTGTCTCGAATGGACCAGGCAGCCACGAAGGCGCTCGGCGACAAGATCATTGCGATCGGCGACACGGTCAACGTGCCGGGCCTGCGCATTGAATACGGCGGCCAAGTGTTCGCCGCCTTCAAATTCCCTGCCAGTGAAATCCTCGGCATCCTCGCCGCCGTCATCATCCTCCTGATCGCGTTCGGGTCGGTCGTTGCAATGGGGTTGCCCATTGGCACCGCGCTCGCCGGCCTGGGTGTTGCCATGGCCATCGTCGGAATCTCGTCCAATGGTTTCTCAATCCCTGAGTTCGGCCCGCAGATGGCAGCGATGATCGGGCTCGGCGTGGGAATCGACTACGCGTTGTTCATCGTCAGCAGATATCGCGAACACCTCGATATGGGCGAAGACCCAGAGACAGCGACCATCGCGGCGGTGGATTCCAGCGGACGCGCTGTCATCTTCGCGGGTATCACCGTCATGATCTCGCTGCTCGGCCTGTTCATCATGGGTCTCTCGTTCGTGCGCGGTCTTGCCATTGCGGGGGCCACCGGTGTGCTCGTCATGATGATCGCTTCCATCACCCTTTTGCCCGCCTTGCTGGGCTTCACCGGCACGCGCATTCGCACCACCACTCGCGCTGCGGCTGCGGCCGTCGTGCTCGTCGTGCTGTGCGGCATCATCGGGGTCATCATCGACAACCTCGGCCCGCTGATGGGTATTGGTATCCTCGCCGCCGTCTTGATCATGATCGCCGGCTACCTGCCGTTCGGCCGCTCACTACGCACCCCGCTGCCTCACCGCAAGGAGAAGCCCCGCGAGCAGCAGGGTTGGTACCGGTGGAGTCGGTTCATTCAGCACCGCCCGTGGCCCGCGCTCGTTGGTGCCGCCGGCGTACTGATTGCGCTGTCGCTGCCGCTATTCGGCATTCGCCTCGGCTTTGGCGATGAAGGAAACGCCCCTCAGGACACCACTGTCCGCAGTGCGTACGACATTCTCGCCGCCGGCTTCGGCCCCGGCAGCAACGGCCCGCTGTACCTGGTCAGCACCGACCCCGGAGCAAACGCCGAGACCGCCGGGTTGGTCGATGCCGCGCTGGCCGCCGACGCCAACGTCTCATTCGCCGCTCCCGGCACGCAGATCGGCGAGAGCACGTGGTCGTGGGTCGTGTACCCCAAGACCGCGCCGCAGGATGCCGCAACCGCTGACCTCGTGCACCGCCTTCGCGACGACGTGTTGCCGACCACTGGCATCAAGGTCAACGTCGGCGGTTGGACGGCCGGCGGCATCGACTTCGCCACGTACATCGCCGGCCGCCTGCCGTTGCTGATCGGCGCCGTGCTCGTACTCAGCTTCTTGCTGTTGATGATCGTGTTCCGCAGTCTGCTGGTGCCGCTGAAAGCGGTCGTCATGAACCTGCTCTCGGTCGGCGCCGCGTACGGCGTGATCGTCGCCATCTTCCAATGGGGTTGGGGCATCAGCCTCATCGGCGTCGACAAGTCGGGCCCGGTCGAGGCGTGGGCACCGATGATGCTGTTCGCCATCGTGTTCGGTCTGTCGATGGACTACGAGGTCTTCCTGCTCTCACGAATGAAGGAAGAGTTCGACCGCACCGGCGACAACGCCACCGCCGTCGCCGATGGCCTGGCCGCAACCGCCCGCGTCATCACTGCCGCCGCCATCATCATGGTCTGCGTCTTCTCGGCGTTCGTGTTGGGCGACGACCGCAACCTGAAGCTGTTCGGCCTTGGCATGGCAGTGGCAGTCTTCGTCGACGCGACCATTGTTCGCATGGTGCTAGTGCCTGCCACGATGGAACTGTTGGGCGACCGCAACTGGTGGATTCCCAAGTGGCTCGACCGTGTGTTGCCGAGACTCAACGTGGAGGGAACGCATCCTTCTGCCCACCTCGACGACGAGGCCGCGGCGCTCGCCGAACCCCTGGCCGACGCCTCGCGCTGATCTCGCTCAGCGGCCGCGCCTTGACACGGAGGGGTCGCATCACGTAGGGATGCCTCCCAATGCCCAAGCCACTCGTCATCGTCGAATCGCCAGCCAAGGCAAAAACCCTCGCCAAGTTCCTCGGCGCGGGGTTCGACGTGCGCGCCTCGGTGGGCCACGTCGCCGACCTTCCCAGTAAGGGCTTGTCGATCGACGTCGACAACGGTTTCAAGCCGACGTACGAGCTGACATTGCGCGGCAAGGACGTGGTCAGGGATCTACGCGCGGCCATGAAGGACGCCAGCGAGCTCTATCTCGCGACGGACGAGGATCGAGAGGGAGAAGCCATCAGTTGGCACCTGCTCGAATATCTGAAGCCGAAGATCCCTGTCAAGCGCATGGTCTTTCATGAGATCACCAAGAGCGCCATCGACCATGCCGTGGCCAACCCGCGCGGCCTCGACTATGGCTTGGTCGACGCGGCCGAGACTCGCCGCCTGCTCGACCGCCTGTACGGGTACGAGGTGTCGCCCGTGCTGTGGCGCCGCGTCAACCGTGGCCTCTCGGCCGGCCGGGTACAGAGCCCATCGGTGCGGTTGATCGTCGAGCGCGAGCGCGAACGCATTGCCTTCGTCACCGCTGGATACTGGGACATCGACCTGCTCACCGGCACGTCGCCTTCCTTCTCCGCCTCACTGGTCGCGCTCGATGGCAGCAAGGTGGCCACGGGCAAGGACTTCACCGCCGACGGGCAGGCGAAGAAGAACATCGTCGTCGTCGACGAGGCCCGCGCCCGGTCGCTGGCCGCCTCGCTCGCCACCGCCGACTTCACCGTTCGCTCCGTTGAAGAGAAGCCATACCGCAGCAGCGCCAAGGCGCCGTTCATGACCAGCACGTTGCAGCAGGAGGGCGGGCGCAAGCTGCGCCTGGGCGCCGCGCAGGTGATGCGCATCGCGCAGGGCCTCTACGAGCGTGGCTACATCACCTACATGCGTACCGACAGTGTCGCGCTGTCGTCCGAAGCACTTGGCGCCGTGCGCGCTGAAGTGCAGCGCACCTACGGCCAACAGTTCCTGTCCGCCGCGCCACGCCAGTTCACCAGCAAGAGCAAGAACGCGCAGGAAGCCCACGAAGCCATTCGCCCGAGCACCCCGCTGCGTTCGCCGGATGCTGTGGGCCATGAGCTGAACGGCCAGGAGATGTCGCTGTACCGGATGATCTGGCAGCGCACCCTTGCCACTCAGATGGCCGACGCATCGGGCACCACCGTGTCGGTTCGCCTCGGCGCCTTTGTACGTGACGGCGCCGTCACCGGCGGCACCGATTGCGAGTTCGCCGCCAGCGGCACCACCATCACCTTCCCCGGCTATCGCCAGGTCTACGTGGAGAGCACCGACGAAGCCGAGAGCGACGACGACAAGGAAGCCCTACTGCCGCCGCTGACCGTCGGCCAGCAAGTGCCCGTTGCCGAGCTGACCCCGAACGGCCACGCAACCGTGCCACCCGCGCGTTACACCGAGGCGTCACTGGTCAAGCGGCTCGACGAGCTAGAAATCGGCCGGCCGTCCACATGGGCATCCATCATCCAGACCGTGCAAGACCGCGGGTACGTGTGGAAGAAGGGTCAGGCCCTTGTGCCGACGTGGACCGCGTTCGCCGTCGTCGGTCTGATGGAGCAGCACTTCGAAGAACTGGTCGACTACAAGTTCACCGCCCGCATCGACGACGACCTCGACGCCATCGCGCGCAACGAGGTGAAGAAGCAGGACTGGCTACAGCGGTTCTACTTCGGCTCCGACGAAGGTGTGCCGGCAGCCGATGCGATGCCCGGGCTGAAGCGTCTGGTAACCGAGAACCTCGACCACATCGATGCCGCCGCGATCAACTCGTTCCCCATCGGCCTCGACCCCGACGGCAACGAAATCGTCGTCAAGCCCGGCAAGTACGGGCCGTACGTGAAGCGCGGCGAGGACACGGCCAGTGTGCCCGACGACCTCACGCCCGACGAGCTCACCGTCGAAGTCGCATTGAAGTTGCTGGCCGCCCCGAAGAGCGACGAGCCGATCGGTGAGCTGGACGGTTTTCCGGTGTTCGCCAAGAACGGTCGGTACGGGCCGTACGTGCAGTGGGGTGCGCCCGACAATTTGCCGCCCGGTCTCGAGAAGCCGAAGATGGCCAGCCTGTTCAAGACGATGGTCTTCGAGCGAGTCACCATCGGCGACGCCAAAGAACTGTTACAGCTTCCACGAACCGTTGGTGTCGACCCGTCAGACGGCGAAGCGATCACGGCGAACAACGGTCGCTACGGCCCGTACGTGCAGAAGGGCAAGGACTTCCGCAACATCAACAACGAAGAGCAACTACTCACCATCACGTTGGATGAGGCGGTATCAATCTTCAGCCAGCCGAAGGTGTTCCGCCGCGGTGGCGGTGCCAATCTGGCTGCCAAGGGTCCGTTGCGCGAGTTCGGCACCGACCCAGTCAGCGGCAAACCGGTCGTCGCCAAGGACGGCAAGTTCGGCGTGTACGTCACCGACGGCGAGACCAATGCATCGCTGTCGAAGGGCGACCGCCTGGATGCCATGGAGCCCGAGCGTGCCTTCGAGCTGCTGGTGATTCGCCGTGAGGCAATCATCGAGAAGGGCGGCACTGCCGGCCGCAAGGCGTCCGCCACCAAGAAAGCCGCAGCCAAGAAGGCCGCACCCGCAAAGAAGGCCGCAGCCAAGCGAGTCGCGCCGAAGAAAGCCGTCGCCAAGAAGGCACCGGCGAAGAAGGCCGCAGCCAAGAAGGCGTGATCATCCGAGTGAGTACTCGCACCCCGGGGTGCGAGTGGGCACTCGCATGGCGCTGACCACCTCGCACTGGCGCCGTGGCACTCGCACTGGCGGCGTGGCACTCGGACCTAGCCGAGGACGACGACGGTGATGACCCCGAGGGCCACTAGGCCGCTGGCGGCCAGTTCGGCGCGGGTGTGGCGGTCTTTCAGCCACCAGCGCGACACGGCGAAGGTGAACAACAGTTCCACCTGACCCAGCGTGCGGACCTTCGCCGCATTCTGCAAGGCAAGTGCCAGCGCCCAACCTGCCGAGCCACACACGCTCAACACGCCGACCACTGCGCTGGAGCGCCAGTGAACAAGCGTCAGGCGAATCTGCTCGCGCTCGCGTGCAACCAGGTAGCCGCCGTGGACGATGGTTTGCATCGAGTTCATCACTGCCAGGGTGACGATCGCACGCATCACAATCGGCCCGCCTGACAGCGCCTTGGTCGCACCACGAATCCCGATCGAGGCCAATCCAAACAACCCACCTGCGGCCAGGCCGTAGAGCGCGGCTGGTTGCCGTACGGCCGCCCAGGTGAAGCGCTGACCCTTCGTCGCCAGCAACGCAACGCCCACCATGCACACAGCTGCTCCCACCCAGCCGCCCCATCGCAGCGGCTCGCCCAGCAGCACCCACGACAGCAGCGCCACTTGCACCACCTCCGTCTTGGCGAAGACAGTGCCTACGGCGAAGTCGCGCGCATCGAAGGCGCGGATGAGACACACCGTGCCGAGAATCTGCCCGACGCCACCAACGAGGATGGTCGGCCAGAAGCGGGCGGCGATGTGCGGCCACTCGACCCCGCTGGACCACGCCAGCAGCACGGCAAGCGCCGACAGCGGCGCTCCGTACAGGTAGCGCACGAACCCGGCTCCACTGACCGAGAGCAGCGCCCGCAGACGATGCTGTAGCGCGGTACGAGCCGTCTGAAAGCCGGCTGCAATCAATGTCACCACGATCCACATAGGTATCTCACATTTCGGGATTACAATCTCATTCACAGACTAGCGTGTCTTGCTGGGTATGGTGCCCCGGATATGTCAACGGGTCGCTACATCACGCTCGAAGGCGCCGAAGGGTGCGGCAAGAGCACACACGCGGCCCGCTTGGCCACCGCGCTCGATGCGGTGCTCACGCGCGAAACGGGCGGTACCGCAATCGGCCAGCGCATTCGCACGATCCTGCACGACACTGCTGTCACTAACCTCTCGCACCGCGCCGAGGCGCTTCTCACTGCCGCCGACCGAGCCCAGCACATCGCGGAAGTCGTCGCACCTGCGTTGGCGGCCGGGCGCCACGTCGTCAGCGACCGCAGCGTGTATTCGACTCTCGCCTACCAGGGGTATGGCCGCGAGCTTCCGCTGGCCGAAGTCCGCCGCCTCAACAAGTGGGCAGTGGGCACGTACTGGCCGGATCTTGTGCTGCTGATCGACGCCGATCCGGAAGTGCTGGAGCGGCGAATGCGCGGCCGCCAGTTGGATCGGTTCGAGCAGGAAGGCGACGCATTTCATCGCCGCGTGCGCAACGGTTTCCAGCACATGGCGGCCGGCGAACCCGAGCGATGGGTCGTCATCGACGGCTCACAGTCATTGGACGCGGTCGCACGCGCAATCCGTCACGCGGTGAAAGATCGACTGGACATCTGATGTTTGCCGAGTATGCGAAGTCTGTGTGGGACGGCGTCGTTGGCCAGTCACGGGCCGTCGACCAACTCACGCGAGCGGCGGCGTCACCCGTACACGCATATCTCTTCGTCGGTCCTCCCGGTAGCACGAAGGATGAGGCCGCCCGCGCCTTCGCGGCCCTGCTGCTGACCGGGCACGACGACCCCGATACACGAGACGCACGCCTCGCCCTCGCAGGCGAGCACCCCGACGTACGAGAGGTCGAACGCACCGGCGCACGCATCTCCAAGGATCAGGTCACCGAGATCATTCGCGCCGCATCGCTGGCGCCTGTCGAGAGCAGTCGCAAAGTAATGCTGCTCCACGAGTTCCATCTGCTCGAAGCGGACGGTGCAGCTCGGCTCCTGAAGACCATCGAGGAACCTCCCGCGAGTGCGGTCTTCATCGTGCTGGCTGATCAGGTCCCGCCCGAGCTGATCACGGTTGCCTCGCGGTGTGTTCGCATCGAGTTCTCGTCAATCGCCGAGGCGACAATCCGCGAGGTGCTCGTCACCGAAGGAGCGACCTCTGAGTCGGCCACTCAGGCAGCGGCCGCTGCCTCAGGCAACCTCACCCGCGCCCGCGTCTTGGCGACCGACACCGGGCTGATGGCGCGCCGGGAAGCCTTCGCAACGATCCCTCGGCGCCTCGACGGCACCGGTGCCAACGTCGTGGCGCTGGTCAACGAGTTGAACACATTGATCGAAGCGGCCGCAGCCCCGATGGCGGCTCGCCAAGCCGACGAAGCCACTGCCCTCGAGGCGCGAGTTGCTGCTGTTGGCGAGCGGGGCAGCGGACGCAAGCAGCTCGAGGAGCGGCACAAGCGAGAGCTGCGCCGCCATCGCATCGACGAACTCCGCAGTGGCCTGGCGATCATTGCCGGCGCCTACCGCGATTCGCTGGTGGCCGAACAGCTCGCGCGCCCCGAGGCTGCCGTGCACGCGGTACAACGGATTCACGTCACCCTTGAGTCGCTGGACCGAAACCCCAACGAAACGCTGCTGCTCCAAGCGCTCCTCCTCGACCTACCGGCGCTGTAACCATGCGCACCTGGGACGTGGTCGAGCAATTGCTCACGGTCGCCCCATCTCGCCGTTACCTCGAGCTACTCACCCCGAGCACATCGACAGAGCACACAGACCACGCCGCCGCACTCGCCTTCGATCGCGCCGAGTTCCTCGCGTACCGAACACCTGTGTACGAGCCCTATGGCCCGCGCCCCGACCTCCCTACCGTCGACCACATCGACTCAATGGTTCCCGGCGAGCACTTCGACATCGTCTTCGTCGACCCGTGGCACTCGATGGACGATTCGCGCGCGGTACTTCGATGGGGCTTCGGTCGCGTCGCTCTCGGAGGGTTTCTCGTTGTCCATGACTGCTGGCCGGGCGCGCTGGAATTGTTGGGCGACTACCCCGGTCGCGGCGCCTCGTGGTGCGGTGACACCTGGCGCGCCTTCCAAGAACTCGCCCGCGCGCAGGCCAACTCGTGGTGCGTCATCAACGACGACTACGGAATTGGCATCATCGGGCCGGTGATGGTCCCTGGAGTGCAGTCAGTGGTGATCAACACCATGTCCAACCCGGCCGCCCAGTGGCAGTGGATGTCAGAACACCACGGCGACCCCTGGTTGATCGCCGCTGACGAGTGGCAGGCGCGAATTGGAACATTGCCTGGTCACTCCGGGAACTGGGTGGGCTCGTCAGGGGCCGACCGCTAGCATTGCTGCCCGTCGCCCGGGTAGCTCAGTCGGTAGAGCAACGCACTCGTAATGCGTAGGTCAGGAGTTCGATTCTCCTCTCGGGCTCCAGCTTCAATTCGAATGTCCTGCACAGCGCCGCTCATTCGCCCAGGGTTACCTCGAACTCGACGTCTTGTCCGGCGTCATTGAGGATCTGGTACTTGCCGATGTCCACCTCAAGGTCGATGCCGCAGGTGGCGCCGGGCGCGACGCCCGCGATGGTCGCCACCTCTGTTCCGTCCTTCAAGATCTGCACAGCGGCCGGGCCGGCGTTCTCTGCATCGCCCTCCAGCTCAATGCGCACCAGCCCTGGTGTGAGCCCGGAATCCGAGCGCGAGCCGAGGCTGCCAAAACCATTCACAACGTCGTCGAGCGTGACGTGAACCAACCGACCGTCGGGTGCCGCCGATGTTGCGCACACCGTTGCCGGCACCGTCGCGGACGGCGCTGGGGACTTGTCATCGGAGCACGCGGCGGTGAACATCGGCACCGCCAGCAGAAGTGTCAACCGTCTCATGGGGCGACGCTATTGCACAACAGAAGGGGTGGCAGCCACTCTTGCAGACGGTCCCAGATGATGTCGTCGCTCTTGGCCAGCAGGTGGCCGTCGCCGGGTAGTCGCACGAGCTCACCGGTGCCCGCAATCATGCGTACCATTTCGCTGGCTTCGATGGGGAGAATCTCGTCGCGCTCGCCATGGAACAGCAACAGCGGTGTCTGGGCCAGGCCGCCGGCAACCTCGCAGCCAGCCGATTGCGTAGCGAACGTGACGATGCCGGCAACCATTTCGTTGAGGCCGACGCCGACGCGCACGGCGATTGCTCCGCCGAAACTGTGACCCATCAGAACTACCTTGTCGGCGCCCGCACCACCGATCGCGAGTTGGACCGCGGCGGCGACATCCACACAGCACAGGTCGAGGTCGTTCGGCTGGCGATAACTCACGCGCAGGACAGCCACTCCACGACATGACCACTCTTCGCCGAGACGGTGATAGAGCGCATCGCCAGGCCCGAGCAGACCGCCCATTGCGCCACCGCACAACACCAAGGCGCCTGGTTGCACGTCAACCCCCTCCGCCGGCTCGTGCCACAGCAGGGTCAGCAGGCCACGCATGGTGTACATCTCCACATGGCGCAACGTGGGTGTCAGCATCACGTCGCTGGAGGCCATGACCTGCAGCGCATCGAGTGGTGTGGGCACCCGGTGCGCAGTGGGGTCGTCCATCGTGGGTACTGTAACGCCACTCATGTCGACCATTCCCACTGATCCTCGACACCGCGAGATGTACGCCCTCGCCGTACGCGTGGGCCTTGCGTGGCGCGAACTTCGCCGCGGCTCTTCCACCTCGGGGTTGCGGGACTACCTGTACGGCAGCGATCAGGAATCCATCGAGCAGGGCCAGATGGACACACTGGATCTCCTCGCCTTGCAACCCGCGTGGCGCATGTCTGAGCTGGCCGAACGGTTGCGCGTCGAGCCGTCCACCGCCACCCGCGCTGTCCAGCGCCTGGTCAACGCAGGGCTCGCACGGCGCACCACCAGTCCCGAAGACGGGAGGGTTGTACAGGTCGAGATCACCCCGCAAGGTCGCGGCGTATACGAGGCTGTCGCCGCTCGCCGAGGTGAGCTGCTGACGTTCATCATGAAGCAGTACGGCCGCGACGAACTCCCGGTCTTCGCCGACATGCTCGAGCGCTTCGTCGTCGCGATCGACACGTTTGTCGACGCACATCAGTCCGAGCCCTGACGCGCACAGGGTCGGGCGGAAAGTTTGGCCGCGAGGGTGTTGGGGTATGGTGCCCCCAATGGCTGACCAGCAGGAGTTCGCACAGGAGGCCATGCAGTTCGCGCCGCAGCTGTACAGCGCCGCCGTTCGAATGACCCGCAGCCGCACCGACGCAGAGGATCTGGTGCAGGAGACCTACTTACGCGCTTACCGCGGGTACGCCAACTTCACCGAGGGCACCAACCTGCGCGCATGGCTGTTTCGCATCCTCACCAACACCTTCATCAACAGCTACCGCGCCAAGCAGCGCCGGGTGCAAGAGACGGACCTCGACGACGTTGAAGACCTCTACCTGTACAAACGCATCAGCGGCATCGACATCGCCAGCCGTAGTGCGGAGGACACGCTGTTCGAATTGTTCACCGACGACGAGGTGAAGGACGCGCTCGAGGCGTTGCCCGAGTCGTTCCGCATGCCGGTCTTGCTGGCCGACGTCGAGGACTTCTCGTACAAGGAAATCGCCGAGATGTTGGACATTCCGATCGGCACGGTGATGTCGCGCCTTCATCGGGGAAGAAAAGCGATGCAGAAGGCGTTACTGGACTTTGCAACTGAACGAGGCCTGCTCGAGCGGACGCCCGAGCCCGACCACCAATTGACCGATGGCTGACTGCAACGACACTCTCCGCGAACTCGAAACCTTTCTCGATGACGAACTCGCGGTTGAGACGCGGGCCGCAATCCAGTCGCATCTAGGTGGCTGCCTGGACTGCCTCCAGGCGTTCGACTTCCACGCCGAGTTGCGCATGGTCATCAGCGCAAAGTGCAAGAACGACGAAATGCCACCAGGACTGCTCTCCAAGATCGAGATGTGCTTCGGTGAAGACTTCGACGGAGACGGCAAGATCGGCTAGCGGATTGGCCTCGGCGCCACCCGAGGTGGCTACGCTGGCCAGATGTTCGCGGTGATCTTCCACTGGTGGCTGGGTGCCCTGCTCACCATCGTCGGCGTCGGCCTCCTGGTCGCATTTGTTGTGGGCTACATCAAGATGGTTGTCGCCCCGCAGTACCCCGGTAAGCGGAACAAGCGCGACGACTGACGTGACGTCGCACCGGGGCATTGCGGCAACGCTGCTGGCCCGTTGCACATTTCCATCGACGGGTGCCGTTGTCACATGTGCCGTGTCGGGCGGGGCCGATTCGACTGCGCTGATGGCCCTTGCTCTTGCCGCTGGTCTGGACGTCACCGCCGTCCACGTGGACCACGGGTTGCGCGACGGCTCAGCCGCCGAAGCCGATGTCGTGCGTGCGAACGCACTCCAATTAGGCGCTGCGTTTCGGTCCGAGCGAGTCGATGTGGTGGACGGACCGAACCTCGAGGCCCGTGCCCGACAGGCGCGCTACGCGGTGTTGCCCACGGACGTGCTGACCGGGCACACCGCGGATGACCAGGCAGAAACGGTGCTCGTCAACCTGCTGCGTGGCGCGTCCACCAGCGGCCTCGCCGCCATGCGTTCAGGTCATCAGCATCCGCTCCTCAGCCTGCGCCGCGCTGAGACGGTCGAGCTCTGCACGGCACTAGAGCTTCAGGTCGTGCACGACCCGTCGAACCTCGATCCCCGACACCTGCGCAATCGTGTGCGCCACGAACTGCTGCCGCTGATGACGCAGCTCTCCCAGCGCGACCTAGCGCCCGTGCTGGCACGTCAGGCTGCGCTGGCCCGCGACGACGACGACCTGTTGAACACGCTTGCAGCTGCACTCGACCCCATGGATGCACGTGCACTTGCCACAGCGCCCGTGGCACTCGCCCGTCGTGCGGTGCGAAGCTGGCTGGCCGGCGCACATCCCCCCGACGCCGCCACGGTCGAACGGGTGCTGCAGGTTGCACGAGGCCACTCACTCGCCACGGAGGTGGGCGGCGGGCGACGAGTGGAGCGCCATCATCAGCGGCTATCGCTTGGCTCCGACGAACAGCGCTGATTGCAAGTAACCTAAGCCGACATTCGTTGGCACTACACGTGGAGGAAGGCTCATGCCTCCCAGGCTGCGCGGGAAGTGGGCGTTGGGTATCACGCCGCGCAACTTCACGTGGTTCATGAAAGACAAACTTGCGGTGTGCGAACGCCCCGGTGGGTACGGCGATAATCATCGTCGCGTCCGTCGCCAAGAAGAGATCATCTGGTTGCGCGAAAACGGCTTCGGCTGCGTCGTCAGCATCATCCCGGCCACGCACAACCTGCACAACTACGACGAGCTGGGCATGCCATTCCTGCATCGCCCGTTCACCGGCACCGACGACCTGGGCATGTGGCTGAAGGCGTTCTATACCGAGATCCACGGGTTGCTCGAGGCCAGCACGAAAGTCATCGCGCACAACGAATCGGTCGACGACAAGATCATCGGCATCATGGGTGGCTACATCCGTTGGAGCGGAATGGTCGACGACCCGTCAACGGTCATCAACCTCACCGAGCGCATCGCCAAGCGGCAGCTCGATCCGTTCGCTCGTGAGGTCATCCTCATGGCCCACGAACTTCACTGATCAGCGACCAGCGCACACGTGCCTACGATGCTGCCATGAGCAGCACTCCAGCCGGCTGGCACCCCGACCCGATGGGTCGTCATCAAATGCGTTACTGGGACGGCAACGTGTGGACCGAACACGTCAGCACCAACGGAGTGCAGGCCACCGATCCCCTGCAGCCGACCCGCCTGGACCGCTTCGATAGCGCAATGACGGTGGGCAACGAGGGTGACGCCGCCAAGATCCAAGAGCAGCTGTACGGCCAGCAGGGACGCCGCAGCGCCAACATCACAGGTGTCGCGTTCGAGGGTGCGGGCACCATTTTCACCGAGCCGATCCTGGTGGTGAATCAGAAGGCCAAACTCATTGAGTTGAACAACCAGTACAGCGTGTTCAACAAGGACGGCCAGCAACTCGCCGCCGTCAATCAAGTCGGCCAAAGCGCAGCCAAGAAGGCACTGCGACTGGTCACCAGCCTCGACCAGTTCATGACGCACCGCCTCGAGATCACCAACAATCAAGGCCAGGTTCTGCTGCGCCTCACGCGGCCGGCGAAGGTGATGAAGAGCACGGTCATCGTCAGCGACGGCAACGATCAGGAGATCGGCCGCATCGTGCAGGACAACGTGTTCGGCAAGATCCACTTTTCGCTGCAGGCCGGCGGCCACACCTACGGCTCGATCAACGCCGAGAACTGGCGAGCGTGGAACTTCCGCATCGAAGATCACACCGGGCAGGAAGTCGCACGCATCACCAAGACGTTCGAGGGCATCGCCAAGACGCTGTTCACCACCGCCGACAACTACGTCGTGCAGATTCACGGCCAGATTCCACAACCGCTCAACGCACTGGTTGTCGCGGCCGCTCTGTCGGTGGACACGGCGCTCAAGCAGGACTCACGCGGCTTGGGCTGACGCGCCCGGCAGCGGCGCCCGCGCGACAATGCCAAATGTCTTCCGTCACCGTACGAGGTAGCGCGCTCGCTGCCGTCACTCCTGATCGCGCCGAGCTCAGCTTGGCGCTGACGCACCTCGCGCCGGATGCTGCCACCGCGCTCGACGAGATCAGCTCGCGTTCCGAGCGTCTCGAACAGATTCTCGTTGGCCTCGGTTTCACCCGCGATGACTGGGCGACCGACGGCGTACAGATCGCTGAGGAGTACCAGTGGCAGAAGGAGAGCAACGTGTTGGTCGGCCACCGCGCCACCACCGCTCTGACCGTCACCGTCAGGTCCACCGACTTGGTCAGCGGCGTGATCCGCGAAGGCGTCACCGCCGCCGGCGCCAGCGTTCAGAGCCTGGCATGGAGAGTGGACGCCGACAATCCTGCACGCGCCGCGCTGCTGGGTGCCGCCGCCCGCGATGCCCGCGTTCGCGCCGCCGCCTACGTCGAGGCCCTCGGGCTGGGACTCGGCGAGGTCGAGCTGATCAGCGAAGCGCCCATCACGCCCGAACCGTCCCCGCAACCACAGCCCCGCATGGCAATGGCCGCCAAGATGGCCGATTCTGGCTCCGAGCTCAGCCTCAGCGCCGGACGGGTGGAGCTCAGTGCCGAGGTATACGTGCGCTTTGCGATCAGCGTGAACAGTAAGTGAACAGCTAGTCTGAAACTCGTGCGCGGACAACGAGTACTGGTCAGCGGCATGGGCGGAGAACTCGGCTCGCTCGTGGCCGCCAAGCTGGAGGCAGAAGCGTGGGTTGGCGCCCTGGTCGGCATCGATATCGATCCTCCACGGCGCCGTTTACGGAAAGCAGAGTTTCACCTGCTGCAGCCGTCCCAGCGTGAGCGCATCGTCGACGTGGTCACCAAATTCAACCCTCACGTGGTCATCAACCTGAGCGTGTGGGAACCCGATGCTCGCGCCGGTCTTGCGCACGCCCGCAAGTTCACCGCCGACGCGGCGACGGCCATCATCGGCGCAGCAGCAGAGTGCCCCGCGCTGGAGAGCATGGTGGTGCGCAGCGGCATCGAGGTCTATGGGCGTGAGCGCAACTCGGCAACACGACCCACCGAATCTGCACCCGTACATCCCACCAGCGAGTACGGCCACATGCTGGCCAACGTCGAGCGCCAGGCCCGCGAGGTCGGCAAGCGGGTGGGTATCGCCGTGGGCGAACTGCGTCTTGCTCCGGTACTCGGCAAGCATGTACCCAGCCCACTTGGCCGCTTGCTGCGCCAGCCGGTGGTGCCCTTCAGCCTCTTCGCCGACTCACCCTTTGCGGTCATCGAGGACGGCGACGCGGCGCGGGCATTTGTGTTGGCGGCAGCTCAGCGTCTCAACGAACCGGTCAACATCGTGGCCCCTGGCGCCATCACCACGCTGCAGGCGATCATGCGCGGCAAGCGTGTGCCATTGCCGATGGTCGGCCCGGAATGGCGGGTGGCCTCGCGCCTGAGCCACGTGCTCGGTGCGCCGATTCCGGATCACGTAGTCGAGCTCATGCACCGCGGTCGGCTGGCCGACGGGGCGAAGGCGCTGGAAGTACTCGGATTCAGCCCGGCGCTCAGCACGCCGGAGGTCATCGATCACCTGTATGCGTGGGAGAGCGTGGTTCGCATCGGCAGCATCCAGGAGGCAGTGGCCTGATGGCTCAGCTCATCGAGTTTCCCATCAAGGCTGCCACTCGGGCGGGTAACGCGCTGGCCGACCCGCTGCGTGCGGCGTGGCCAACTCATTCGGTCGACGATTACGGGCGCGACCCGCATCTCATCTCTGCACTCGCCCCGTTCGCAAGGCTGCGGTGGAACACCACCGTTGGCGGCGAGCAGCATCTCCCGGTGCGTACGGGTGCGCTGTTGGTATGCAACTCTCGGCGTTATTCGCTCAGTGCTGTGTACGCGGCGCTGGCACTCAGTGAAGCGACCGGGCGGCCCGTGCGCTTCGTCGGTCGGCCCGACATTGCGCCCATCGGGCCGTTCATGCGCCGCATCGGTGGCTTGCTCGCTCATCCCGCCGACGTGCTGAATGCACTGGAACATGACGAGCTGGTGCTGGTTGCCGGCGAAGGAACATCACACCCACGCAACGCCGGCAAGGTCCCTCATGAGCTGGTTGGCTCGGCCGTCGTCGCAGGTGTCTCGGTGTTCCCAGTCGCAACGATGAGCAGCACCATTGGTCGCGCCGCCCGCGTCGAGGTCGGCCCCGCCGTTCGAGCGCGCCGCAAACGACGTGGCCCGTTGGCAGAGGTCGAACTGGCCGACCAGGTGCAGCATCATCTGCAAAAAATGCTCGATGGCTTCGGTGGCGTTCACACCGGCGTTGCTCCCATCGACTGGCTGGCGGAAGGCTGACCTATGCCATACGCACGCGCCACTGACGGAATTCGTCTGCACTACGAAGTACTCGGCCGGGCCAGCGCGACGCCTGTGCTGATGATTCAGGGGCTGGGCGCGGACAAGCACGGCTGGGACATGCAGCGCTTTCCGATGGCATTCCAGTACCGAGTGATCGCGCTCGACAACCGCGGCGCAGGTCGCAGCGACAAGCCGTTCGGCACGTACACGCTGGAGCAGATGGCCGACGACGCAATCGCCGTGCTGGACCAGGTTGGTGTGGAGAAGGCACACATTGTGGGCGCCTCGATGGGCGGCGCAATCACACAGATCATCGGCCTCAAGTACCCCGAGCGCGTCATGTCGCTCACCCTCGCGTGCAGCGCCTGTCGCAACCATCCATGGCGACGCGAGCTACTCAACGGCTGGGCAACCGCGGCTACCGAACAAGGCGTCGGCTCCATGACACGTGAGGCCGCTCGATGGGTGATCGGGCCGCGTTCCTTCCGGCGATTGGTGCCCGCGTTCGGATGGCTGGGGCCGCTGGCAATGGGTCGCACATCGCACGCCTTCGTGGCACAGGTGAAGGCAATTCTCGATGTCGACGACTCGATCGCCGATCAACTGTCACTGGTCACGGCACCCACCCTCGTACTGGTCGGCAACCAGGACATTCTGACGCCGCGTGGTGACAGCGAAGAGATCGCGGACCGCATGCCCAACGCTGAGCTGGTGGTGATCTCCGGCGCCGCACACGGGTTCATGGTTGAGCACGCATCCACGTTCAATCGGGTGCTGCTCGAGTTCCTCGGTCGCGTGACCAAGGCACAGCGTGCGGCCGCAGCGGAATCCGCCACCACAGCCGCCGCCGCCAGCTAACTCACGCCTTCTTCGCCGCTGCCTTCTTGACAGGTGCTGCCTTCTTGACGGGTGCTGCCTTCTTGACGGGTGCCGCCTTCACCGCTGCGCTCAGGTCAACGACCGCTGCCGTGGCTCGAACTTGCCTGCCATTTTGCCTCCTATGTGTTTGCAACGGCTCACACTACGCAACCGCAGCAGGTGCGAAATCGACCCCGTCCAACTCGGCTCGGCGGGCGTATGCCCAACCCGGTGTGCGCAGTACGAAGCCCAGCCGATCGCGCCAATTGGTGCTGCGCGCGATATCGCGAAACATGTCGCGGTACTCGTGCGTGCTGACGCGCCAGAGGTTGTACGACTCGACGTTCTTCGTCAGCCCGTAGATCACCGGCTCGTCGGGTTCCTCACGCTGAAAGGTGCCAAAGATGCGATCCCAGATCATCAGAATGCCGGCGTGGTTGCGGTCGATGTAGCGCTTGTTGCGCCCGTGGTGCACCCGGTGATGCGAAGGCGTGTTCAACACTGCTTCGGCGGGGCCGAGGGTACGAATGGTGTCGGTGTGGATCCAGTACTGGTAGATCAGGTTGAGGGCACGTGAGGTCTCGATGATGGACGGTCGCACGCCTGCCCGTGCCACCAGGCCGTACGGCATCCACACTCCGAATGCACCAGCGACAGGTTGACGCAGCGCAGTCGACAGGTTGTAGTGCTCACTGCTGTGATGCGGCACATGGATGGCCCACATGCCGCGCACCTCGTGCATGACTCGGTGATTCCAGTAGTACGCAAGGTCCCACCACACCATCGCAATCGTCCACGGCAGCACTCCGGTACCCATGTCGCGCGTGCTGCCCTTGCGCCACATCCGCTTCATACCGGTGAGCGATGCTGTCGTTGCTGTGAGGGCTATGCCGCCCGCGGCGAATGCCGCGACGCTGCTGACCTCGGCAACGCTGCGCGCACGTGCCTTGGCACGGCGACCGGCGTCGGTTGCGATGTCTGCGCGGTTCGCAAAAGCATCGGCAATCGCGGTCGCGGCTGCCGCAGTGATCGCGATGCCGACAACGACCTGACCGATTCGGCCGCTACGACCGCGGCCAGTCCCGGTGCGAAACGGCACGACGTAGCTGGCAAGGGCAACCGTGAGCGGCGTGGAGATGCTTAACACGCCCATGCCGAGGCTGGTGATGGTGTCGGGCTTCAAGTAGTCCGCGGCGCTCGGGCCGTCTACCTCGGTGCGCTTCTTGAGCGCACGTTGTTCCCATGCCATCGAGCCGAAGTACAACGGGGTGACTGCGACGGTCAAATCCATTCGCACAGTCTGCCGTGCGACCTCGGTGAGCGGAGAGCCGTCTGCGTATGGTGGCTGCGTGATTCCACACGACGATGCCTTGCGCGACCGGCTGGCCCGCAACCTTGCGGCACACGAGTTACTGCCGGTGCCGCAGGGCGCGGAGAAGCGCGCCGCCGTCGCGATCGTGGTGCTCGACAGCGTCGCGGGCAGCGACCCTGACGATCCTTACTGGTCAGCCGGCCTGCCCGACAACATGGCATCAGTACCTGGCGACGTGACGGGTTTCGACGGGTCCGTCAGCCGCGTCTCGGGTGGCGCCGCATTTCTGATCTGCCGACGAGCGGCGACGCTGAGCAGTCACGGCGGCCAGTGGGCGCTGCCAGGCGGCCGGGTCGACCGTGGCGAGACCGCCGAACAGACGGCGTTGCGCGAGCTGCGCGAAGAGTTGGGGCTGACGCTCGGCCATGACGCGGTGTTGGGGCGCTTGGACGACTACATCACTCGGTCCGGCTACACGATCACGCCGGTGGTGTTGTGGGCCGCGGGCGATGTGGAGGTTCGGCCCGAGCCCAGCGAGGTGGCCCATGCCTATCGAGTTGGTTTGGCAGAGTTGCAGCGAGCCGATTCGCCCCGCTTCGTCGACATCCCAGAGAGTGATCGCCCGGTGGTGCAGTTGCCCATCGGTCGCAACCTGATCCACGCACCGACGGGCGCCGTGCTGTTGCAGTTCCGCCTGGTAGCCCTCGACGGCAAGGCCGGCGAACGAGTCAACGAGCTGGAGCAACCGGTCTTCGCCTGGCGATGAGTGCTCGCAGTTCTCACACCGCATTCACTTCCGCGAGCCGCCTGACGGAGTAGTCGTCGTCCCAGCAGACGGCGGCTTCCCACGCGGCCGACGCTTGCGCTGCGAGGTCGTGCAGGCCTGCGTCCAGATCGGCGGCGTTATGAGGCAGCACGAGATCGAGCTCAGCGACGTCGACGTCGCTTCGTCCCAGTCGATGAGGGCGACCCGATGCTTGGTCATGCGGACGTTGCCGGCGTTGTTGTCGCCGTGGACGACGCATGTCGGGCGTCCGCTGAGCCGGGTCCACGCAGCGCGACACCGAGAAACGCCCTCAGGTGGCATCGCGCGCAGGTCAATCCGCGTCCCGGTCTCGGCATGCAGGAGGTCGGTCGATGATCGCCAGCCCGGACGCTGCGGCCAGCCCTGCGTCAACCGATGCAGAGTGCGCAACGTGTCGGCCACGCGCCGCCAGTCGTCCTCCGTCTCGGGTGGTCCGCCCTCCACGTACGACATCACTACCAGGCCGTCCGCGAACAGTCGACCGTCCGTCGTCGGTATTGGCACTGGCACCGTCAGACCTTCACTGTCGAGGTAGCGGAGGAGGTCTGTCTCCCAGGCGAGATCGGCGTCACTCCTGGCGCCGAGACGACCGACAGCGAGCTGACCGTTGACTCTCACGCTCCACACATCGTTGGCAACTCCGCCGGCGAGCGGCTCGATGCGCGCAGCGTCGTCACTCCACTGCGCGAGTGTCTCCCACCTCACTGGTCGAACCATCGCGTCGCCCCATCTTTCCGTGCCGCTCGCCTGCCCGCAGACTGCCCGAACTCGCCGCCGTTGTCCAGAGCCATATCGCGGCTCGCTCGGTGCGGCTTGCTCGGTGCGGACCGGCGAACGTGCGTGAGACCCGGCGTGGCTACCCACGACACCCACGAAGTCTGGCCGAACTCGGCACGCCAAGTAACGTCGCCTCGTGGCGCGCAGTGATCGACCGACACCGCCGCGCATCGCTGAGTTGCTCGAACCGCTCGACCTGAGTGATGTGACGGACGGCGATCTTGGGGAGGGTGTTCTCGTCACCGGCCAGTTACGACCCGCCTTCGATGACGCGTTGCACCTCTCGGCGGGCCGGCTCCAGAACGCCTCACTTGTGGGCGCCTCGTTGGTCGGCTCGCGTTTCGTGGACACCGTCATCCAGGGGTGCGACTTCTCGGGGGCGGGTCTTGAGAGCGCCGTGATGACGCGGGTGGAGCTGAGAGGGTGTCGGCTTTCTGGGGTTCGTCTCGCGCAGGGCCGTCTGAGAGATGTGCGCTTCGTCGACTGTCAGTTGGACGCGATCAACTTGCGCTACGTGCAAGGAGAATTCGTGCGGTTCGAGCAGTGCCGTCTCGTTGGCGCCGAGTTCATCGGCGCCACCCTGAAAGGGGCGGCATGGTGGGACTGCAACCTTGCTGACGCCGACATGTCACAGGTCTCGCTCGAGCGTGGCCAACTGCACGGCTCCTCGCTGGACGGGCTGAAGGGCGCGAGCAGTCTCGTTCCAGTGGCGATCGACGACGACCAGGCCCCTGTCTTTGCTTCCCTCCTGCTTGAACTGCTCGGCGTCAAGGTGACGCCACGTCTCGACCCTTGACCAGCACCCCGAAACGCCACGCTCGCTGACCGGTTCAGCGTTACATGTTCGTCAGCCGCGGAGTTGCTGGCGGGCGATGCCGCGGCGGATGTCGAGGAGATGGTGCTCGGCGTCGTGCAGTGCGTGTCGGATGACAGCGGTCGTGTTGATCACCCACCCCTCGGCGTAGACAGCAACAATGACTTGCTCGTCGGGTGTGAGCGACTCGGCGAAGTCCGCCATCGACCTGGCCACTGCACTGAGCGACTCGAGCGTGTCAGCGATGTCGAGTCGGCCGCAATCGTGCGTGTC
The DNA here is from genome assembly GCA_031366885.1 of Ilumatobacteraceae bacterium. GTDB lineage: Bacteria > Actinomycetota > Acidimicrobiia > Acidimicrobiales > Ilumatobacteraceae > UBA668. The sequence continues at coordinate 53,013 of JANLPB010000187.1, forward strand.
GTGCTCGAAGACACCGGGAATCGAATCCTCCGGCTCCTCGGCCCAGTCGAGCGAGCGGCCTGAGGCGAAAACTCGGGCAGCCCACTCGATACTGGCGATGGCATTGATGACGTGCTGTGCGTACTCGACGGCGCACCACGTGTCGGGTTCGGGGCGCGCTCGAAGCTGCTCCTCATCCTGTGACATCACCGCCGACCATCGGTCGGGCAGAGAGCGGATTCGAGCGACGGCGGCGGCCGGGTCGAGCGTGCCGCCGTGGAACCCGCACTCGTCGCAGACCTCATGGAAATCGTTGCCTACGGTGAGCATCCGGTACATGCCGCGAGTATGGCTCACGCGTACGAGTGCGAGAAACAGCGTCTGCCCGGTGGGCTCAAACGTTTCTGGAAGAATTTGTGTTCGATGGTTGCAACACGAACGTATGTCAGATCCGTTCGAATGTATGGACCAGGCACTCGATCTCGGCACAGCGGCAGCTGATGCGCTGCTCGCGGTCCAAATCGGGTCGCTCACCCGCCAACAGCTCGCTCTCGGGGTGATCCGGGTGCAGCAGACCATCGACCGCTTCACACTTGCGCAGGCACAGTTCATGGCCGCGGCGGACAAGGCGGGGGTGTGGCAAGGACCGGGGCGCGTGACATGGTCGACTGGTTGACCAACACCACCCACACCTCCTACGGCAACGCCCAAGGGTTGCTCGAACTTGGTGAAACCGTTGACGTCTCACCAGAGGTTGCCGCCGCGGTGGCCGCGGGTGAGCTGTCAGCAGCCAGTGCGACCGTGTTGCATGACGCGGTGACCAAGGCGCCAGCCGGTGCCGATGTTGGTGAGCTTGTTGACGCGGTGAAAGGTTCCAAGCCGACCGCGGCGCGTAAAGCTGCGCAACGGTGGAAAGAAATCAACGCTGGCACTGCCGAGACTGACGAGGGGCGTGAGGATCGCCGCTACCAACGTCGGTCGGTGCGTTTTGGTCAGCCGGTGGATGCGATGGTCACTACCACGGTGACGTTGCCGGTGTTGCAGTCACGCCAGTTTCACACGGTGTTGTTGGTGTTCGATGTCGACGCCTGGTTGGGTGAGACCAACACCCCGGCACGCACCGCGAACAGGGACCAGATCCCGGCGTGTGTGGCACGGCATCTGGCCGAGAACGCGCTCCTCCAACGGATCACTCAGGCAGGGTCACGGATTTTGGATCTGGGGACCACGGCACGGTTGGCGAGCGATGACCAATACAAAGCACTCCTACTGCGTGACGGTGGTTGCCGCTGGCCCGGATGCGAAATCCCTGCCGCTTGGTGCGAAGTTGATCATCTGGTCCCATACCCGGCAGGGCCCACCGATCTGATCAACATGGTGCTGTGGTGCTCACACCATCACCATGAGAAGCACCGCCCCGGTGTCCACGTCCTCGGCGACGCAATCTCGCTGCGCATACAACTCGCCAACGGCACCATCATCGACTGCACCCAACGAAGAACATCGGCGGCGGCCTAACGCCCACAGACCCGAGAACAACTCAAACACTGTGGGAGAGCACGCTCCGGCGTGCTCACCGGCGCGTCACGACTGGAACCCGGGCTACGACCCGAACCGCGACACGAGTCGCGACCCGAACGGCGATCTGGTCAGGCGCTGCCGGAGTGGC
>JANLPB010000193.1:0-4131 GCA_031366885.1 Ilumatobacteraceae bacterium
CAAGCCCTTCAACTCGTCGTGATGAAGCCGCTCGTACATCTCCTGCGCGCTGGCGACCTCCAGCTTCTCGCTCTCCTCGATCAGCGGGCAGACCACGAAAGCTTGCCGACCCTCCGCGACTTCCTCGCGCACGGTGGCCCAGGCGCCCTGCTCCATCAGCGGACCGTTCGCCCACTTCGTCATGATGGGCGTGCGGCCCGGTGGCAGTTCGTCGAGCACGCTGACATCGAGATCGCCATAGACAGTCATCGCTGCGGTACGCGGAATCGGCGTCGCCGTCATCACCAGCACGTCGGGAACGACATCCCCGTCGCCCTTTGCTCGCAGGGCCGCACGCTGCTCGACGCCGAACCGGTGTTGTTCGTCGACGACCACCACTCCGAGGCTGTGGAACTGCACGCCCTCCTGGATCAGCGCATGCGTTCCGATTGCAATGTCGACCGTGCCGTCGGCAAGACCGGCCAGAACGTCGCGGCGATCGCCGCCGGTGATCCGGTTGGTCAGCAACTCGACGCGCAGCGGACGGTCGCCGAACAGGTTGCCCGGATCCGGTACCGACACACCCTCTAGCAACCGTCGAACGCCAGCCGCGTGCTGCTCGGCCAACACCTCGGTGGGCGCCATCAGCGCACCCTGATGGCCGCCCTGAACGGCTGTCAGCATGGCGCTGACGGCGACCAACGTTTTGCCCGACCCGACGTCGCCCTGCAGCAGGCGGTGCATCGGGTGCGGACCAGCCAAGTCGGCTTCGATCTCGGCAATCGTTCGCTGCTGCGCGCCGGTCAGCTCGTACGGCAACGCCACACGCAAACGCCCGACCAGCTCGCCGTCGACGGTGTGTCGAATGCCGCGAGACTCGCGCTCGATCGCCCGCTTCCGCATGACCAGCACCGTTTGCACCCGCAACAACTCGTCGAATGCAAGGCGACGGCGAGCGAGTTCCTTCTCCCCCATCGTCTCGGGCAGATGGATGTTGTGCAGGGCTTTGCTGCGTGAGATCAGCCCGAGGCGCTGACGAACGGATGCCGGCACCGGGTCCGCGAGCCCCCGCGGTTCGCAGCGCTTCAGTGCGTCCTCCACCCAGCCGGCGATCTCCCACGTGCTCAGCGCAGCCTTCTCGCTTTGGGGGTAGATCGGCACGATGCGCCCGGTGCGGTCGCCGATCATGTCGACGATCGGGTTGGTCATCTGCAAGCCGCCGCGGAAAACATCCGGCTTGCCGAACAGCGCAATCTGCAGGCCCTCACGGAGTTGCTTCTCGCGCCACGGCTGGTTGAAGAACACCACGTGGAATCGCCCACTGCCGTCGCCGACCACCGCTTCAACAATCGAACGTCGGTTGCGCCCCATGCGTTTGGTGACGGATCGCACAGCGACGAGGACCAGTGCCTCCTGACCAGCCTGCAGGTCGCTCACGCGGCACTCGTTGGTGCGGTCGACCCAGCGACGTGGATAGGTCGTGAGGAGATCGAGCACATTCTCGACTCCGACTTCGCGCAGCGAGGCCAGCTTCTTCTCGCCGACCCCCTTCAGCCGATCGACGCCGATTGCGGCCAAGTCGCGAAGGGTGATTGCGCTCACTCGACGCCGAAGAGGTAGGGGTACAGCGGTTGCCCACCGCGGTGTATCTCCACCTGCACGCCGGGGCGCTGCTCTTCCAGCCATGCACGGATGGCATCGGTGTGCCCGCCCGTTGCGTCACGGCCCTCGATGACCGTGACAATCTCTCGGCCCGGCTCGACAAGGTGCTCCAGCAGCGCAGCAGTGGCGCCGTCGAGAGTGCCGCTGACCACCACGATGCCGTCGCCGCGCACGATGCCAATCCAGTCTCCCTCGGCGATCGCGCCGGCGTCGCTGTTCGTCGCCCTCACGGCTTGCGTCACTTCGCCGGTCGCAACCGAGTCCGCCGCCTCCGACATCTCCTCGGCATTCTCCGCCGCGTCCGCTTCGGGGTCGTACAGGACGAGCGAGGCGAGCGCCTCGGGCATCGACTTCGTCGGCACCACGAACACCGTCTTGCTGGTGAGCCCATCGAGCTGTTGTGCCACCGGAATGATGTTCTTGTTGTTGGGCAGCACCACCACCTGCTGTGCATTGACGGCCTCGACTGCGGCCAGCAGTTCGGCGGTGGACGGGTTCAACGTCTGCCCCCCGGTGACCACGCCCTGCACGCCGAGCGCGGCGAAGAGCTCGGACAGCCCGTCACCGCTGGACACGGCCACGATGGCGCAGGTGACCGGCGGCAGGCCCGCCCCGGCCTTGGGTGCACGCCCAGCGCCCAACAGTTCCGCCTCGCGATGTGCGTGCTCCTCGGCCATTTCCTCGAAGAGGTCGGTGACGCGAATCTGTTTGGGGCGACCACCGAGGTCGATGGCGACTTCGATAGCTGCGCCGATGTCGTTGGTATGAACGTGGCAGTTCCAAATGCCTTCGCCGCCAACGACCACGATGCTGTCGCCGATCTCACCCCAGTCCTGCTTGAAGTTCTGGATCTTGCCGTCCTCCAGGTGGAGGAAGTACATGACCTCGTAGCGCAATTCGCTGACGTCGACCCCGCCATCGGTGGCACGGCGATGCGCCACAGCCTCAAGTTGCTCGGCCGACGGACCGTCGATCTCCTCGGGCTCGGGGATCGGAACGCCGTCGACGACGTGTAGCGCTGAGTCCAACAGCAACAAGAACCCGGCTCCGCCCGCGTCGACCACGCCAGCGTCCTTCAGGACCGGCAGCATGTCGGGCGTACGATCGAGCGCAGACTTGCCGGCGCTGCGCGCTGCCCTCAAAACATCAACCAACGACCCGCCATCTTGCGCCGCCACCTGGGCCGCATCGGCCGACTCGCGCACCACGGTGAGAATGGTGCCTTCGATCGGTTTGAGTACGGCCTGATACGCCGCAGTCGAGGCGGCCTTCAGCGATTCGGCCACCTTGGTGCCCGTGCCCTCGGTCGCCCCCTTCAAGGTGTTGGCTATCCCGCGCAGGATCTGACTGAGAATGACGCCGCTGTTGCCCCGGGCGCCCATCAATGAGCCGTGACTGATGGCGTCGCAGGTGGCAGCCATCTCGCGGTCCGCACCCTCCATCTCTGCCACCACTGCGTCGAGCGTGCGAGCCATGTTCGTGCCTGTGTCCCCATCGGGCACGGGGTACACGTTGAGCTTGTTGATGCCGGCGGCATGTGCCTTCATTGCGTCGCGAAAGGTGATGACGGTGTTGCGCAGCGCATCGGAGCTGAGGTGTTCCAGGGTCGGCACAGCGGCCAGACTACTGATGCAACCCTTGATAGGACACATAACGGCTGACAGGACGCTTCACAGCCGGCCGTCCAGATGCTCTTGCAGGCTTGGCGGTTGCCGGAAGTTCGCTGGTAGCATCTTTGCGCTCGTTGAGATCGCTCGTGGAAGAAGTTACGTCATGGCAGCAGTATGTGAAGTGTGCAGCAAGGGTCCCAGCTGGGGCATGAACGTGTCGCACTCCCACCGTCGCACCAAGCGTCGTTGGAATCCGAACATCCAGCGGGTGCGCGCACTCGTCAACGGTTCGCCCAAGCGGCTCTATGTGTGCACCGGTTGCATCAAGAGCGGCAAGATCGTCAAGGCCGGCTGAGGCAACCCGTGCAGGGTGTCATCAAGAGCTTCGATCCGGAGTCGGCTGACGGCATCGTCATGTGCGACACCGACATGGCCGACTACGACTTGGCCACCGATGCGCTTGCCGGTTCAATCTTCCGCATGCTGCGCCAAGGCCAGCGCGTGGTCTTCGATGTCGACGCGTCCGGCCGGGCAACCCGCCTTCGCCTGGGCAGCGAAGTCGACATGGAAACGCCCGGTGCGTAAGGCCGGTCTGTGAACTCGATCTGTCCCTGAGATGGCCAAATCGTAAAGAGATATGGGTGCTTGAATCTCCCGGCCGCAAGGTCGGGCTTTTCTTGTTTTAGGGTCGCGTTTGTAAGACTGAGATCGAGCACAGCGCAGTGCCCATCCCTCGAAGGAGAAACCCGATGACTGGAACCACGAGCAACACTCGATTGCAGCAGTGGGTGGCAGATTGGGCAGCAATTCTCCAGCCGTCCGACATCTACTGGTGCGACGGTTCCGCCGAGGAATACGACCGTTTGGCGCAGAGCCTGGT
>JANLPB010000218.1:0-11034 GCA_031366885.1 Ilumatobacteraceae bacterium
CACGGCCTTCGCGACCAACTCGTCGAGGCGGGCCGCCCCGTCCAACATCGAGAACTCGGTGTGGACGTGCAGGTGCGTGAACGAGTCGCCCACGGGCGCAGACCTCCTCGAGAGGGTTGAACGTACAAGGGATTACAAGGATGTGATTCGCACGACCCTAGCCGCGATTGTCGACGTTACAAACAGCCGTCGCAGTGCCGTCGAGGGCACCTCAGAGATACGTGCCGGGGCGCTCATTGGCCTCGACGGGCCGCTGTGCGTTGGCGCCGCCGACACCAGCCGGCGGCAGTTGGCGCATCTGTTCGAGCTGCTGGCGAGCCACGTTCTGCTGGGCCATGAGGCTGAACTGAATACCGTGAAAAAGGCCCTCCAACCAGCCGACCAGTTGCGCCTTGGCTACCCGCAGCTCACCTTCTGACGGCACCACGCCATCCTTGAAGGGCAGCGCAAGCATGTGCAGTTCTTGTTGCAGGTCGGGCGACAACGCCTCGGCCAGTTCGACGATCGAGCGCTCGTAAATTTCCGCCATGCGCTCGCGGCTGGCCTCATCCAGTGGGCTGGTGCGGGCTTCCTCCAGCAGTTGCTTCACCATCGACCCAATGCGCATCACCTTCGCCGGCTCGGTCACGGTCTCGGTCACCGGTTCTGCTATCGGCTCCGGCGGCGCGGCGAGATGCAGCACCTGGGCACCCTCGGGCTGTGGCAACTCGTCGTTCATGATGACTCCATTTTCAAGCTAGGTGTTGTCAGCGACCGCCGCTAACAGCGGAACGAGCATCTCTGCAGACGTCAAAGAACCGTGCCGACACACCAAAGGATACGGACCGGAATCTGCCGGGTCGTGAAAGCTGATGGGTTCATGCGGCACCAACGCGACGTCGCCGTAGCGCCCCGCAATTGGCGGGCTGACCGTCGGCCCGAACCAGCCTGCGCCAATCAGATCCTCACGGCTGTGCACCCACGCCTGGACACCGTGATGGTGCGTTGCCGCCGCCAGCAGCTCTGCGTGTGCCCCTGGCCGCGCGTGCAGCCAACGAAACCGCCCCTCGCCACTTTGATGGCGGCAGAGTCGCAGAACGTCGGCGTGTGGCGTCACCAGCCGCTCCCCCACCTCCACCTGGCCGTGGTCGGCGGTCACCAACAGCACGGCACCCGCAGGCAAGGCAGCCTGCACGGCACCCACGAGTGCATCGACGAACTGCAGTTCCGCGTCGTAAAAAGGACCAAAGCCACGCTCGTGAGCAATCTTGTCGATGCCGTCGTAGTAGGCGTACACCAACCGATCGCCGCGCCGCAGCAGGTTGCCGACCACGACGGCAATGCTTGAGGGCGTCCGCCAGCCGGCAGGCTCGGCACCGCGCAAGTGGGCCTCCGAGAACGCCGACTGTTCCAGCTCAGCCTTGCTGACCACCGCAACGCGCTCGCCCAAGAACGGAGCGAACGGTTGGGTCGTTGTCGGGTCGACCTGGCGGCGAGCGTCGCCGTGGCCGGAGGACCAGCGCAGCACGTTCAAGACCTCGCCGGCAACCTCCATCCGATAACCGACAATGCCGTGCTCGCCGGGTGTGAGACCGGTCGTGATCGATGTCAGCGCCGTTGCTGTCGTCGACGGTGCCACGGTGGTGATCGGCCCGCCCGACATCGCAGCCAAGTTGGGCGCGAGGGCACGACGCGAGGCCAGTTGCTCCCAACCAAGGCCATCGATGACCAACAGCACCACCTGTGTGGCGGCCGCGACGGGCGCAGGCATCCACGCTGGGAGCTTTGCCCCGCGCGGCGCGAGGAGCGCAGGAATCACACCGCGCACATTGGCGGCGGAATAGTTCGGAAGAGTGGGCAGCGGCGGCACGGTCATCTCAGTCCATCACCTCACGGGCCACCAGCGCCATTCAGCGTTGACCGCAAGCAGCCCCGTACGGCCTACGATGAGGACGTGCGTGTTTCGAGCAAGGGTGACTATGCGTGCCGGGCGTTGCTGTCCCTCGCGCTGCACGACACGGCTCAAGGGCCTACGTCGGTGCGCGATATCGCCGAACGCACGGCAATTCCACAGCCGTATCTCGAGCAAATTCTGCTGGCGCTGAAGGGTGCGGGTCTCGTTCGATCGAAGCGTGGCGTCGGGGGCGGCTACGTGCTTGCCCGCCCGCCCGTCGAAATCCGAATCAGCGAGATTCTCAGTGCGGTCGACGGGCCGATCAGTCTTGGCGACTTCGGTGAGCCCCACCAAGATGGCGCGTGTGACCATGAGGGCCAGTGCGTGTTGCTGGCCATCTGGAAGACAGCCGGTGAACACATGCGGCGGATCCTCGACGGTTTCACCTTGCAATCGGTTGCCGACGCGGCGCGCGGCACGTCCCCGTGGCCCGACGCGTTGGTCGAAGCCGGCCTCGTACCACAACCCTCGTAGCGCCGGCTCGCCCATCGCACTGACGGCCTTACGGCGCTTACGGTGCGAGTGCCGCCTCTACGTCTGCCAAATCGGCGGGCATCGGCGAGCTGAACTGCAACTCCTCACCGGTGACCGGGTGTGCCAATTCGAGAGCGGCGGCATGAAGGAACGGCCGGGCAGGGAGAATGCCAGAGCGGATGCCGCCGTACGTGCCGTCGCCCACAACCGGATGGCCGATCGCAGCGAGATGCACGCGGATCTGATGGGTGCGACCCGTCTCCAAGCGACACTCGAGTGAGGAGGCGTCGGTGGGGCGCCGGTACTCCTGCAGCACGCGATACCGGGTACGGGCGGCCTTGCCGTCGACCACCACCGCCATCCGCATGGCATCGCGGTGGTCGCGACCGATCGGCGCATCCACCACCCCCACCGGATTGGCGAGATGACCCCAGACCAGTGTCCGGTACACGCGACCAACGTCGCGGGCGGCGAGCGCGTCGACCAGCGAGTGGTACGCCCGTTGGGTTCGAGCGACGGCGAGCAGGCCAGAGGTTCCGACATCAAGGCGGTGCACGATGCCGGGGCGGTGAGTTTCGCCGACATCGGCAATCTCGGGGAAGCGCGCCAGTAACCCGTTCACCAGCGTGCCATCGGGGTTGCCAGCGCCTGGGTGCACGACGAGGCCAGCGGGCTTGTCGATGATGATGAGGTGTTCGTCGGCGTGGACGACCGTGAACTCGACGGAGTCGTCGGCTGCCGGAGGTTCCGTGACGGGAAGGAAGGAGGGGTCTACCCGGACGACCTGCCCCTCCCGAACGCGCAGTTTGCCGGAATGCTGGACGTCTCCGTCGATGAATGCGCCGCCCGCTGCCACCAGCACAGCGGCGTCGCTGCGACTGCAATCGGTGATCAGCGAAACAATGCGGTCGAGCCGCTCTCCACCCAACGCTGCGGGAATTTCTTCTTCGATCACGTCACTGCCTCCTGCTTGCTCAACAGGGACCAGAGTACGAACATCACGCCGCCCACGTTGACCGCCATGTCAGCGACGTTGAAAATTGGGAACCATTGGAAGTCGATGAAGTCGACGACTGAACCGTGTAGCCAGCCGTCACCCCGAAAGAGTCGGTCCACCAAGTTGCCCAGCGCACCACCGACGACCAGACCGGCAGCGACCGCCACCATCGGGTTCGAGTTCTTGCGAACGCCGAGCAGGACGACCACCACCACGATCACTGCGACGAGGCCGATGATGGGCCCAATGCCTTGACCCTTGGAGAAGGCCATCCCGCTGTTGAAGGTGAGGTTCCACTGCAACGTCCAGATGACGTGCCGCGGCGGTTCATCTGTCAGGGCGTTGACGGCCCAATGCTTCGTCAGTTGGTCGACAGCGATCACGGCCAGCGCAATCGCCATCGTGAGTCGCAGCCGATGTGTCGGCTGGACATCTTCGGTCATCGACGACCGATCCCGCCAACCTTCTCCTCCACCAGCACCGTCGCCCACGGAATCGCTTCAAGACGCTCGCGCGAAATGGGCCGGCCGGATTCGATCGAGTATCCGTAGGTACCTTCGATCAGCCTCGCAAGTGCAGCATCGATGTCGGCAACGGTCTGGCGGGCCTGCGCGCTGAGCGCCAGATCGCGCTCACGCTCGACGACCATCGTGTCGCCTTCGCCACCCTCGTCATCGAACTGAACGTCGCCCATCTCCTGCTCGGTGATCAATGACAGGGCCTCGTCCTCCAAGCGGACGGCCTGGCCGATGAGCGATGCCTTCTCCTCGAGCAACAGCGCACGCTGTGCGGTGAGAAACTTTGCGTCGAAGTCCTTGGTGTAGGAGATGCCTTCTTTGGTGACGCCGCGCACAGGAGCCTTCTCGACAGTCACCGGCCCAAGCTTCTTGGCCGGCGCCTTCGCGACCGACTTGACCGGTGGCGCTGCCTTTGCGGGCGCTGTCACCTGCGGAGCGGGCATCGGCTTGGGCGCGACTGCGGCCTTCGCTACTGGAGCCTTCTTCGTCGGCGCGGGCGCAGCGGCTTTCTTCACCGGCGCAGGCGCTGCTTTCTTGGCGGGCGCAGGCGCAGACTTCTTGGCGGGCGCAGGCGCAGACTTCTTGGCGGGTGAAGCGGCCTTCTTCACCGGAGCAGGGGCAGCCTTTTTCGCAGGTCCAGCGGCTTTCTTGAGCGGTGCAGGAGCGGCCTTCTTCGCAGGGGCATGGGCCTTCTTCGCAGGCGCCGTTGCCGATGTCTTCGCAGGGGCAGGGGCCTTCTTCGCGGGTGCCTTCTTGGCAGTCGCCATCGCGTTGAACCTCCGTGGTCCGGGTCGTCAGGCCGGGATGCTATCGGTCAAGGGCCGTTTCTGGGCCGATCTACACCCCGACGGCCACGTTGATATGGATGGGTTCGCCGTCGAGGTCGGCGTTTGGCTCCCCGGCGCCCCACACCAACGACGTGGCGAGTGTGGCATCGGTGAGCAGGTGCTGGAATGCTTCCACTTGGCTGCGCACCTTGTCGGCGACACCGAGCGTGAGCGCGATGCGATCACTGACCTGGAGGCCCGCGTCACGGCGAGCCTGCTGAACGAGCCGAACCAGGTCGCGAGTGATTCCTTCAGCTTCCAGCTCAGAGGTCAGCGCAGTGTCGAGCACTACGACGCCGGCACCATTGGAGAGCGGAGTGCTGGCAGCATCTCCCTTCACCACCATCTTGAGCGCGTATTCGCCATCGAGCAGCGCAACTCCGCCGGCCACGACACCCGACTCGGTGCGCTGCCAGTCGCCCGTCTTGACGGCCTTGATGACCTGTTGCACCTGGCCCCCCAAGCGCGGGCCGAGAGCAGCCGGCACGACCTGGAGGTCGAAGCTGGCCACGGACGCCACATCGTCGGTGAACTCCACCGACTTCACGTTCACTTCGTCGGCGATGAGTTCCATGAAGGGCGCCAGCCGCTGCGCCCCGGCTACGGCCACCCGCAGCGATGCCAGTGGCTGGCGGACGCGACGCTGGTAGGCCTTGCGAAGGCGAAGCGTGCTGCTGCACACGTCGCGGGCGAGGTCCATCGATTCGACCAGTTCGGCATCTGCGGGCACCAGACCGGCGTCGGGCCAGTCGGTGAGATGCACACTGCGCTCACCGGTGAGCGCTTTGTACACCGCTTCGGTGGTGAGGGGCAGCAGCGGCGCCAGCGCTCTGCACAGCAGGGCGAGCACGGTGTGCAGCGTGTCGATGGCATCCTGGTCGCCCGCCCAGAACCGATCGCGACTGCGACGCACGTACCAGTTGGTCAGCGCATCGAGGAAGCTACGGACAGCACCGCACGCGGCAAAGAGGTCGTAATCGTCAAGCGTCGCGGTGAGCGTGGTGAGTAGATCGTGGGTCTTGGCCAGGATGTATCGATCCAGTACATCGGTACTGTCGGTACGGAAGCTGCCCTGCGTGCCCGCAGCGTTGGCGTACAGCGACAGGAAGTACCAGCTGTTCCAGATGGGCAGGATCACTTGGCGGACTGTGTCGCGGATGCCGTCCTCGGTGACCACGAGGTCGGTGCCGCGCAGGATCGGCGAACCGAGCAGGTACCACCGCATCGCATCGCTGCCGTAGTTGTCGAACACCATCATCGGGTCCGGGTAGTTCTGCAGGCTCTTCGACATCTTCTGGCCATCGTCGCCCAGCACGATGCCGTGGCTGACGCACGTGTTGAAGCTGGGTCGGTCGAACAGCGCTGTAGCCAGCACGTGGAGCGTGTAGAACCAGCCACGCGTCTGGCCGATGTATTCGACGATGAAGTCGCCTGGATAGTGACTCTCGAACCACTCGGCGTTCTCGAACGGGTAGTGCACCTGAGCGAACGGCATGCTGCCGCTCTCGAACCAGCAGTCCAAGACTTCAGGGACGCGGCGCATCATCGACACGCCGGTGGGGTCGTCGGGGTTCGGACGGACCAGATCGTCGACGTACGGCCGATGCAGATCTGTCACTTCGACGCCGAAGTCGTTCTGCAGCTGCTCGATGCTGCCGTACACGTCGATGCGCGGGTACTCGGGGTTGTCGCTGCGCCACACCGGGATGGGTGAACCCCAGAACCGGTTACGGCTGATGCTCCAGTCGCGGGCGTTGGCCAGCCACTTCCCGAAGCTGCCTTCCTTGATGTGCTCTGGCACCCAGCGGATCTGCTGATTGAGCTCGACCATACGGTCGCGGAATGCGGTGACCTGCACGAACCACGAGCTGATCGCGCGGTAGACCAGCGGTTCGGCGCAGCGCCAGCAGTGCGGGTAGCTGTGCTGGTAGCTGTCGTGACGGACCACCACTCCCCTGGCCTTCAGCTCCTTGACCACCAACGGGTTGGCGTCGAAGACGTGGACGTGTGCCCACGGGGCAACTTCGGCGGTGTAGCGGCCGTGTTCGTCCATCGGGCAGATGGTCGGGATGCCGACCGCATTGCAGACGTTCTGGTCGTCCTCGCCGAAGCCAGGTGCCAGGTGCACGACGCCTGTGCCATCCTCGGTGCTGACGAAGTCGGCTGCCAGCACGTGGAACGCGTTGGGAGTGTCAGCGAAGAAGTCGAACAGCGGCGTGTAGCGGCGGCCGACAAGATCGGCACCCTTCAGCGAACCGACCTGGGCGGCGCCTGAAAGCTCCTTCTCGTAGGACGCCAGGCGTGACTCGGCAAGGATGTAGCGCTGCGTTGCGCCGTCCATGTCGTTCAATGACGCGGCCTCCTCCATCACGGCATAGTCGATGTCGGGGCCAACGGCGAGCGCGAGGTTGCTGGGCAGTGTCCAGGGCGTGGTCGTCCACGCCAAGATCCTCTCGCCCGTGTCCAGTTGAAACTGCACGGTCAGGGCCGGATCCTGGCGGTCACGGTAGACGTCGTCCATTCGTGTCTCGGTGTTGCTGAGCGGCGTTTCGCACCGCCAGCAGTAGGCCAGCACTCGGAAGCCTTCGTAGATGAGGCCCTTGTCCCACAGCGTCTTGAACGCCCACATGACACTCTCCATGTAGGACGTGTCCAGCGTCTTGTAGTCATTCTCGAAGTCGACCCAGCGGGCCTGGCGGGTGACATAGCGGTGCCAGTCGTCAGTGAAGCGCAGCACGCTGGTGCGGCACGCCGCGTTGAACTTGTCGACGCCGAACTTGGTGATGGCCGGGTGGCCGCTGATACCCAGTTCCTTCTCGACGACCACCTCGGCGGGAAGACCGTGGCAGTCCCAGCCGAAGCGCCGCTGCACCTGCTGGCCGCGCATCGTCTTGTAGCGCGGTACGGCGTCCTTGACGAAGCCGGTCAGCAGATGGCCATAATGCGGCAATCCATTCGCAAATGGAGGACCGTCGTAGAACACATACTCGTCGGCGTCGTTGCGTGCGTCGATCGAGGCTTCGAACGTCTTGTCGCCCTCCCAAAAGGCGAGCACTTCGAGCTCGACGGCGGGGAATGACGGTTGCGATTGAACGGTGGGGTACGTCACGAGTGGCTCCTGTGCTGGTTTGCACAGGGACGAGTCCGATTGACCCGCGGTACCACCCTGCTTGCCCTGTGCCGAACCCATCGGATTCGGTCGTGACCACTCGAACTACGCCAGCGATATCGGGCTGAACCCGTCCGGTTCTACTGGGCGTAACGACCGTCGGCCGCAACGCTGTTCTTCCGAAAGCTCGGAGGTGATGGCCTCGTCAACGCCGTTGGTAGAGCCTATCTCGCACAGGGGCGGTCATTCCGAACACTTATCGAAGTTCGCTGCCACCGATGCCGAATGGATCTGTCGCCTCGGGCGGCAGTGACACCGGAGCGGCGTCAGCGGCACCGTCGCTACGGGGCAGGCCATGCTGTGCGGCACGCGTACTTGCGACCTCTTCGTCGAGTAAACGCCACACGTTGTCGTGCGCGTTCGAGTTGGTTGCGAACATCGAGACGCCCGCGGCGTCGTCGCCGCCCTCTTGATCGTCGAAGCCATCGAGCGGGAACCGAGCGGACGCCACGTCGGCGGGCTCCGGCTCCTCAGCGAGCGTGGAATCCGTCTCCGACTGATCTGTCTCGCCGCCGGCGGCATCACCATGATCGGCATCGCCACTGTCAACGCGTTCGACGTCATGGCCGGCGTCGTCAACCCCGCCGGTGTCACCGTGAACTTCGTCTGCGTCGCCGCGAGCGGCTAACGGCTCGGCCGAGGCAGACAACAGCGGGCGGCGCATGTCGCCGAGGCCCCCTGGCACTCGCTCGGCAAGTTCTTGCAACTGCACCGCAGCGTCACGTAGGCGATCGCGCTGCACCTGCAGATACTGCTCGAGGTGATCGACATCGCCCAGCAGGAAGTCGCGCCGGGCGAGCAACGACTGCACCTCGTTCTCCGCCTTCACCCGCTCGTCCTCCACAGCCCGCCGGGCCTCGACGCGAGCTTCCTCAACAGTGCTACTGGCCATGGTTCTGGCACTGTCAAGAACCCGCGATGCCTCTTCGCGCGCATGCGACGTGATCTCGTCGGCCTCCGTGCGGGCCTGCAGCACTGCGGCGTCGGCCGTGCGCTGGGCCAGCAGGAGCGTGCGACTGATGACCTCGGTATCGCCGCTGGACGCGACCGGGGCCGCTTCGCGCGGCCCGCTGGCGGCCGCCTGCGACACCTCCTGCAGCTTCGCGACTGCGGCACGCGCACGCGCCTCCATCGCCGTCGCCTGGTTCTGAGCGGTTTCTACGACGTCGGCGACTTGGCTGCGAAACGACTCGACTTCTTCAGGGTCATAACCCTTTTTGACCGTCCGAAAGCCGGTACTGCGAATCGTCTGCGGGCTGATTTCCATGGCTCGATGTTAGGCGCGTTCGGTGCTGGTTGAGACCTGAAACAGATCAGGCGCCATATCCGGAGTCGTCATACGAATTGGTTCGCAACGCCGGCTTCAACAGGTAGACGCCAGTGGCCACTTTTTCCATGCTTCCATTCAGCCCGTAGCACAGGCCGCTCGCGAAGTCGATGAGGCGACGCGAGACCTCACGGTCGGCCGCTTCGAGATTCATGATGACCGGCAGGCCCTCTTTGAACTTGTCGGCGATCTCCTGCGCGGAGTCGAAGCGGCTCGGACGGACTGTGTACGGGTCTGCAGCTGCGCCGGTCGTAGCGGGGCGAGCCGGAGCTGGGGGCCGCGGGTTGATTGGGCGCGGCTGCACCGCCGAATTGTCGTTGGCCGCCTGCGGACGTCGCGAGGCAGCATCATTGACCGTGCTGGTGGGAAAGCTCGGGCGGGTCGGGACCGAGCGAACCGGCGCCTCCGACTCGTACTCGTTGGCGTAGCCCCGTTGCGTTCGCGGCGCCTCATCGCGGGGCTGACGAGCCGAGCGCGTCGCGCGCTCGGGTTCTGGCGCGACGTCGTATTCGTCGTAGGACTCGTCGGGTCCGAGACCCAAATAATCCATTGCCTTCTTCCACATCGCCATTTGCTGTCCTCCTGCAACCGACGAGGCTACCGCACGGGCGTGCCGACGGGTGGACGCTCGCCGAACAGCGCGCTTCCGACGCGCACTTGCGTGGAACCCTCTTGCACGGCCACCTCGAGATCGCCGGTCATCCCCATCGAGCACACGTCCAGGCGCAGCCGATCCATCAACTGACGCACCGCCCGAAAGCCCTCGCGCGCCGACTCTGGCCCGCCGGTCGTTGGCCCCACGGTCATCAAACCGCGTACCTGTAGTCCGGCATCCTGCGCCGTCGCGACAAGCGCTGGGACAGCGTCGAACGCGCACCCTCCCTTGCCCGGCTCAGAGAGCGAGGCCACCTGGATCAGGACTGTTGCCCCTGCGGCGCGCTTGGCCAGCTCTGCGACCAGGGAGGCTCGATCCACGGATTCGTACACGGTGATGATCGACGCCAACTGACGAACCTTGTTGCTCTGTAGCTGCCCGATGAAGTGCACCCCAAAGGGTCGATCAACTCCGCCGAGCTTGGCGACGACCTCCTGGGCATAGTTCTCTCCGACGTTCACACAACCGGCAGCGAACGCGGCCATGCACGCGTCAAGGCCGAACGTCTTGGTGACGGGCAAGATCGTCACATCTGTTCCGCCCGCGAGCGCAATGCGCTCGCGGACAACGGCGAGTCGCTGCGCGACCGCCGCTGACGTCACTTCAGGAATGAAGGCACGTCGAAGTCGTCGTCGCCGTCGAGCGGGTCTGCCCCGTCGTCAGCGAACAGATCCTTCAGCGTGGAGGTGGGCTTCGCCTCGGGCACAGCCTTGATGGACGGGCGTCCACTGTTGCTGGGTGTGGCGGTGCCGGTGTTACCACCGTCCCAACGGTCGAAGCCGGCAGCGATGACGGTGACCTTGACTTCGTCACCCATCTCGTCATCGATCACCGTACCGAAGATGATGTTGGCGTCCTGATGAGCAACACCGTGAATGATCTCCGCGGCGGCGTTCATTTCGAACAGGCCCATGCTGGAGGGACCGGTGATGTTCAACAGAATGCCGCGGGCCCCGTCGATGGCGGCCTCCAGCAAGGGGCTGCTGATTGCCGACTTGGCGGCCGTGACTGCCCGGTTTTCGCCACTGGCCTGACCGATACCCATCAGCGCCGAGCCAGCGCTGGAAAGAATCATCTTGACGTCGGCAAAGTCGGTGTTGATCAGGCCCGGCGTGGTGATCAGGTTGGTGATAC
>JANLPB010000254.1:0-3041 GCA_031366885.1 Ilumatobacteraceae bacterium
GTCATAACCGCGCCGCTGGCTATCTTCCTCGCCATCCCGCTCGCCCTCGCCGGGCCGCCACCCGCCGCTCCGCCGTCAGCGGTTGCTCTCGGTGAGATCCCTGAGGCGATGCTTCGGCACTACATCAGCGCCGCGGGTGGCTGTGACGGGCTCGACTGGACCGTGCTCGCCAGCATCGGTTCGGTCGAAACCCGCCACACCGCGGGTCGCACCGACCCGACCACCGGCGAGCTGACTGGAGCGAAACTCCTCGGCTTCGCGCCCATCGGCAACGACACCGACCAAGGGATGCTCGACGGCGACCCCAGCCAAGACTGGGCCGTCGGCGCAATGCAGTTCACACCCGCAACCTGGGCCGCGTACGCCACCCTCGGTACCGACCGACCAGCAGGCGCGATGCCCCACATCGACAACACGTGGGACTCCATCGCGACGGCCGCGCGGTACATGTGCGAACTCGTTGCGTTGTTTCCCGGCGACCTCGCCCGGGCGGTCGGTGCGTACAACTGCGGACCTAACGCTGCACCATCATGCGGCGCGTCCTACGCCACTGACGTCCTGGCGAAAGCCGACGCATACCGCAATACCGTCGGCGGTGTCACCGGTCCGAGCTACGAAGGTGACATCGGTATAGTGATCGCCACCGCGCTCGCGCAACTCGGCAAGCCGTACGTGTTCGGCAGCCAAGGCCCCGACACCTTCGACTGCTCCGGCCTCGTCACCTACGCGTACCGAGCCATAGGCATCGAACTACCCGCCTACACCTTCACGCTCGCCAACCACGGAGTACCAGTGGCCCCTGACGACATCCAACCCGGCGACCTCGTCTTCACCCGAGGCGGCGTCCCCGCCGAAGACTACGGCCACGTCGCCATAGCCATTAGCAACACCCAAGAAATCCAAGCCCCCAAAACCGGTGACGTCGTCAAAATCACCAAAATCCCGGACATGCCCCTGGCGGTCCGGCGGATCTCCTCTGACGTAGGGACTATCGATCGCAAACACGTCCGGGAGCCCGATACCGGCCCGGTCGCACATCCGGCGAGGAAAGCCTTCGGTGAATTTTTGGGTGCCGGACCGTCAAGGGCCATCGGGAACACTGATCTCAGGCGTCTTATGCTCCAAGTTACTTACCGCCAGCGCTAGGCTGATGCCGTGGGTGGGCCAACGGCGCATGATGATGGCTTTCTCGACCGTCTCCAAGCCGAGCTGCACCAACTACGGGAAGATGACCGAGCTTCGAACAACCAGCTCGGCACCCTGCTGTCCGTCGCTCTAGGTCTGCTCATCGTG
Organism: Ilumatobacteraceae bacterium; assembly: GCA_031366885.1. Lineage (GTDB taxonomy): Bacteria > Actinomycetota > Acidimicrobiia > Acidimicrobiales > Ilumatobacteraceae > UBA668. The sequence continues at coordinate 1,294 of JANLPB010000254.1, forward strand.
GTGGTCGGCATCTATACGCAGACCTGCCCATTGTCAGCCTGCCCACCAGCCACCTCGCTCACAAAGGTCCCTTCGTGGGTATACCTGGCTGCACCTGCGCTACCGGCGCTCATCATTTCTTTCGCTGCGATCCTGTCGGGCCTTTCGACCCAGCGCAGCTACTACTCCCGCGAAATAGAAAGGCAGATTTTAGTAGCAACTGGCCAGTCCGACCAGCTCAACAGCTCAGATCCTGCTCCCGTACCGGCTTGGAGTCACTTGCAGCTAGTGCTCTGACCACGAACGTTCGCGCGTTATGCGGCGGTGGTGCGTGGGTGGCCCCATCGTCGCTGGGATTCGCTACGTAGTTTGGCTCGGTGGCGACGTTCAGCTTCGAGGATTTTGGGATCGCGGGTATGGGTGTTGCGCCAGCCGAGGTACTTTCGGATCGCTCGTGCGAGGGTCGGGTGATCTCGATGGTCGCTGTTCGCGATGACGAACTGACGTAGCGGCCCGAAGTGCGCCTCGATTGGATTGGCCCACGACCCGTACGTTGGCGTGAAGACCAGCTCGACCCCGTTCGCTGCGCACCATTCACGAACACCGAGGTTCTTATGATGGTTCAGGTTGTCCATGATCACATGGAGCGGTAGCCCGTCATCGATGCTGGCCCGAATCGATTTCAACGCACGCAACGTCGGAACGGATCCTTTGCACGGCTCCAGGTTCCCGGTCAGCTGATCTGCACCGATCGAGTACCAGGCGAAGAACTGACGTGACCCGTGGGGCTTGTGATAGTTCGCTCGTAACCGTTCGGGTTTCCCTTTCGGTGACCACGCCGCACCGCCCACTGGTTTGATCGTCAATGGCCCGAACTCGTCGAACGCGAACGTGCGATCCCTGGCATTTTCCAACAACCACTCGATCCGCGCCAGCTTCTGTTCCTTCAACGGATCGGGCGACTCTTTCCACGTCTTGGTCCGCTGGAACGTGATCCCTTCCGCGATCAGGATCTGACGTAACCGTTCCCGCCCGATAGTGACCTTGCGGCCCTTCTTCGAACCGAGGTAGTCAGCGAGTTTTCGGAGCGACCAATGCGTGAACGGCTGACGCAACTTCGCCGGTCTGGTCTTGGCCGTCTTGACGATCAACTCACGGTCAATCGTCGTGATCTGGCGGGGCCGGCCACCCGCCCACTGAGGGTCCAACGATCGCATCCCCAAATCGTTGAACCGATGGATCATCTCTCTCACCCGATCCGGCGAGGTCTGCGCCAACCTCGCGATCGCTGCGACATCATTGCCGCCCGCCGACGCCAGCACGACAGTCGCTCGTCGCCACTTCACGATCGACCGGTCTGTCTTGCCTCCCCGCCGCACGATCTGTTGAAGCTGACGGCCCTCAGCGTCGTTCAGGCGACGCACCTGCACACGTTTAGCCATCCACAAATCAAAACAGATCACGACCACCAAGTGGTGGACGCGACCCGACGAACCTATGTGGTCAGAGCACTAGATGTTTCTGGCCAAGCCGGGGCACACGGCGTCTACGCAATCAACTGGGCTCTCTTGTACCTTCTCATGACAGCAGTGGTGGCGGGTGTGGTTGTCCTCGGTTTGTCGAAGCTTCCCGACGCCCGGCAGATCGTTCTTGGCGCGGTCTTGGGACTTGCTTCGCTGTTCGCTCCGGTAGCGGTTGCGTTCGTCAACTACCGACACGGGAGCAAGACGTGGATTGATAGCAAGGCGGGTCTTGAAGCACGACTTGCC
>JANLPB010000288.1:0-36720 GCA_031366885.1 Ilumatobacteraceae bacterium
GCCCAGACAACCCCAGTGGTGCGATCTACTCGCCCGCAGAGGTGGAAGCCATCGGCTGTTGGGCCGTCGAAAAGGGTGTGTGGGTGCTGACCGACGAGATCTACGAGCATCTTGTATACGGCGATAACCAGTTCGTGAGCATGCCCACAGTGGTGCCCGAGCTGGCCAACCAGTGCGTCATCGTCAACGGCGTCGCCAAGACGTATGCCATGACCGGCTGGCGCGTCGGCTGGATGATCGGGCCGTCAGATGTGATGAAGGCCGCGATCAACTACCAGTCACACAGCACGTCCAACGTCACCAACGTTGCCCAGCTGGCGGCGCTGGAAGCAGTCAGCGGCGACCTGTCCGCGGTTGCGATGATGCGCGAGGCCTTCGCCCGGCGCGCCGTCACCATGCACCGCATGCTCAACGACATCCCGGGCGTCAACGCAATCGTTCCACAGGGCGCGTTCTACTGTTACCCCAACTTCTCATCGCTGCTCGGTCGGCCACTCGGCCCCAATGGCACCGTCTCGTCGAACACCCTGCAGTTGGCCGACGCCATTCTCGGTGAGGCAAAGGTGGCCTTCGTTCCCGGTGAGGCATTCGGCACACCTGGTTATGCGCGGTTCAGCTTCGCGATGGCCGACGCCGACATGGAAGAGGGAATCCGCCGCATCCAGCAGTGGGTGACGGCGTAACCTCAACCGAGTGACCACGGCGCCCGACTTTGACTTTGAATCCGTTGCTCTCGACTGGCTGCGGTCGAAGCCAGGCGCGAAATGGCACCGTACGCCCAACGCGATCGCGGCGTGGGTTGCGGACATGGACTTCGCGCCACCCCCGGCTGTCGTCGACGCGTTGCAACGGGTCGTCGCCAGCGGTGACTTCGGCTACCCCGACTATCGAGAGAACTTCGGCGGCTCGCCTGCGACGGATGTGTTCATCGAACGTTGCGCGCGCCGCTACGGCTGGCACATCGACCAGGCCGACACGATGGAACTCAACGACGTCGTGCAGGGCATCCAGATCGTGCTGCATCTGTGCACCGAGCCCGGTGACAGGGTCGTGGTGCACACGCCCGCGTACCCGCCGTTCCTGCACAGCGTGGAGGGCGATGGGCGCGTCGTGGTCCCTGTCCCGGCCCAGCGCTCGCACACGTCACCCAGCGGCTGGATGTTCGACTACGACGCGCTCGAGGCGACGCTTGCCGCGGCGCCGGCGAAGGTGCTGCTGTTGTGTCATCCGCACAACCCGACAGGCCACGTTTTTGACGAGGCCGAACTCAACGCGTTGGCCTCGTTGGCGCAGCGTCACAACCTGCTGATCATCTCCGACGAGATCCACGCCGACCTCACCTTTGCCCCCGCCGTGCACCGGCCGATTGCGTTGTTCGCCCCCGAGCGTACGGTCACCATTCACGCAGCTTCCAAAGCGTTCAACCTGGCTGCCCTGCGTTTTGCAGTCATGCACGTGGGCGCCCCGGAGGTGAGGCGAGCGCTCGCCCGCGTTCCCGCTCACCTGTTCGGCGCCACGAATCTGATGGGAGCAGTGGCGAGCGAAGCAGCGTGGCGTAACGGCGACGAGTGGTTGGCAGCGGTAGTAGCGCATCTTGATCGCCAACGGTTTCTGCTGGGCACTTTGCTCGCCGAACACCTGCCAGCGGTGGGCTATGTGCCACCGGCGGCGACGTACTTGGCATGGTTGGATTGTCGGCCGCTTGGTTTGGGTGACGACCCATCGGCGACGTTTCTCGAGCGCGGTGTCCGCCTCAGCGAGGGCCCCAACTTCGGGACCGAAGGCCACGGCTTCGCCCGGCTCAACTTTGCGACATCCTTGAATGTGCTGCGCGAGATCGTGCGACGGATGGCCTCGACCTAGGCGGCAGCGGCCGTCATCTGTGGAATCGGTGGCCGTCGGGTACGCGACGCGACGACGCCAATCGCCGCAAGGCTGAGCACGAAAACGACGACGTTGATGCCGAGGAGCACTCGCGCCTCCTTGTGCACTTGCGTACATGGCGTTCGCGGCAGCGCCCATTCGCCAAATGCGTCGACTGGCCTCACGATGATGGGCACCTCGCTGGTCGCTGGTACGGCATCGGGAGCCACGATGACGGGTATGTCGCCGGCATTCATCGGGCTGGCGTCGAACAACGTGTTGCACTCCACGTTGGCCACAACGACCTTGCCGAACTTGTCCTTGCCGATCGGTACCGCATCGCTCAACGGTTGGGTGGCCCAGCGGACCGTGATGGCAAACCATGCGAGTAGGGCAACAGTGACGCCAAGAAGAATCCGAGTGCGCCGCGACATGGTGGGCAGCCTAGCGAGCACCTCTGGTGCGCCGCGTTCGGTTTCCCATGTCGTGAACCGGGCTCCGAGTGAGTACTCGCACCCCGGGGTGCGAGTGGGCACTCGCATGGAGCGCTGGCACTCGGACTGGCTGCGTGGCACTCGCACCCACGGCGTGGCACTCGGACTCCGGGGCTCGGGCAGCAGTTGTAAGTGGTCAGCCATGCAGCGCGAGGCCGCTGAGCACGACGAGGCACAGGCATTCGGCAACCTGCTCGGCGGCGCCGAGTACATCGCCGCTGATACCGCCGATCTTGCGGCGGGCGAGCCATCCCGTGGCCACCGCAGCGACCAGTGCCGCACCCGCAAGTGGAGCGACCCACCATCCAACAGCGAGGGCGGTGATCGCCAACCCGGAGGTGCAGCCGACGCCCGCCCTCAGCGGGGTGGAACTACGGCCATAGTCGGCGCCGAGCCCGGTGTGGGTCGCCAGCTTCATCGAGCCGGCCATTGCGACCGCTGCAACGCGCGCCATCGTGTGCGCAGCGACGGCCGCCGTGAACATGTCGAGTGGACCGGGCAGTGCGCCCAGCGAAACGATCCGCAGGACAATCGATGCGCCGATCGCAACGACTCCGTACGTGCCGTGACGGCTGTCCTTGAGGATCTCGAGGCGCCGCTCGACGGTCCAGCCACCACCAAAGGCGTCGGCCACATCGCCCAATCCATCCTCGTGGAACGCGCCAGTGATCAGCAATCCCACCGCGATGGCCACTGCCGCCGCGACCAGAGGGGTGGTGAGATGCCACATGCCGGCAGCAACGCCACCAACGGCGGCTCCGATCAAGGCGCCCGCCACCGGGAACCACGCAACGGTCCTCGCCAACGACGGCTCGCGCCGAAGCCTGATGGGCACACGAGTGAGGAACTGCAGCGCCGCGAGCAGGCTCACCGCAGCAGCTCCCAAGGGTTCTCGAGACGAACTGCGCGGCCTGCGACCAGCAGCAGCGAGGTATTGGCTGCCGCTGCCACCAACTGGTTGAGACGACCCAGTTCGTCGCGATAACCGCGGCCCATTGATGATTCGGGGTGGATGCCCATACCGACCTCGTTGCTGACCACCACGACAGGCGAGGCGGTCGCCGCCCGCGCCCGCAATGCCGCCACCGCGTCCTGCCCGTATTGGGCACGTCGCTTCGAATCGATGACATGCACGAAGAGGTTGGCGAGCCAGACGGTGAGGCAGTCCACGATGACGAACGCGTCGTGCGGCGCATTGACGATTGCGTCCGGCAGCTCGACGGGAATCTCGGCGGTGGTCCACGACGGCGGCCGTTCGGCGCGGTGCCGTTCAACCCTCTCGCGAAGGTCGTCGTCGAACGGCTCGGCGGTGGCAATGAAGTGAACTGTGCCACCGTGATGCTCGCCGAGCTGGACGGCCAGTGTGCTCTTGCCGCTGCGCGCCCCGCCGACGAGGAAGGTGAGGGCGCCGCCGGCCATCAGAAGTCGATGCCGCGCTTGGCGCCGATACCCGACTGGTACGCGTGCTTGATTTCGCGCATCTCTGTGACGGTGTCGGCGATGGCGATGATCTCCGGCGCGGCGTCGCGACCGGTGATGACCACGTTGACGTGGCTAGGTCGGTTCGCAATGGCGGCGACGATCTCCTCGGTGGGGACCCAGCCCCAGGTGCTGAGATAGGTCACCTCGTCGAGAATGACCAGGTGGTAGTCGCCGCTGGCGACGAGTGCGGAGGCCTGTGCCCAGGCGCTCTGGGCGAGCGCGATATCTGCCGACGGGTCGTTCGAGTCCCACGTGAACCCGCCGCCCAGTGCATGCCACTCGACGCCGAGCTGGCGGCCGATCTTCTCCTCGCCGACCTTCCAATCGCTGCCCTTGATGAACTGGACGACGGCTACCTTCCAGTCTCGTGCAACCGCGCGCAGCATGACGCCGAAGGCTGCCGAGCTCTTGCCCTTGCCGTTGCCGGTGTTGACCAGCACCAGCGACGGCGCGCGGCGCAGACCATCGGGACGCGGGTCGTCCGTCAGCGGTTGCGTTGTCGTGTCGTCGGTCGTGTCGTGTGTCTCGGTGTCGTTCTCTGTATCCATGAGGGTTGGGAGCATAGGGCGATCTGCGCTACGGTTGCCCGGTCCTGCCACACCAACGGCTGGATGCACGGCTTGCAGCGAAGCCCGGTGAGAACCCGGCACTGTCCCGCAACGGTGGTTCGTGGCTTCATGTTGAAGCCCACGACGAGTCCGGTCGCCTCCTGTCGTGTGCGTTACTCACCCCTCGAGGCAAGGGCGGTTCGCGGGGGCAACAGCCTCCGGCTCCCAGCTTGTCCTCCTGAACCGGAGGACTCAGTCCTTCGGAGAAACGGAGGATTGATCCATGAAACGGTTCAGTTCCATTGCCGCTCTGACGGCACTCCTGCTCACCGCTGCCGCGTGCGGCGATGACTCCACATCCACCGACAGCACCAAGGCGTCCGACACGACGACCGCGAGCACGACTGCCGATACGACTGCCGATACGACTGCGGACACGACTGCCGATACGACTGCAACTGGCGAGACGCCGATGGCAATCGTCAGCCTGTCGCCGACGCACACCGAGATGCTGTTCGCCATCGGTGCCGCTGACCAGATCATCGCCGTTGATGATCAGAGCAACTTCCCGGCCGAGGCGCTTGCCAAGCCGCACGAGTTGTCGGGCTTCGAGCCCAATGTCGAAGCCATCGCCGCCCTCAAGCCCGACCTAGTCGTAATTGCTGATGATGGCGTCGACCTCACCGGGCAGTTGGCCAAGCTGGGAATTCCCGTGTGGTCTGGCCCTGCGCCGGCAACGTTTGACGACGTGTACGCGCAGATCGAACAGCTGGGTGCGGCCACTGGCCACATCGGCGAGGCAGCCGAACTCGTCGGCCAGATGCAGACCGACATCGACGCTGCTATCGCCGCTGCTCCGGTGATGGCCGAGCCGGCCAGCTTCTACCACGAGCTCGATCCGACGCTCTACAGCGTCACCAGCAACACCTTCATCGGTCAGGTGTACGGCTTGTTCGGCCTGGTCAACCTGGCCGACGGCGTGGAAGAAGGAAACGACTATCCGCAGCTGAACGCGGAGTTCATCATCGGGGCCAACCCCGACCTGATCTTCTTGGCCGACAGCAAGTGCTGTGGCGAGTCGCCAGAGACAGTTGCCGCCCGTGACGGCTGGGGCGCGACCAACGCAGTGATCAATGGCAACGTCATCGCAATCGACGACGACATCGCCTCGCGCTGGGGGCCACGATTGGTCGACTTCGTGAAAGCGGTCTCGGACGTACTGGCGAAGGTTCCGGCCAAGGCCTAGGTCGTCATGTCGCAGGTTCGGGTCGATCAGCGCGCTTCGCGGCGGTGGTGGTTGCCGGCAGCACTCGTGCTGCTGGTGGCCGCTGCGATGCTTGGCGCGATGATCGGCCCGGCCGGCGGCATCTCGTCCGCGAACTGGAACATCATCTGGAACATCCGGCTGCCACGCGTTGCGTTGGCGGGGCTGGTGGGCGCCATGCTCTCACTCGCCGGTGCCAGCTATCAGGGGGTGTTCCGAAATCCGCTGGTCGACCCATACCTGTTGGGGGCCGCTGCCGGCGCCGGGCTCGGTGCGTCGCTCGTGTTCATCTACGGGCGTGCCAGTTCCGCAGGGTGGGTGGTGGATCCGTTGCCTCTCGCGGCGTTCGTTGGCGCACTGCTTGCCGTGTTGGTCACCTATACCGTGGGGGCGTCGTTCGGGGGCAGCAGCCTGAGCCTGGTTCTGGCTGGAGTGGCTGTCGCTGCACTCGCAACAGCAGTGCAGCAATACCTCCTGCTGCGCCACAGCGAAGTGATCAAGGAGGTCTACTCCTGGATCAGCGGTCGCGTCAGCACCGCGACGTGGAACGACGTCAAGCTGGTGCTGCCATACGTGAGTGTCTGTTCGGTGGTTCTGCTAGTGCACCGGCGTCACCTTGACGTGTTCCGCGTCGGCGATGAGGAGGCCGCAACGTTGGGCTCGCAAGTTCGTCGGGTGCGTCTCGTCGTCGTCATCGCCGCCACGCTCGGGACGGCAGCCGTCGTGAGCGTCAGCGGCCTCATCGGGTTCGTCGGCATCATGGTGCCGCACCTCGTTCGGCTGGTGGCCGGCTCGTCGTATCGGTTGGTGCTGCCGCTGAGCATTGTGGTCGGGGCTGCGTTCCTGATCCTCGCCGACATTCCCGGACGTGTCCTGGAGCACGGTAGCGAGACCCCGATCGGCGTGGTCACCGCCCTGGTAGGTGCACCGATGTTCATTTTCGTGCTGCGCAGCCGAAGGGTGTCGACGTGAGTTCCATCGGCTTCGAGTGCCTCAACGTCCGCTACGGAACGCAGGAGGCCGTGTACGGCTTCACCGACCAAGTCCGTCCCGGCGAGTGGCTGTGCCTGATCGGCCCAAATGGGGCCGGCAAGTCCAGCGTGCTGCGCGCCGTCGCCGGATTGGTGCCGTACCGCGGAACCGTGATGGTGGATGGAGCGTCGCTCGCCAGCCGCGCGCCGCGGCGACGGGCGATGTTGGTGGCATATGTGCCACAGACGCCGCTGATGCCCGATGACATGACCGGGTTGGAATACGTGCTGTTGGGTCGCAACCCCTACATCGGGTACTTCGGCAGCGAAACCAAGCACGATCGTTCGCTGGTCGCTGAGGTGCTACAGCGGCTCGATCTCGTCGAGTTCGCGAATCGTCGCTTGGGAACCCTCAGCGGCGGCGAACGGCAACGGCTGGTCATCGCTCGCGCCGTTGCGCAGGAGGCACCGATTCTGCTGCTCGACGAGCCGACGAGTGCCCTCGATATCGGTCACCAGCAGCAGGCCCTCGAGTTGGTTGACCGACTTCGTCGCGAGCAGGGGCTGACGGTGGTGTCGGCAATGCACGACCTCACCCTTGCCGGGTTGTACGCAGACCGACTGGTCCTGCTCCACCAGGGACACGTCGTGGCCAGCGGCGATGCGTCGCATGTGCTGCGCCCCGAGACGCTCAGCGAGTTTTACGGGGTCAGTGTCAGCGTGCATCACGAGCCCGACGGCACCGTCGTGGTGGTGCCGCGGCGCTCGCCGACGACCTGATATCCCGTGCTCTCACGACACTGGGTGCGCCTGGTCCCGGATTCCGAGACTGGAGACGCCTAGAAGCGCCCGTGAGACGGTTCGCGCCCAAAAACTAGCTGCGCGCGCAAATGGGGGGTGAGGTGTCAGCCTTCTGAGGGCGCGAACCAGCTGTCGCCGCACAGGATTCGGTCGGCTTCGGCCGGGCCCCACGAACCACGGAAGTAGGGGTTCACGGGACCGGGGGTGTCGAGCGCTGGCTGCACCACCCGCCACGTCTGCTCAACGACGTCTTCGCGGGCAAAGCGCCGTGGAAGGCCGTCGAGCGCGTCGTCGAGCAAGCGCTCGTAGGCCTCGCGGCGTTCACCGAGTGCAGCAGCAAAGTCGACGGCGACGTCGACGTTCTGGCTGTCGAGGTGAGGCCCCGGGGTCTTGGCCTGCAGTGTGAACGTCACGCCGTCGTGCTTGCCGAGGCGGAAGCGAACCAGGTTGCGTGCCGGCTTCGGGCCACCGGCTTCGTCGAACAACAAACTGGGTGGCTCGCGGAACTCGACAACGACTTCGGTGGCGTTGCCCGCCAACGCCTTGCCGCAGCGCACATACCAGGGCACGCCGGCCCAGCGCCACGAATCGATTTCGAGGCGGGCGGCGACGAACGTCTCCACCTGCGAATCGGGGGCGACGCCCGGCTCGTCGCGGTAGCCCACGTACTGTCCGCGCACGAGCGCTGATGGCTCGATGGGGCGCATGGCCGCGAAGACCTTGGCCTTCTCGTCTTGCAAAAAGCTGCTCTCCGGCCCCGCCGGCGGCTCCATCGCCACCAAGGCAAGCACCTGCAGCAGGTGGTTCTGCAGGACGTCGCGAATGGTGCCGACACCGTCGTAGAAGCTGCCCCGGCCCTCAACGCCGATGGTCTCGCTCATCGTGATCTGCACGCTGCGCACGTAGTTGCGGTTCCACACCGGCTCGAGCAGCGAGTTGCTGAAGCGGAACACCAGCAGGTCTTCAACGCTCTCCTTGCCGAGGTAGTGATCGATGCGGAAGATGCGCTCCTCGGGGAACACCGAGTGCAGAGTCTCGTTCAGTTCCTTGGCGCTGGCCAGGTCGCGACCGAACGGCTTCTCCACCACGATGCGCCCGCGCTCGTTGAGCCCTACCGACGCCAACGCCTGCGCGACCGTCGGGAACATGTTGGGCGGAATCGCCATGTAGAACACGGCTTGTTCGCTCTTGTGTTTGCGCAGCGTCTTGGCCAGGCTCGTCCACGTTTTAGGGTCGGTGTAGTCGCCCTGAATAAGGTCGAGACGGGCCAACAGGGTCTCGATCACAACGGCCTTCGCATCGGGGATGGCGGCGAGGATGGAGTCGTGAGCGTGCTGACGAAAGCCTTCGTCGGTCCAGTCACTGCGGGCAACACCGACGACGGGAACCTCCAGGTGCCCGTCCTCCTCCATCCGGTAGAGCGCGGGGAACAACTTGCGATAGCTGAGGTCGCCAGTGGCGCCGAACAGCACGAGCGCGTCGGCCTGCGGCTGGCTTGGCGCAATGGTCACTTCGAGCCGCCCTTGACTTCATGATGACCACCGAAGCCGGCACGCATGGCAGACAGCACCTTGTGCGCAACGTCGCCGCGGCCACGGGAGTAGAAGCGATCCCACAGCGCAGCGGCGAGAGTGGGTACCGGTACGCCCTCGTCGACGGCGGCATTGATCGTCCAGCGACCCTCGCCACTGTCACTGACCCGGCCTTCGAAGGCGTCGAGCTGCGGGTCGGCGTGCAACGCCTGCGCGGTGAGATCAAGCAGCCAACTACTGACCACACTGCCACGTCGCCACAGCTCGGTGACTGCCGCGAGGTCGATGTCGTAGCGGTAGTACTCGGGGTGTGTCAGCGGCGCAGTCTCCGCGTCCTTGACGTGCGATTCGCTGCCGATGTTGGCATTCGCCAGCACGTTGAGACCTTCCGCGTAGGCGGCCATCAGCCCGTACTCGATGCCGTTGTGCACCATCTTGACGAAGTGTCCGGCACCCACGGGCCCACAGTGCAACCAGCCTCGCTCCTCGGTTCCAATAGCTCCGTCGCGGCCGTCGGTTCGTGCCGCAGCGTCCATGCCGGGTGCCAAGGCTTCGAACACCGACGACAATTGCTGCACCGCCTCGACCGGCCCGCCAACCATCAGGCAGTAGCCGCGTTCCAGCCCGAACACGCCCCCACTGGTGCCGACGTCGACGTAGTTGATGCCTTTCGCGGCGAGGGGTGCGGCACGGTCCACGTCGTCGCGGTACCACGAGTTGCCGCCGTCGATGATGGTGTCGCCGGGGGAGAGCAGCGGCTCGAACTTGGCGATGGTGTCGGCCACGTACGCGGCGGGCACCATCAACCAGATGTGTCGCGGGGCGGTCATCGCGTCGACGACTTCCTGCGGTGTGCGCGCCCCGCGGGCACCCTCCGCCTCCATTGCGGCCACGGCCGCCTCGGTGACGTCGTAGGCAATGCACTCGTGACCCGAGCGCTCCAACCGACGAACCATGTTGGCGCCCATGCGCCCCAACCCAACCATTGCGATCTGCATACGCACAAGGTAGCCAGCTTCGCCCCCGGTCGCGGTTCGTCGTCGCTGTGTCGTTACTGTGAGCGATGTGACCGGCCTGACCAACGAAGTGCGGCGAGACCTGCGGGGCGTCGGGCTGGCCCATGAACGACTGGTGGTCGATCTCTCCGGCCTGACCGACGAGATGGTGAAGCGGCCATCCTTGCTGCCGGAGTGGACTGTCGCCCACACGCTGACGCACATCGCCCGAAATGCGGACAGCCACGTGTTGATGTTGGAGGCGGCAGAGCGCGGCGAGATTGGCGCGCAGTACCCAGGCGGCCTCGCGCAGCGCAACGCCGACATCGAGGCCGGTGCCACGTGCTCTGCTACGGAACTCATTGCGGACGTTGTGGAGTCGAACGCTCGCCTGGAGGCCGCATGGCTCGCCATGTCCGACGACGGGTGGAAAGGTGAAGGCCTCAGCGTGTTCGGCCCGGTCGCTGTCAACGACCTTCCCTTTCGACGGTGGCGCGAGACGGTTGTGCACCACGCAGATCTGGGGTTGAGCTACGGCTGGCGTGACTGGCCAAACGACTACGTGCGCGTGGAGTTGACGAGGCGGACGATGGAGTGGACCAGTCGCCAACCGATGGGCATGACCACGCTGCCGGCGGCATTGCTGGCGTTGAGTGAACACGAACGGGTTGCGTGGCTCCTGGGCCGAGTCACTCTTGACGGTCTCGACCCGGCAGGCATCTTCTGATGGTGCGGCCGCCTCGTCGCCTCGTTGTCGCGCTCGTGTGCAGCGTCGTCGTGCTGCTCGGGAATGTCCGCGAAGCGTCTGCACATGCCGGGCTGGAGGCCAGCACACCGTCTGCGAACAGCGTCCTCGAGACCGGGCCGACGGAGGTCGTGCTCGACTTCGATGAATCCATCGAGACGGCGCTCACCAGCATCACGCTGTTCGACGGTGCCGGCCAGCCGATTCCTCTAGAGACACCCACACAGGGCGCCGACAGCACCGTTGCGCGTGCGAGCGTCAGCTCGGCCGCCATCCCTCTTGGCGATGGCGTGTATGCAGCCGTCTGGAGAGTGACGTCGGCAGACGGCCATGTGGTGGAGGGTGCGTTCAGTTTCCAGGTCGGGGCGGCCGCCGCCGGAAGTGGACAAGCGCTGATCGACCAGATTCGCGACGGCATCAGGGCTGACCCGGCCGTGCGTTGGTGGTACGGCGTGGCCCGCTTCCTGTCACTGATCGGCGCGATCACGATGATCGGTGGCGGCTGGTGGCTGGTGCGTGGGCCAGCCGACATCATGCTTCGTCGTCGGTCACGGTGGGCGGCAGTCGTTGCGTGGCTGGCTCTCGTGATCGGCTCGGCGGCTGCGTTCGTGCTCTTCGCTGCGCAGGCCGTCGCTGGTTCGTTGAGCGACGCGCTGTCCAGCGGGCGGTGGGGCGACGTGGCGGCGACGCAGACCGGGCGAATGATTCTGCTGCGGATTGGTCTCGCCATCGGGCTGGGTGCGTTGCTGACGCTGAGCCACCATCGAGCGCAGGGTTGGTGGCGCGACGTGGCGTTCACCGTCGGCCTGTTGACTCTGCTCACCTTCCCTGCCTCGGGCCACCCCAACGCGCAGAGCCCGTCATGGTTGTGGATCGGCATCGACTTCGCACATCTCGTTGCGATCGCAGTGTGGATCGGCGGTTTGCTGGCCCTGTGTCTGGCGAGCACGGCGACGATGGAGCGGCCCGACGGCGAGCGTCTGGCGCGCCGATTCTCGCTGGCCGCCTCTCTGTGCGTACCCGTCATCGTCGCCACCGGGGTGTTGCAGACGCTCCGCTTGGCCGGCGGGCTCGACGATGTGACGGCCACCGATTGGGGTCGCCTGCTGCTGGTCAAAGTTACCGTCGTTGTCGCACTGCTGGCGATAGCCGGGGTGTCGCGTTGGCTACTGCACCATGACGGTGCGGCGTCCATCCGCCGCACCGTGATAGCGGAGTTCATCATCGGCGTGGTGGTTGTCGGTATCGCCGCCGGAATGGTCGCGCTGCCACCTGTGCCGCAGGCGACCGCAGCGCCATTCGAGACGCAACTCACGAACGCGGGGATCATCGCCGTGGTTTCGCTCAGCCCTGGAGCCGTCGGCGGTAACGACGTGCACATCATTGTCACTCCGCCCGGTGGTGCTATCACTCCGGTCGCCGGTGTCACTGCGCGAGTAGCGCTGCCAGCCCAGGCGATTCCGTTCTCGCCGGTCACGCTGGTCCAGGAAGGCCCGAACCATTTCAGCGGTTCAGTCACGTTTCCCCGTTCCGGAGACTGGACCCTGGAGGTGTTGGTACAGGTCACCGCCGCCGATTCAGTACTCCTGAAGACGACGGTGCCGATTCCATAGCGAGGCGTTCAGCCTGCAAGCCATTCGGTTGCCGCTTCATAGCCTTCCTCGATCATGCTGGCCGACCGCCCGACGGCGAAGGTGGTGAGCGCGGTAGGTAGCGCTGGAAGTTCGACGACGACCAGCCCCGCGGGCGGTCGGCGCAGCATCGTTCGACCGTGCGCCTCGACGCCCAGTGAACTGGCCCGAACAAGAATATCGAACGCACGGCGCCGCGGCAGGTCGGCGCTCAGCGGCGGCACCGACAGCACCAGCGCCGATCTCATGCCCAGCGCAAGAGTGAGGTCCAACGGCACGTCGGCGACGACGCCACCGTCGACGAATGTCCTGCCATCGATCTCGACGGGCGGGTACATGCCGGGGAATGCGCTGCTGGCAAGGACTGCGGTGGCCGTGTCGCCGCTGGTCAGCGCGACGGGTTCACCCGTCGACAGATCCGTTGCCACCAATGCCAGGGGCACCGGCGAATGCTCGATCAATCGATTTCCCAGGTGCCGTCGAAGGAACGACAGACCATGACGGTTGTCGAGAAACGACGACTGCTGGCCGACGAACGCTCGAGCGAGGCGGGCGGGGTGCACGCGTAGCAGGTCCCGCCGGCGGATCCCGCGCCAGATCGACGCCATCCGATCGAGCCCGTCACTCCCACCATTCCACGCAAAGAGAGCAGCGTTCACCGAGCCGGCCGAGACGCCGATGAGGCGGTCGGGGGCGACCCCCGCCTCCGTCAACGCGCGCAACACGCCAACCTGGTATGCGCCCAGAGCCCCACCGCCGGGCAGCACGAATGCCAACGGTCGCGGGAGCGCGGCGATCTCGGCTGGCGTCACCTGCTCAGTGTGTCAGTTCTGCGCAGTGCTCATCCGCCTGGGGTCGGCCGATGAAGTTGCCGACCAGGTTGGTCGCTGTCAGACCAAGGATCCCTGTCGCCCCGCCCGGCAGCTGGCGCGCCCACTGCTCCACGTCATCGCGGTAGGCGGAGCTCGGGCAACCCTCCTGAGTTGACGACGACGGCGACGGCGGTGGTGGCACCATCGGGTCGAGCCGTCCGTCGGCCTGCCAAGACTGAACGAGCGCCAGCAGCATGACCGACGCCGCGATTGTCAGCACCGCGTCCATTGTGTATTCCCCGTCGTGACGCACCTCATCGGTCCTCGACGCGATGAACACGTCGGCAAGCATGCCCTCCAAGGCTGTGACGCCCAACCCGGCCACCACGTTGGCCGCGGCGCCGCCAGGGACGAAGTTGGTCGCGGCCGCCAGCACGGTCCAGGTGACGTCCCAGAGAAAGTGTGAGCGGTCGTTCTCGTCGTCGACCCGTTCGTCGACAACCAACTGACCGAGCAGGCTGAGTAGGCCGCCGACCTGCAAGGACAACTCAAGCGCCGCCGCGTCGTCGTGACGCGAAGTGATCAGCGTGTTGGCGAAGCCGCCGGCAATTCGCTGACTGGCGGCGACCAGTTCATCCAGCGCGGCGTCGTCGCGAACGGCGACGCCGAGCAGTTGCGCCTTGGTGAAATCGTCGGCCGCCCACTCGTCATTGGCGCCGGTGAACTGCAACAGCCACGGCGCGACGAGTTGGCCGAGAAATGGGCCGAAGTCGCCGGGGGAACCATCGGTGGACAACGCGGTTTTGTAGGGGTCTGATCGGAAGTAGTCAAGTATCGCCAGCACCGCCCGCCCGGCGACGGGAGAACTGGTGCGTGTCGGGTCGGTACCCGCCAATGCGATTCGGTAGCCGATCTCCGGGTCGTTCAGCGTCTGCATCAGCAACGCCGGCCGGTCGAGGATGAGCGACAGGAAAAAGGCGCTCGCCTTCGGACTGTCGGCCACCCCCTGCAGCAGCAGGTCGGCTGCATTCGGACCGTCAACAACCGCAAGATCAACCGAGCCGCTGCCGAACGTCTCCTTCGTATCCAACCAGCCGCGCAGGAGTTCGTTTGCCGCCGTGGCGAGCGCCATCGGGTCGAGGTGGAGAGAGCGGAGCATCAGCGCCTTGATGTACGGGTCGGGCGAATCCATCACTGGTAGCAGGCCGGTCGTGCCGCCCGTCTGCCAAATCGACATCAGCCCGTCGAACACAGGGTCGAGGTCGGCGGCGACGGTTGCTCCGGTGTGCTCGGCGCCGAACGAGTTGGCACGTTGCCGACCCAACGTCATGGTCAGCACGTCCCAACGGTGAAAGTTGGCGAGGAAGTTCGCACTCACGGTCGGGTCGCCCCCGATGACGAGCAACTGCTGTGCCAGCCAGGCCAGCTGCTCCCGGTCGTTGGCCAAGGCTTCCGGATCGATCTGATTGAGCATTGCGCCCAACGCCCGTGCTTCTTCGGTTGTGACCACGCCGGCATCGTCGTGGAGTGGGTCGGTCTGTGCCGACCAGCCGTAGCCGTCGACCATCACGCGCACGAGCGAGTGCTCGAGTGCCGTGATCTGCGCTGCGCGTCGTTGTCCGGAGGACAGGGGGTCGCTTGCGAGTAGTCGTGTCACGAGGGGCAGCCATGCGGTGTCCACCTGCATCGCTGTTGCACGCACTGCGCGCATCGCCTCGCGTGCGGCCGGATCGGAGCATGTCACCGCGCGCAGCCCGGTCAGAGCTTCGCCAAGTGCACTGCGTAGACAGCCCACCCTCTCCGGGTCGTACGCCAGCAACGCCATCACCTGGCTCCGGGAAGTGAGGCTGCGCGTGCGTCCATCTCGTCTGCCGTGCGGTTGAACCGGCGGCTTTCGACCAGCAGGTCATCCGCCCGTTGCAGAATGACCGAACGTCGCTGACGAAGATCGTCGACACACGCCTGCGGCGAGGTGCCCACCCACGTATCCGCACTGGCAAAGCGGTACAGATCAACGAGCCGCAGCCGTTGCAGCTGGAGGGCAAGCGACGTCAGCTCAGCGGCCCGTTGGCGTAAGCGAGTGGCGGCGGGTGTCGTAGTCATCTCACCTGTACTGGGCATGGTGGGATTGCGGAATCGGCAATCTATTCGCCGAGTGTCTCAGAATCTCCGAACGACGAGGTGGTGGGGTAGCTGCGTTGCTTCATCGACGAAGCCGGCACCCTCTACCTCGAACCCGTGGCGAAGGTAGGCGAGGGCTGCGTCGCGGGCGCGAGCCCAGATCAACACCTCGCCCGCGGCGTGGAAGCGATTGCATCCCCCCTCGAGCAGAAGGCCACCGACACCCGTGCCCTGCACGTGGTGAGCAGTGGCCATGCCGCGCACTTGGACGGCGGGCTGGTCGGCATGGTCGCGGGGGATCCAGCTGGAGGTGGCGATCAACTCGCCATCGAGTCGAACGCCGAGGTGCACCGCACCGGGCCACGTGTCTTCCGGAAACACGACACTCTTCGTTGGGGTGTCGGCGCGGAGAACTGCCAACCGCAACGCGTGCGTCTCCTCAGCGGTGAGTTCGACGATCTCGGGCGCAGTCATGCGGGCACATCGATTGCGGCGCCGTCGTTGGCGGCCGAGGCGTACATCGCGTCGACAATCTGGTGGGCCTTGACGGCGGTGAACAGATCCGGTGTGGCGGCGCGGCTTTCCTGAATGGCGCGGATGAACTCGCCGTCGGGGTTATCGCTGCCGTCGCGCATCGGTGCCACTGCGGCAACGAGATCATCAGCGCTCAGTGAACCTGCAACGCCGTCGGCGTCGGTCCAACTGACCGGGCCGAACCAATCGTCGCCCTCGATGACGATGTGTCGCCGCTCGCAGAAGATCTCCACGCGCCGCAAGCTGGGCCGGGCGAGGTTGTCGTGCCACACACTGGTCAGCGTGCCGGTGGCACCGTTGGTGAACCGCAGCGACGCGGTCGCGACGTCTTCGATGCCGTCGTAACCGTGAAAGTTCTCGGTGTGAGCGCTCAATCGGCGAACGTCGCCCACCAGAAAGCGCAGCATGTCGACATCGTGAATGCTGTGCTCCAGCAGCGTGCCGGCGCCGACCAGCGCCTTGTCGGCGCGCCACGTGCTTGCGTAGTGCCCTTGAATCGGGATGAACTGATCGTCGCGAAAGACGACCGTCATCACCCGCCCTGCCGACGGTTCGTCGATGAGATGCTTCGCCCACAGGTAGGCGGGGGACCGGCGCAGCACGAGGCCGACCTGATGGGTGACCCCGGCCGCGGCCGCTGTCTGTGCCATGCGCAACGCATCGGTCGCCGTGAATGCCAGCGGCTTCTCACAGAACACATGCCGTCCCGCGGCGACCGCTTTGGTGAGCAGCTGCGGGTGTTCGTTGGTCCACGTGCAGATGTAGATGGCGTCGCAATTGGCGATGACCTCGTCGTCGCTTCCGAGGACGTGGTGACCGCTGGCAGCTGCGAACGCGACGGCCCGGTCGGTGTCAGGGTCGTAGACACCCGCCCGCACGACCGAGGCGCCGCTGCGCTTCAGGCTCTTCGAGTGGTAGGTGGCGATCAGTCCGGCGCCGAGGAACCCAACCCGAACCGGAGCGGTAGAACCAAGTGTCATGGTTGGTCAGCTTGCCAGACAAGCGAGTCGACCGGCCGCCTCACAGCAGCTCGATTCGGTCGGCGATTGTGGCAGCTTCCTCGCGGTCGTGTGTCACGAGGAGCGCAGTCGTGCCCGTCGCTCGCAGGAGAGCGGCCAGCTGAGTAGCCAGGCGATCGTGTAGCTCGTGGTCCAGGCCGGTCAGCGGCTCGTCCAGCAGCAGCACTGCGGGCCGTGGCGCGAGCGACCGAGCCAGCGCCACGCGCTTCGCCTCGCCCCCGCTCAATTTCGTCACGTGGAGATTCGCCAACGGCTCTACACCAACCAGGGACAGCAGCTCCTCCACGCGAGCGGCGATCTTGTCGCGTGTCATGCGCTGCATTCGTAAGCCGAAACCAACGTTCTCGGCCACCGTGAGGTGAGGGAAAAGCTGCTCGTCCTGGAACACGAGGCCGATGTTGCGCCGGTGAGAGGGCAACCTGGTCACGTCGCGATCGTCCAGCCAGACCGAGCCGCTGTCGGCGGTCAAGAGACCGGCGATCACTCGCAGGAGTGTGCTCTTGCCGACTCCCGACGGCCCTAGGAGCGCGACCACTTCACCCCTGGCCACCTCCATCGACACGCGATCCAACACCGTGCGCTCACCGAACCGAACTGTTACGTCACGAACCGCGAGCACCATCTACCCCTTGTCCGCAACGGCGCCAGATGCGATACCGATGACGAGTGCGCTGACCGCCAGCAGAATCGTCGCGAGCGCGAAGCCCTGCGCGCGTGGAATTTCGCCGGCGCGGCCGAGCAGGCGCGCGATCGCGATCGGCATCGTGTCGTTGCCGGCGCGAGTGAGAAAGGTCGTGGCCCCGAATTCGCCGAGGGAGATGGCCGCGGCGAGGCCGGCACTCGCCACCAAAGGACGCCGGATGCGGCGCACGTCGATTTCCCACCATGCTCGCAACGGTGCCGCGCCGAGTGTGGCGGCTGCCGCCCGCTGCTCCGCCGGAATCGAACGCAACACCGGCAGCAGTGCACGAACTACGAATGGGGTGGCCACCAATGCGTGACCCAATGGAATCAGCCACCAACTGGCGCGCCAGTCGAACGGCGGAGTGTCGAACGTGATCAACATTCCCAAGCCGATGGTGACGGCGGACGTGCCCAGCGGCAGCATCAGCCCCACATCGAGGAGCGACCCGTGGCGTCGCGCCGCAGTGATCGCAAGGGCCCCCAGGCCACCGATTGCGATACTGATCAACGTTGCGACGGCCGCGAACTGGAGTGATGTACGTAGGGCGGCCATCGGGTCGACACCGAGGCTGACACCTGGTCGAACCTCGCTGGAGCCCAGTGTGCGCCACGCCGTCGTCGACCATTCACCGCCGAGTCGAAACGACCGCGAGACCAACACCACCAATGGGATGATCATCACGACTGCGGTGGATGCTGCCGCGCACGCCACGAATCGGCGTTCGTTGCGCGCCCGAGGGACGCGTGGTGCGTTTCGCCCGCCCAGGTGCACGGCGGTCCGCCGCTGCCACCTCGACGACCACCACACCAGAGCGCCGAGCAGCACGAGCTGAAACATGGACAGCACTGCTGCGGTGTCGACATCGCCAAGTTGGGTCGCACGGCGCGCAATCTCCACTTCCAGAGTTGGGTTGGCGGCACCACCCAACAGCTTGACTGCGCCGAAGGACGTGAAGGTGAACAGGAAGACGACGAGCGCGGAAGCCAGGAGCGCTGGCCGTAGGAGTGGCAGCACGACCGACCGCAGCAACTGCGCCGGCGCCGCGCCCAGGGTCCGCGCGGCAGCCGTCAGGTCGGTTGGCAGCACGGCCCACATCGCCCCCACCAGACGCACCACGACCGCGATGTTGAAGAACACGTGGGCAACGATCACGGCCCGTGCAGTGCCGTGCCACGTGCTGGGCAGCAGAGCCAGGAACGCGGCGCCGACGACGACGGTGGGCAACATGAACGGCACGGTCACCAGTGCCAGAAGTGCGCCGCGACCGCGGAACCTGAAACGAGCCAGGAGGTATGCCGGTGCGAAACCGAGCGCCATCGTGAGAGCCGTGCTGGCCAGCGCCTGCCACAGTGTGAACCAGAGCACACGCGCCAGCCCGGGGGTTGCGAGCGCATGCCCGACTGATCCGGGGCTGAGTACGTGCGCCAGCAGCGTCGCCAGCGGCCAGACGTAGAACACGGCAAGCCCGACGACGGGCGCTGCACCCAGTGCGGGTACCAACCAGCCTGGCCGTTTGTTCAGCGCAGCACGATCTCGGTCCACTGGTCCTGCCACTGCTGGCGATTCTCGGCGATTGACGCCGGGTCGATCGTGAACGGATTGCTGGGTACCACCGCGAACTTGACGAATACGTCGGGCAGTGGGACCTCAGGGTTGGCGGGGTAGACGAACAGGGTGAGTGGCAGCTCTTTCTGGAACGTGTCGCTCAGCAAGAATTGGGTCAGCTGCGCAGCTTCATCGGCGTGCTTGGTGCCGCGCAGCACACCGGCGTACTCGATCTGGCGGAAGCAGGTGGAGCCCACCACGCCGGTTGGTGCGTCGTCGCGCGGCGGATCTGCGAAGACGACCTCCGCCGGCGGGCTACTGCCGTAGCTGACGACCAGTGGCTTGTCGCCGGCGCTGCCGCCGGCACCGCTGAATCGCTCGTAGTACGCGCTGTCCCACGAGTCGACCACCTCGACACCGTTGGCCCGCAGGGCGGCCCAATACTGCTGCCAACCGTCCTCACCGCTGTGGGCGATCGTGGCCAGCAAGAACGCGAGCCCGGGCGACGAGGTCGCTGGGTTCTCGACAACCAACTGGTCCTTGTACGCGGGCTGGAGCAGGTCGTCCATGGTGGTCGGGGGCTGCAATGCATGGTCGGCGAACCAGGCGATGTCGTAGTTCACGCACACGTCACCGAAGTCGACTTCGGTGGGCGTGCCGTCGAACACCTTGGCGTCGGTGGCGGCCGAGAGCAGCGTGTTGTCGACACCCCACATCACGTCGCCCTCTGGGTTGCCCGTAGTGAGCGCAGCTTTGGTGACCATCGTGCCAGCGTCGCCAGCGGTGACGATGTCGACCGCAATGCCCGTGTCCGCAGTGAACGCAGCCAGTGCGGCGTTGAGCGGCGTGTCCTTGGTGGGGAAGGAATCGTAGGCGACCAGCGTGAGTGCCACAGGAGTTGACGACGTGGACGTGTCGCCGCATGCGGCGAGCGTGACGGCCGCCGCGAGGCCGACGATGAATACCTTGTTCACAGAACCTGTCTTTCGAGAGTTGCTTGTCATGGAATGACGACCGTCAGTACCCCGGAGGCCACCTGCACCTCGGTGCGGTCGCCTGCTTCGTTGCTGACGCCGCGTGCCTCGGTTCCACCGAACGACGCGTCGTCCAAGGGCCAGCGGGCGCCGGTGACGGTCACGCCGCTGCACGGCCCGTGAAGCGCGAGGAGCGAGAACAGTTGGCCTGGCTCGGCGTCCAACACGCTGTGGCGACCGGGGTGGAGCATGGACAGGCTGGTGTCGCCCAGGACAGCACGCACCGAGGAAAGCTCGGCGAGCGACGCATGTCCGAGGGCAAGAATGGTGGCCAGTTGGTGGTCCAAGCGCCGCTCGCCGGCCTGGTCGACTCCGCCGATCACCAAGAGCTGACGGATGCCGGGGACTGCGAGCGCGCGGCCGATTGCGATTTCGGTATCGGTGGCGTCCTTGTCCATCGGATGCTCATCGATCTCGACGCCGCGTGCGTAGGCCCACATTCGGCCCGACGCACTGATGCTGTCGAGATCGCCGACCAGCACGGCCGGCCTGAGTGCAGCGGCGACCGCGTAATCGAGCCCGCTGTCGGCCGCGATGACGATGGCATTGGGCCGCACGGCGTCGACCGCTCGTGCCGAAAGCTCACCGCCCCCGATGACCACCACTGCTTGCACCATGCATTTCCCTCCGCTGGCATTACCCAGATCAGGTTCTCGGGTCGGTGGCGGCGGCCACCCTCTCAGCCCACGATCCGCGAGCTCCCCATTCAGTTGCTGGCGAGTGTATCCGTGTGAGATTACGTGCGCGACCGCTGCGTCTGGATTGTGACCATTGCGAGTCCGATGATGACCAGTGCCATACCGCCGATCTGAATCGGCCGAACGGTGCTGCCCAGGAAGATGACCGACCACATCACCGCCAGGGCCGGCTGCGAAACCTGCAGCATGCTGATCACCCCGACGGGCACTGATTTCTGTGCGAACACCATCAGCCCATGTGCCGCTGTGCCGGTGAGAACGGCCAGGATCACGATGAAAATCACCGAACGCCACGTGATCTGAGTGAGGCTGCCGGGGAAGATGAACAAGCCCAGCGGCAGCGTCACGATCGCCGCGATCGGCGTGATCGCTGCCATCACGGCCGCGACGGATCGGCCTTGGCGCAGTCGGCGGCTGGTGAGTAGATAGACGGCCCACAAGCACAACGCGCCGACGATCCACGCGACACCTCCCCAGGAGAACTCACCGTTTGCCGGGGCGAAGAACAGCACCAGAGCCAGGCCGCTCAGCGAGATCAGACCGAAGGCCAGGTCGCCGATACGCAATCGCTCGTGGAACAGCCATGCGCCGAGGGGCACCACCAGCAAGGGCGTCAATGCGCCCGTGAACTCAGCGGAAGCGACAGTCGTCTTGGTGACGCCGGTGAAGAAGAACGTGATGTTGAGACCGAAGGCAACGCCAGGTATCAGCGCCGGGCGAATGTCCGCCCAACTCAGCCAGCGCCGCTCGGTGGCGCGAAGGATGCCGATCCAGATGAACGAGCACAGAATCATCCGCCAGAACGCGACCGCGACCCCGGGTGTCTCCGCCAGTTTCACCAACGTCGAGCCGGCACTGAAAAGCAGGATGACCGCAACCAGCGCTGTCAGGCCAAGAGCACGCCCCTCGGGCTTGCGGAAGCGCGGGCGAGCAGGGTCCGGCGGCGAGTCATCGACAAGAAGCCCCGTCTCCTCGCTCACTCGGTGGTGTGGCGTCTGATGTCGGGTTCGATATAGATCGTTGTCGCAATCGGGACGGCGGCGCGCACGCCGGCCTCGGCCGAATCGATTGCTGTCGCGAGTTCTGCAACGGTCAACGTCGGCGCAAAGTCCAGCTTGACCGCCACCAACAGTTCCTCCGGGCCGAGGTGCATCGTGCGCATGTGGATGATCCCGTTCACGTTGTCGGCCCCGATGAGTGCAGCCCTGATGGCGGCGAGGTCCACATCGGTGGCGGCCTCGCCGATCAGCAGCCCCTTCATTTCGATTGCCAACACAATGGCAATTGCAACCAGAAGGAGGCCAATCGCGATCGAGCCGACCGCGTCCCAGCGCGCATTACCGGTGATCTCAGCGAGGGTGAGACCGCTGAGTGCGAACAGCAAACCGATCTCGGCGCCGACGTCCTCCAGCAGCACCACCGGCAACTCCGGCGCCTTCGACGTGCGGATGAATCTCCACCACGAGCGGCCGTTGCGGACGTGATTGGCCTCCTTGACGGCGGTCGTGAGGGAGAACGTTTCCAACGCGATGGAGATGCCAAGGATGACGTACGCGATGAGCGCGTTCTCGATCTCGTGAGGATGTCCGAGCTTCTGGATGCCTTCGTACAGCGCGAAGAGACCGCCCATGCTGAACAACACCAGTGCGACGATGAACGACCAGAAGTAGCGCTCCGGTCCGTAGCCGAATGGGTGAACGTGGTCGGCGGGCCGTTTGCCACGCTTGGACCCGAACATGAGCAAACCCTGATTCCCGGTGTCGGCAACACTGTGCCCCGCTTCGGCGAGCAGGCCAGCAGAGCCGGTGAGGAGGAAGCCGACGAACTTCGCAATGGCAATGCCAAGGTTGGCGAAGAAGGCGGCGATGATGGCCTTGCGGCTTCCGTCTTGCACGGGCTCACCATACCCAAGCAGGGGAGTTCTTAGCCGTGTGGCGATTGCTCGGCGGTGATCATCTGCGCGAGTCGGCGGCGAAAGCGTACCCCGCCGGTGTCGGAGCGCAGATTCAAACGGGTGGTACCGGGCTCGACGTTGTCCATGCCTCGTTGCACGGCAGCGAGGATGCGTTTGTCCTCCTCGAACGCGCTGCGCACGGAGGCTGCAAATCGACGCGAGACGTCCTCGTCGTTGGGGGCGACGTTTCGTTGCTGAAACCAGAAGTACCTCGTCGTGCGCTCGTCGACGGGCGTGAGGAAGTTGTAGCTGTCCATGATGAAGGTCTGCGGGTGAAGCGGCTGGTCCTCGCCACCCGTGCCCGCAGGGCTGAAGTACGCCTTGATCAACGCCAGGCTCGGGTAACGAACTTCGTACTGCTGCTTGCGGTCGCAGAACCCATCGAATTGCAGATATGGGGCGTAGAACGGCGCGGCCTCCTCGTTGAAGATCCAGCGCCAGGTGGTCACGCCATCCTGCGCTGTCCCGTCCTCTCGAATGGTGGTCTGCATCGGTGTGTCGTCACTGCCTTTGCCGGCGAACGAACTGATGTGTACCCAGGCGACGTGCGACGGATCGAGCAGGTTGTCCGTGATGAAAAGGTAGTTGCAAGCGATGGTCATGTCGTCGCCCACTGTCGTGCCCCACGCCGGATCGTCCCAGTGTTCGACGTGAAAGATGTCGGCGGGATCGGCCAGTTCCAGCTGGCCCATCCAGATCCAGATCAGGCCGTAACGGGCGTGCACCGGGTAACTGCGCACAGCCGCGCCGGGCGGAACGCTGCCGTTGGTGGGTGCCGCCACACAGGTGCCGGCACAGTCGTAGGTCATGCCGTGATAGCCGCACTCCAGAGTGTCGCCTCGCACTGTGCCCATCGAGAGAGGCAGCTTGCGGTGCACGCAGGCATCGGCGAGCGCTGCGTAGCTTCCGTCTGGCCGGCGAAAAATGGCGACCTGCTCAGCGAGAATGGTGGCGGCGTACGGGGCGTCATCAACCTCGCGCTCCCATGCGGCTGGATACCAAGCGTTGCGAAGAAACATGCGCCGAGCGTACGCCGCGTTGCTCCAACCGTGAGCACGGTAGATGCGCGCGGAAGACTGGGTTCATGGGCACCATCAATGAACTGGCCGGCCGTGTCGCCATCGTGACGGGCGGTGGGCGCGGTATCGGTCGCGGCATCAGCGAACTGCTTGCCGGCAGCGGCGCCACGGTGGCGGTGAACTACCGCAAAGACGCTCGGGCCGCTGACGAGACTGTTCTCGCAATCGAAGCCGCCGGAGGGAGCGCGAAGGCGTACGCCGGTTCCGTCGACGACCCGGCCGACTGTGCTGCGCTGGTCAGGGCTGTCGTTGCTGACTTCGGCGGCATCGACATCCTGGTGTGTAACGCAGGGATCGCCTCGCGTGGTCGGGCCGTGGCCGACACCGATCCGGAGGAGATGATCCGCGTCGTGGCGACACACGCATTCGGTCCGCATCACCTCGCCCGCGAAGCGCTGCCCTCAATGCGGACGCGAGGCCGGGCGGACATCGTGATGATCTCGTCGGTAGCCACCAGCCACCACTCGGCCAACGGGGCGCCGTACAACATGGGCAAGGCTGCGATGGAAGCGCTGGCGTTCACGTTGGCAAAGGAGGAGCGCAGCTTCGGCATCCACGTCAATGTCGTTGCGCCCGGATTGGTCGAAACCGACATGGGCCTGCGGCTGGCTCGAGCGTTCAGTGGCAACCGTGAGATGGAGGATCTCCGCTCGATGGATGCTGCGGCTCCGTTCGGGCGGGTATGCCAACCACTCGACGTCGCCACTGTGGTGCTCTGGTTGTGCAGCGAAGGGTCGGGCTACGTCACCGGTCAACGAATCGAAGTCGATGGTGGCGGCACGCGCTAGTGCCCCGACGTTCTGCGCGCGGGGCTATTTCGGGCTGACGTTGCCGCCGGTGCGAGGCAGCTCGACAAAGGTCCGGCCGGGCGTCAGCAAAATGGGAGTGCCGTCATCGGCGGTGAGCGTGAACGGGGCCAGACGCTCGGCCCGTGTCCAGGTGCCGTGCACCATGTTGCCGCCGCTGAAGACCCACGCTTGGCCGTTGCCGACGCTTTGTGCATCGGGGCTGCCCGAGATGCCCTTGTTGTAGACCATCTCCAGAACCACGACGTTGTTGGTTGTCACCAGCTCCCCGCTGCGCTCGTGATCGGGACGACCGTTCTGCACTCGCTCGTAGAGGCCACTGGTCGCGTTCCAGGTCCAGTCGATGCCGTAGCTGTCCATCGACAGGGCCACGCCCGCCGAGGGTGTGCCTGCCACGACAGCGTCGGGTGTACGGAACTGGAACTGCTGTGGCGGCAGCCCGGCGCCGGCTGGTGCACGCTCCCACACCAGGTTGATATCGAAGTAAAGGTTGTACGGCGCCTTGTCGAAGCCGACTCGGAAACAGGCGCCGGCACAGTAGGTCTGGCTCATGTCGACCAGGTCGCTGTTGCGGATCTCGTTGGTGACGGTGCCATTGCCGCCCGACCAGGCGAGAATTGGGCTGCCCAGTGAACCCAACAGGTCGACATCTTGCAGCCGACCTGAGCGGATGGGGCCGACCTCAGGGGCGCCCTGGCTCTGAAAGACCATCGCAAATCGTGAGACGTTGTCGTTGATGATCTCCTCGTACACCATGTCGGCCACATTGGCGCCGGACTGCGGGTGAGCGTCGTAGTTGCCGACCTTCGCGACCACGATCGGGCGCAGCCCGGCCAAGGGGCTATCGGCCGGGATGGGCAAACCCGTCAGTGGGAAGACGGGGACAGGCGCCACGGTGGTGGTGGTTGCTGGCACAGTGGTCACGGTGCTGGTGGTTGCCGGCTCGGTGACAACGGTGGCTGGCAGGGTGGAGACCTCTATTGTCGCCGGGGGCGTGGTTGCCGTGGCGTCGTCGCCGCCGCCACTACAGGCAGCGACCAACCCCGCAGAAACGACGAGGAAGGGCAGGGTGCGAAAAAGGCGCATTACTCGATTGTGGCAGCTCTGACCTCCGAATCCGTGGCGGCTCGATCCGACAGGTGTCACGCGCGGCGCTGATCGAGTTCATCGGCGGCGACCGACGGTAGCCTTTTCCCCGTGAGCCCTCTCGCTGCTGAAGCCACCAGTTCGATCATCACGATCACGCCGACGGCGCTGGTCGAACTTGCCGCGTTGCGCGATACCGAGCCCGACGCAGATCGCCTTGGCTTGCGGTTGGAGATCATCAGCGAGCCCGGTGAGGATTTCAAGTACGACCTCAGTTTCGACGTCGTTACGAAGGCCGCGTTCACCGACGAGGTGCGTACTCACACAGGCACCGACGACTCCGGTGTCACCACCACGCTGAAGGTCATCATTCCCGCCGCCAGTCGCGAACTGTTGGAGGGTGGCACGCTCGACCATTCGTCGTCGGCCGGGCTCATCATTCGCAACCCCAACAAGCCGCAAGCACCCGTCATCGAAGGCTTGATTGCTGACGATGCGCTCAGTGCCGAAGTCGAGGCAATTGTTGCCGCCGAAGTCAACCCGGCGCTCGCCGCTCACGGTGGTTTCGTCACCTACGTCGGGCACGACAACGAGGGAACGGCCTACCTCACCATGGGCGGCGGTTGCCACGGGTGTTCAATGAGCCGGATGACCATGTTGGAAGGTGTGCAGACAATGATCGTCGAAGCGCTGCCCGCCATCGAGCGCGTCCGCGACTTGACCGATCACACGTCGGGCGAGAATCCCTTCTATCACTGAGTCTGTTCGCCGGAGGGCGAGAGCGCTGCGACGAATTCGGCGATCCGGGCCAGCAGCTGATCGAGGTCAGGTCCACACGTGGCGACATGGCCGCTGCCCGCAAGGGTGAGCCGATCAACCCGACCCCCCATCGACGCGGCGATGATGTCGGCACTCGCTGGGTCTACGACGTCGTCGAGCGCGCTGGTCACGAGCAGCACAGGGCACTTCACCATGTGCAGGTCGGTCGCCAGCACGCCGGTGGCCATCGTGAGGAGTGCGGAGATCGGGAGTCTGGAGTATCCCACTTCGCCCTCTGCCAGCGGAGGGCCGTCGACCCAGTCATGGCCGCGAGACTGACGCCATTCCAACCCGTCCACGGCGTCGGGGTCAGGTGCCGGCGGGTTGATCGCAACGACCGCTGAACAGCCACCGCTCGGGGCAACGGCGAGTGCAAGTGATGCGCCCATCGATTGGCCGACGATCACATCGGCCGGCCATTGCCGTGCGGCGTCGAGCCACTGCGCCCAGCCGACATGGCCGAGATCGCTTGCCTGAGTGCCGTGACCCGGAAGGGTGGGTGCGTTCGTGGTGTGACCGAGCGCATTGAGGTCGCGGACCAAGGGCCGCATGGTGGCCCCGGTGCCGCCGAGGCCATGGAGGAGCAGAATGCGCGCCATCGGTGAGTTGTCTCCGGGGCGTTCAGGTTGGGAGTGCGGCCAGCAGATCCGCCAACAGATCCGACGGGTCCTCGAGCCCGACAGAGACGCGGAGTAGGCCGCCGGTGACGCCCTGCTGCGCTGCCTCGTCGTCGGTCAGGCTGGCGTGGGTGGTGGTACGCGGGTGGCACACCAACGTCTCGGGACCCCCCAGGGAGGTTGCAACCCGTACGAGCTTGACGTTGCCGAGTAGGTGCTCGGCGGCGGCACCACCACCTGCGAGCTCGATCGCAAGTACCGTGCCGAACTGGCGCATCTGGCGCTTGGCAAGGTCGTGCTGAGGGTGCGTGGACAAGCCGGGATAGTGCACGGCGGCGAGCGCCGGGTGGCGCTGCAATTCTTCGGCGAGGTGCAGCGCGCTCGCCGACTGATGGTTGGTGCGTACTGCCAGCGTACGAATGCCGCGTAGCGCGTTCAGCGCATCGAAGGGCGACGGTGTCGCGCCGTGCAACACGCTGTAGCTCCAGATCTCGTTGAGTAGGTCGCGTTCGCCGCTGACCACGCCGAGTGTGGCGTCGTTGTGGCCGGCAATTCCTTTGGTTGCCGAATGCAACGACAGGTGAACTCCGTGCGCCAGCGGTTGTTGCCCGAGCGGCGTGGCGAACGTGGAGTCGACGAGCGTGATCGGGCCGCGGAGGGCGGCGATTTCGTCAAGGTCGACCAACTCCAGCAGCGGGTTCGATGGGGTTTCAGCGATTGCCAGCATCGTCCGGCCGGGCTGGATCGCGGCGGCGAAGGCGCCGGGCTCGGTGCCGTCGATGAACGTGACGTCGATACCGAAACGGGCGCATGGGCCTTGAAGGAAGGCGAGCGTGGCCGAGTAGAGCTGACGTTGGGCGACAATGTGGCTGCCCTGACCGCACAAGGCGAGCACGATGGTGCTGATGGCGCCCATGCCACTTGCGAAAGCCAACGAGGACTCGGCGCCCTCCAGCGAGGCGACGGCATCCTCGAACGAGGCGACCGTCGGGTTCGCGTAGCGACCGTAAAACTCGCCCGACCGCACGCCCGAGGCCCGGCGGCGGGCATCGTGCATGTCAGTGGATTCCCAGACGCTGCTCGCCCAGAGTGCGGGGGCAAGCGATCGACCGCTGTGGCCCCTCCCGGCGGTGATGGCGCGGGTGGCTGGCGCGACTTCGTTCGGCATCTGGCCAAGGCTACGCCACCGTTCTACGCTGCCCCGCATGACTATTGAACTGGGCGAGACGTATCGGGCCGCGCGGGAGCGAATCTCGCAGCTCGTGGCCGGCGACGACGTCGATGCGAACCTGCCGGTACCAGCAACGCCCGCATGGACGGTGCACTGCGTGATCGCGCACGTGTCGGGCATCGCGTCCGACGCGACCACCGGCAACATGGAGGGCGCACCGGGTGAAGAGTGGACTGCGGCCCAGGTGCGCCGCGCCGAGGGGCGCAGCATCGCTGAAATGTTGGCTGAGTGGCAGCAAACGGGTCCCCTGATCGAGGGCTTCTTGTCCTCTCCCGACGGTGGCGCCGCGTCGGCGGCGGTGATGGATCTGCACTCGCACGAAGCCGATCTGCGTCATGCGCTCGGTCTGCCCGTGGCGGTTCCCGCCGAGTTTCTGGCATGGGCGGGCACGGCCATGCGCGAGGGGTTTGCCGAGCAATGCGCGGCATCCGGGCTGGCGCCGGTCGAGGTTGTCGCCAGTGATTTCGAGTGGTTCCGCGGTCGGTTGGGCCGGCGCACCGAAGCGGAGGTCTGTGCCTACGACTGGTCCGTCGATGCGGCGCCGTATCTCGATTCGTTCTTCACGTTCGGTCGCGCAATCACCTCGCTCGGGGAGCGCGAGTGATCGGTCGGCTCGACGAGATCGTCATCGATTGTCACGACCCGGTGCGACTCGCCGAGTTTTGGCAGCGCGTGCTCGGTGGATACATCGTGCGCCAAAGCCATCAGTGGGTGGCGCTGGAACCGCCGACGGGAATCACCGTCTCCTTCCAGGAAGTACCTGAGGTCAAGGCTGTGAAGAACCGCGTGCACCTCGATGTGGATGTCGGCGACCTTCAGGAAGCCACCGCCGCAGTCGTCGCCGTCGGCGGCACTCGGGTTGGCGAAGTGATCTACGACGAACTGGGCGGCTTCCAGGTGATGGCCGATCCCGAAGGCAACGAGTTCTGCCTCATCAGCGGTCCAACCGCGATCACGGCCTGAGGGCGCCGGGGCAGCTGACTAGGGTCGGCTCCATGACGTCTCCAATTCGCCGCATCGCCCTCTCCACCGGCGGCGGCGATGCGCCCGGCCTGAATGCGGTCATCCGAGCGGCCACGCTGGCTTCGCTGAACCGCGGTTGGGAGGTCGTCGGCATTCGTGACGGGTTCAACGGTCTGTTCCGCCCCGAGCTGTACCCCGAAGGTGGATTGATTCACCTTGGTCGTGAGGATGTGCGTGGCATCGTGCACCTCGGTGGCACCATTCTCGGCACCACCAATCGCGGTAATCCGACTGCCTTTCCCACACAACAGCCCGATGGCAGCTGGGTGGAGGTGGACCGAACTCCCGAGCTGTTGGCGATGTTCGCCGCACAGGGCATCGACGCGCTCATCACCATCGGGGGCGACGGTTCGCTGACGATCGGCCATCACCTACACCAAGCTGGCCTGCGAGTGATCGGCGTGCCCAAGACAATCGACAACGATCTGGAAGGCACCGACGCCACGTTCGGCTTCGACACGGCCGTCAGCTTCGCATCGGAGTGCATCGACCGCCTGTTCTCGACCGCCACCTCGCATGGGCGAGTGATCGTCGTCGAAGTAATGGGCCGCTACGCGGGCTGGATTGCCCTCAACGCGGGCGTTGCCTGCGGGGCGCACGCCATCTTGATCCCCGAGATCCCCTACGAGCTCGAGCCGGTGGCCGCGACGATCCGTCAGCGCGAGGAGCGAGGAGCGAAGTTCTCCATCGTGGTGGTAGCCGAGGGCGTGCGCCGCGTCGGCGGCAGCGTGTCAGTGCTGGGCAAAGCCGTCGGCCAGGCTGAGCGTTTGGGCGGGGTGGGCGAGAAGGTCGCTGCGGAACTGGAATTGCTGACGGGCAAGGAGGCCCGCACCGTGGTCCTGGGTCACCTGCTGCGTGGTGGCACCCCGACCTCGTTCGATCGGCTGCTCGGGTTGCGTTTCGGTGCCGCAGCGGTGCGGGCGCTCGACGAGGGCGAGAACGGCGTCATGGTCGCCCTCGCTTCGCCGACCGTGAAGTACGTGCCGCTCAGCGAGATCAGCGCCCGCCAAAAGACGGTGCCGTTGGACTGCGACACGATGTTGACGGCGCGCGACATGGCCATCAACTTCGGAGACGCGATGCCGGCCTAGCCGGCCGTATGCCGGTTGAGCCGGGCGATCACGTTCGACGTGACCTGGCTGACCGCAGGGTCGTCGAGTGCGTAGACCCAATCCGTGGAGCCAATGGTGGCGACGGTTCCTCCGCTCTCGCCAGCGGGTTTGCACGTCAGCATGACGGCGTTGCCATGACGGACGCGGGCGATTGAGTCGGCGCTGATGTCGCCGTACACGCGCTCGGCGACGAACTCGAGATCGCACTGATCGGCACTGGCCGCGACCGACGCCGGATACTCGCCCTCGGCCAGGCTCGACGCAGGTGCGAAGGCGACGACTTCGGTCTGCGGTGCGGCATCTGTTTGGGTAGCGACGGGAAGACCGAACTCGTCCAGACCCAAGCGCACACCGACGGTCTCGTAGCCGACGGCACCCAACGACGAACCCAGCTGATCGCCGTAGCGCAGCCCGGTGCCTTCGAACAGCCAGTGGTCGTCGCGGTAGACGGTGAACCCGCCGCTCGCGCGTGGCGTTGCCTGGCCAAACCGGCTGTACAGGCCGTATGCCGAGCCGGCGCCGAGGAAACGCCACTCTGGCCGACCCACTACCGGGTCGCACCACATGCCCGTCATCTCACCTTCGCGGTCGGTGCCGAGCACCGGGTCGTTGCGGTGGGCGTTGTACTTGTGCGCCGTCATGGTGCGGCCCTCGTTGGTGAGCCGCACCTGCCAGAACATCGTGTTGCCCGACAGGCTGGCGTAGTTGCCGCCGCTTGCGACGTGGTTCTCAATTGTGTCGCGCTGTGCCGCCGACCAGTACTCGTCGTGGCCGACGCCCATCACCAGGCGGTATCCGTCGACCACCGACGGGTCGCGCTCGAGATCGCTGGACACTGCGTAGTCGAGTCCGATGCCCTGAGCTTCAGCCCACTCCACGAACCGGCGCTCGTACGTGAACCATCCAGCGGAGCTCATGTAGCCCGGGTATCCGTGCGCCCAGCGGTACGTTTGATACACCTCGCCGTCGACGTCGGGCTGTTCGCCGGCCCGCGTTGGCCGACTCTTGCGGTCGTCGCGCTCGACCCGTTCGCGTAACAGCATGCCCCGCCCGAACGGTCGCTCGAAGCTGACCTGATGCCCGCCGGTGTACAGGCTGCGACCGCCCCAGTTGTTGTACGCGTTGTAGGTGTTGGTGGCGATCACCAGCAGCGGGTTACCCGGTGTACCCGACTTGCCTGCAAGCGGCGCTGCGCGAACAACGAACATCGCAAACCCGGTGGCCCGGTCGGGCGGCGCGCCATGGGCCCGAAGTGTCACGAGGTACATCCCGCTCACCCAGTCCTTACCGACCGGGATCGTCAGCGCCACCGGCCACCCGCACCCATTCGAGTCCGAGTCCGCCGGCGTGTGATGCGCCACGCCCACCTGCCCACCCTGACTCCAGATCGGAGCGCCGTCGTCACTTGCGCTCTCGCTCAAACTCGCACCCTCGCTCAAACTCGCACCGTCGCTCAAACTCGCACCCGGGGCACCGTTCGCCGCGGTCCAGCGCCGCACCTCGACGTCGTACGAGTCGGTGGCGCACCAGACATGCAGGCCCACGCCCTGGCCGGGCAGGTAACTGAGCTGGTCGCAGTACGCCTCAACGGCGTCGTAGTGGGTCACGTCATCGGCCATGCCCGGACCGTACTCGCCCCGCCGTTAGGCGGCCCATGCGTTCGGAGGTGGATGCTTGGAGATGCAGTTGCCGGGTATGGTGATGGTGAGTGTTCGGTCTGGTGCCAAGTGCAGTACCCAGCCGCCTTCGTGCACCAAATGGTGGTGTCGTGAGCACAGCGGCAGCATGCTTGC
Source organism: Ilumatobacteraceae bacterium (assembly GCA_031366885.1). Classification (GTDB taxonomy): domain Bacteria; phylum Actinomycetota; class Acidimicrobiia; order Acidimicrobiales; family Ilumatobacteraceae; genus UBA668. Next base: position 32,295 of record JANLPB010000288.1, read on the forward strand.
GATGTCGGTGAACCCGCCGAGCGAGTACCAGTCCACATGGTGGATCTGACAATGGTCGAACGGGGTTTCACACAGGGCACAGGTGCGGTAAAGCACGCGTAGCGCTCGCCGTTGGGCTCGGTTGGCAAGGCGTGTCTCGCGACCAAGCAGCAGCCGGACTCCGTCTGCGGACACCACGACCGGTGTGACCGACCCGATGCATGCCCAGCGGCGGATCGTTTCAACTGGCAACCCGAAGCCGCCGAGCCCGATGTCAACGACGCTGCCCTCACGCTTGTGCCCCTCGCGCAGAGTGCGTTCATCGATGATCACCGTCACATCCGGTACCCAACCGCCACCGCTCGGTTTCCCGGTTGGTGGAGTTGGTCGTGGTCCAGTTGTCTCGGTGGCCTCATCGGTGTCTGACACCGAGTCGGTGTCGCGAACCCCGACGAGGTCGGCGAGCGCGAGCGCGGCGAGATGTTGTTGCATGTCGACTGGGTCGGTGGGGCAGGTGTCGGGTATCCCACCAGCACGGAGCCGGTTGATCTGGTTCCGTAGTCGACCCTCCATACGTGCACCGGTTGCGGGGTCGAACCGACCGGCAAGATTCCACATCCCGTCGGCGTCCAGCCACCACCGCAACCGTGCCTGGCGCCGCTGCCGTTCCAATCTGGCCAAACCGTCGTCCTTGCGGGCTTGCGCAACCACATGCTCGACGGTTTTGCGGAACGCGGTCGCCGTTTGTTCTCCGGCCGCTAACGCCAGTCGCTTCCCGTGCACCGCGACGGCGGCACGTTCCGACGACGACAGATCTGCAGTCGCTCGGGCGACGATGTCGAGCCGATCACCCGTCGTGGCGCCGTCAGACAGCGCCTCACCGAGCTCGGGGATCGCCGACGCTGTGCCAGCACGCTCGCGTAACCGTTCGGCGTGCATCAACGATGACTTCGATGCCTTCGCCACTACGTCCTGCGGGAACAACGACGTGTCGGACGCGGCGAGCTCATCCAAGCGGCGCACGACCTCCACCTCACGTGCATCGAGCAACCCACGCACGACATTGATCGCAACCAACTCCGCGTGACACACCGCGACGTCGGACAACGAAGTGCCAGAAATCAAAGGTTTCAGGGCCGCCAGGTTCATACGAACAACAGTACTCAAGGGGTGTGACAGAGTACTTCTGATGTGAACCGCAGGCGTTCTGCGGCGAAGAGTGGGTGATGCGCGGCGACCAACAGGCACAGGGATCGTCGCCCCGCAGTCTCTGTTCTGTTCTATCGGTACGCCGCCGATGTGCATCGGTTTGCTGCTCGCCGCCTCGGGGAGGGTCCCGCAGCCGACATCACTGCCGATGTAGTTCGCGTCGCAATAGAGCGATGTGGGATATTCGACAGCCGACGTGGGCACCCCCGTGCCTGGCTGTTCGGCGTCGCCGCCAATCGATTCGCTGACCTAGCGGCCGGCTCGTAGCAATTTGCCAGGGGTGGCACCGGTGAATTCGTCGGTGGCCACGGTTTGCACTCCGGCCACCCACGTACCGACGTACCCGCGGGCTTTCTGGACGATTCGGCGACCACCGGCCGGCAGGTCGTAGGCCATGCGTGGCACATCGAAGCCCAAGCGCTCGTAATCGATCAGGTTGAGGTCGGCCCGCATCCCTGGCGCAACCACGCCCCTGTCTGTGATCCCATACAGTTCGGCCGTCTGCGAGGTCTGGCGGCGCACGATGTACTCCAGCGGAAGCTTCTCGCCACGAGTGCGGTCGCGCGTCCAGTGGGTGAGCATGAAGGTGGGCATTCCACCGTCGCAGATCGCGCCGCAGTGTGCGCCACCATCGGACAACCCCATGCGGGTATGTGGGTGCCTCGTCACGGCCTCGGTGAACGACAGATCGCCGTACGTGTAGTTGAAGAACGGTGCGTAGAGCATCCCGTTGCCCCCGTGCGCGACGAGCTGATCGAGCACCAGCTGCATCGGGGGTACGCCTGCACGCTCAGCGACCGCGGCCACGCTGTCGATCTCCGCTGGTTCGTAATCAATGTTCTCGTCGTCGACCAGCCAGATACGTCCGAGCCCGTTCAGCACAGCGGCCTGGAAGAAGCCACCGTCGTCGGGGATGTCCTCGATGATCCGACGCCGCCGCTCGGGTTCGGCCAAAGCGACCAACTGCTCCGCGAGCGGCAGCGAAGCGATCTCCTGGTACGCCGGGTGAAAGAGCAGCGGATGGACCGAACCTTGCAGGCAATACAAGATGCCGATGCTGCGACCAGCGACCTGGGCGATGATCGGCAGCCCATCGGCGTGAGCCTGGTCGAGCAACCGCAAGACCTCTCGCCACACCTCTGGTGCCTTGTCGGACTGGTTGAGGTTGACGCAGATCGGCTGTCCGGTCAGCGCCGCGACCTTTCGCATCCACGGCCACTCCTGAACGGGTACGAGCGCGTGGTCGGGAGCAAACCCGAACACCCCGTGCCCGACTCGCGCAATCGCGGCCGCGATGCCCAGTAGTTCGTGTTCGTCGGCGTTGGTACCCGGCACAAGCTGCCCGTCTTTCGCCTTGTGGATCGGTGTACGCGAGGTGGTGAACCCGAATGCGCCGGCGCGCAATGCTTCCTCGACAAGCCGCGACATCTCGACGATCTCCACCTCGGTTGGCTCGTCGTTGGCACCACCGCGCCGGCCCATCACGTAGGCCCGGAGCGGACCGTGCGCAATCGAGGAACCGATGTCCATTACCCGAGGTAACTGCTCGAGCACGTCGAGGTATTCGGGGTAGCTCTCCCAGCCCCACTTAATGCCCTCCGTCAGTGCCGAGCCAGGGATGTCTTCGACGCCCTCCATCAGCTGGATCAGCCACTCGTGACTGTCGGGTGCCGCTGGCGCAAAGCCGACGCCGCAGTTACCCATCAGCGCCGTCGTGACGCCATGCCAACCTGATGGGGTCACGAACGGATCCCACGTCACCTGCGCGTCGTAGTGCGTGTGCACGTCGACAAAACCCGGTGTCAACAACAGGCCGGTGGCATCGATGACCTTGACGCCATCAAGGGTTCCGGCGGGCTCGACGGCGGCGATGAGTGCGCCGTCAACTGAAACGTCCGCGAGCCGCCCCGGCGTGCCGGTTCCGTCAACCAGGAATGCGTTCCTAAACACCAGATCGTGCGTCATTCGACCCCCTCAGCCGAGCATCTTCGCGCAGTCGTGCAGCAAGCCGTTCGAGGAGACCGCTGAGTCGTGCATGAAGGTGCGCTCGCCATGGCGATCGGTGAACGTGCCGCCGGCCTCCTCGACCACGACCATCACTGCCGCCAAGTCGTACGGCTGCACCCCAACAGCGTCGACAGCGAGATCGACTGCACCTTCGGCCACGAGCATGTGTTGCCAGAAGTCGCCAAAGCCACGCGCCCGATACGCACGTTGTTGCAAATGCACCAACTCGCCAGTGAGGCCAAGATCGTCCCAGCCCGATGAGAACGTCACCGAGACCTGGGCGTCCTCCAATGCAGAGACGGTGGACACCTGGCAACGCTTGCCATCGGCGAATGCGCCCAGACCCTTGGCTGCCCACCACGTACGACCCATCGCTGGAGCGGACACGACACCGACAACCGCGCCGTACTCGGCGTGGGTGAGCGCGACCAACGAGGCCCACACGGGGATGCCGCGGACGAAGTTGCTGGTGCCGTCAATCGGGTCGATGATCCAGCGCCAGGGGCTGCTGACATCGCCAACCAAGCCGTGCTCCTCACCGAACAAGCCGTGATGGGGCCGGTCGCGCAGCACCCGATCGGAGATGGCCAGTTCCGCTTCTCGGTCGGCCTCGGTGACCTCGGTGCGGTTCGCCTTCCAGTCGAGATTGAACGTGCGGTTCAGGTAGTGCGGCAGCGAAATGGTTGTGGCCAAGTCGGCCAGTTCACGGGCTAACGCCAGCTCGCCGGCAGCATCAAAGTCGGGGATCGTCACGAGCCCGAGGCTACGGGACACCGGGAGCTAGGAGAGTCTCGGCGGCGGCGACGATGCCATGGGTGTCGAGACCCAGTTCCGCAAGAATTCGCTCGGCGGGGGCCTGCGGGATGAACTTCGCCGGAATCCCCAGCACCTGCACTGGTACCGCAGATGCGATTGCGTGCACCTGATCGGCGATCGTCATCCCGATGCCACCGTCGCGAATGCCGTCCTCGACGGTGATCACCGCGGAGTGCCCAGCCGCGTCCGCAATCATCGCGGCGTCGAGCGGCGCACACGAACGGACATCCCACACCGTTGCGTCGACCCCACGCTCGGCGAGCTCAGCAGCGGCCTTCTGTGCGTCACCCAGCATTTTGCCGACGGCCAATATGCACAACGAACAGTCGCCTTTACGCGTCTGGCGGGCTCGTTGTCCGATGCCGAGTTCGTGCTCACTCACATGCGCGGCTGCGCCGCGCGGCCAGCGGATGGC
>JANLPB010000327.1:0-4142 GCA_031366885.1 Ilumatobacteraceae bacterium
ACGGGCGAGTTGGTTTGCCGTGCCCGGTATGCGCCGACACAATCCGTTCGGTCAGCTATAGCGGCTACACGGTGGCGTACTGCCCAACCTGCCAGACGGCCGGCAAGATCCTTGCCGATAACACGACGAGCAAGTTCCTCAAGTAGCGAACTCAGTGCCCGGTGAGGGCCGTGGTGTCGACATCGCCGACTGCGAAGAAGCCAATCGCTCCCTTGCCGACGTTGGCGAACTTGTGGGTGACGAACGGGTAGAGGCCGTCCTCGGCGAAGGTGAACTCCACGTAGCCCCCCTGCGCCGGTTGCAGATCCAGCACCTGCGAACCACCGTGCGTGTCATCGGGCTGCAGGGTCAGCGCCCCCTCCTTGAACACCGTGTCGAAGATGGTGCCAACGATGTGGAACGCCGAGTTTTCATTCGGCCCGTCGTTGACCACCCACATGCGATACCGCTTGCCGGCCTCCACGTGGATGGGTGCGAACTTGTATTGGGCGAAGTAGCCGTTGAAGACCACCGCGTCCCACTCCTCGTTCATCATCTTGGTGAGGTCGCCGGGCTGACCCTCCGGCCCGAGATACAGCTCGCTTTGCACCATGACGAACTCCTGGTCGACAGCAGCGAGGCCGGGCGGGTCGATGATGATCGCGCCGTACATACCGTTGCCGATGTGGTGCAGGGCGGGCGCCGTCCCACAGTGATACATGAATGCGCCGGCGTAGTCGGCCTGGAACTCGTAGACCAGCGACTCGCCGGGAAGGATGGTGCGCATCTCGTCGCTCCACGCCACTTTGCTGGCGTGAAAGTCAATCGAGTGCCCCATGGTGCCGCTGTTGGTGAGCGTGATTCGGAACGTGTCGCCCACATTGCCGTGGAGGATCGGCCCGGGCACCTGATCGTTGAACGTCCACATCATCTGCGTCACACCGGGGGCGACCTCGATCAGCTTCTCGGTCGCATCGAGCGCAATCTCGTGCACCGTGCCGGTCTCCTTCGCCGCCAGCACCGGGTCGCGGCCCTTCCAGTCCGTTCCAGGCATGGCTGCACCATCGATGGTTGCGTTGCCTGCGCCGGGCACGGTTGTCGCGGTTGTCGCGCCGTCACCGCCCACCACGTGAATTGTCATCTTCATGCCGGCTTCCTTGTGGCCGGGCACGCTGCACCACGCCTCGGTGTCACTGGTGAACGGGCCGATCACGATGTCTGCCTTGTCACCGGGATTCAGCAGCTCGCTGCCGGTCGTGCCCATGACTTTGAAGTCGTGGGCGAGCGCGCCCTTGTTCGTCACGTGCACCGTGATCGACTCTCCGGCGGGTACCTCGATCGTGCTGGGTGAAATCGACATCTCGGCGAGAGTGACGTCAACCTCCGTCTGTCCCCCAGCTGAGGCGGAACCAGCGGCCGCGGGCGTAGAGGCGTCGGACTTGCCGGATGCGATCGTGATTCCGACAACACCGACGATCAGCGCGACCATGCCGAGCACGAACGTGATCACCCACCAGCCATCGCCGCTTTGATCCTTCTTCATGCCCCGTCTCCTCCGTTGACTGCTCTGTTCTCAATCTTCGACAACGTGTTGTGAGCGAGGTAGAGGCGAAGGTCACTGAAAGGACGGGGATCGGCGTGCGCGTTCTACGCTGGTCTCATGCCGATTCACATCCGTGCCGAAGCCGCCGACTACGCCCCCGCTGTTCTGGTGCCCGGCGACCCCCGCCGCGCCACCTACATCGCCGAAACCTTCTTCGACCCAGGCGCGCGTCTGGTCAACGAGGAGCGTGGTGCGCTGGGCTACACGGGTACGTACCAGGGCCAGCCGATCAGCGTGCAGGCCGCCGGTATGGGATGCGCGAGTGCGGCCATCTACTACAACGAGTTGATCCAGCTGGGTGCCACGCGCCTGGTGCGCGTCGGTACCGCCGGTGGCCTGGCGCCCGGTCTGCGCATGGCCGACACCATCATCGCGATGAGCGCCACGGCCGATGATCAGATCGTCAGCCAGTTGTGCGGTGGCGATGCACACTCCCCCACGGCGAGCTATTCGTTGGTCGAGCGGGCGGTGCAGCTCTCTCGCGCGAGTGGTGCCCGGGTGCACGTTGGCGCCATCGTCTCGTCGGCCATTTTCTACGACACGCGCGCCGGCATCATGGATCGGTGGCGCGACCGTGGGCACCTCGCTGTCGAGATGGAGGCCGCTGTGCTCTACACGCTGGGCGCGCTGAAGAAGATCGAAACGCTGTGCATGGCCACCATCAGCGACATCATCGCCGGCAGCGAACAGGAGACCGCCGAGCGCATCAGCGACGCCGAACTCAAGGTCGGCGTGGACAAGATGATGGAAGTCGCCTGCCAAGTCGCCGTCAGCTAGGCCTTTGACCCGACGCTGGCACCGAATGTTGCCGAGGCGTTGACATTCGGTGCCAGCGTCAGCACACCTGAACTAGATGAGGCCGAGGTCCTTGACGGCGTCGCGCTCTTCGGCCAGTTCGCTGGTCGACGCGTCGATCTTGCCGCGGCTGAAGTCATTGATGTCCAAGCCCTGGACGATGGAGTACTCGCCGTCCTTGCACACGCACGGGAACGAGGAGATCAGGCCTTCCGGCACGCCATAAGAGCCGTCGCTGACGATGGCCATCGACACCCAGTCACCCTCGGCAGTGCCCAGCGACCACGAGCGGATGTGGTCGACAGCCGCGTTGGCGGCCGAGGCTGCCGACGATGCGCCGCGTGCCTCGATGATGGCCGCGCCGCGCTTGGCGACCGTCGGCAGGTAACTGTCTGCGTACCAGGCTTGGTCGTTGACCAGGTCGTACGCGTTCTTGCCGTTGACCTTGGCGTGGTGCAGGTCGGCGAATTGGGTGACGCTGTGGTTGCCCCAGATGGTCATGTTGGTGACGTCGTTGACCGTGGCGCCCGTGCGGGCAGCCAGCTGCGAGACGGCACGATTGTGGTCCAGGCGGGTCATCGCGGTGAAGCGGCGCGGGTCCAGGTCTGGAGCGTTCTGCTGTGCGATCAGCGCGTTGGTGTTGGCCGGGTTACCGACGACGAGGATCTTGATGTCTTTCTTCGCACTGTCGCTGAGAGCCTTGCCCTGCGGCTTGAAGATGCCACCATTGGCGCTGAGTAGGTCGGCGCGCTCCATGCCCGCCTTGCGCGGCATGGCACCCACCAGCAGGGCCACGTCAGCGTCGCCGAACGCAATATTGGCGTCGTCGGTGCAGATCACGTCGGCCAGCAGCGGGAAGGCACAGTCGTCCAGCTCCATCTTCACGCCGTTGAGCGCGCCGAGCGCCGGCGTGATCTCGAGCAGCTGGAGGATGACGGGGGTATCCGGGCCAAGCATGGAGCCGGAAGCGATACGGAAGAGGAGGCTGTAGCCGATCTGGCCGGCAGCACCGGTGACAGCGACACGAACTGGAGTGGTCATGTCCCGAGCGTACGCCCCTGACGCGCTCGGAGCGAAAGCGGCTCTGCTCGGCCGAACGACTCGCTGAAGGACTCAGGTGATGGCGGGCAGGAGGAGGGCTTCGAGGATCAGGTTCGTATAGAACGTCGCCGGCCCGGAACCGTTGCACGAGATGTGGATGCCATCGGGACACAACTCGACCTCAGCGGCCTTCGCATCCCAGTCGATCACGGACACGTTGGGGTACTCCGACGGCATCGACCGGATCAGTTCGTTGTTGGCGGGCACGTACTCGATGTCAGCATGGATAGTCATGAACACCACACCGGCGGCGTCGGTGGGCACCTCCACCATGATCGCATCGAGCTCGGATTGCGTCAGCGGCGCGTTGGTGCCGACCTGGATCACGATCGTCGTGCCCGCCCCAATATCGCCAGCCTCGCGCAGGAGGATGACCGCGTTCTTGACGCCCTCAGGGCCGCGACCCTCCTTGACCTGCACCAGCACACCCGCCCCTGCAAGCTGCGGTTGTGCCCCAGCCATCACGGACTCGCCGATGGCCACGTATTTCTGCGGCTCCTTCGGCACGGTCGTGGTGGTGGCAAGGGTGTCGCCGGGCGCGGTGGTCTCCACCCCTGAGTCGATGGGGGCGGTCGGTGCCGTCGTATCGGGCCCTTGCGCCGCCGCCTCCAGGGCACAGTTCACCTCGCCCACGCAATGCGGGTCGGCGCGCAACAGGCTGTAG
>JANLPB010000349.1:0-3601 GCA_031366885.1 Ilumatobacteraceae bacterium
CGACTGCCGAGGTCGTTGGCGTCGTCACCGATCGCGACGACGAGGCCGACGGACTGCTGATCACTCGCCACCTCGACTTCTCGCTTCCGTATCGCACGCTGCTCTCCGGTCGCGGGCTGCGAATTCCATACCTGGGTGAGCGAATGCTCGACGCGCTGGCAGGGCTGCTCGTTCGGCTGCACCTCGCTGGCTTCTACTGGGGCGACTGCTCGCTGTCCAACACGCTGTTCCGACGCGACGCCGACGCCCTGGCGGCGTACATCATCGACGTGGAGACAGGCGAGCGACACGAGGAGCTGAGCACCGGCCAACGTCGTCTCGATCTTTACATCGCCACCGAAAACGTGCTCGGTGGTCTGCTGGATCTGCAGATGGGTGGGCTGCTCGCCGATGGAATCGATCCCGTGGAGACCGCGCTGGCGATCGAGCAGTCGTACGAACGACTGTGGCTGGAACTGACCGGCATCGACGAGTTCAACGCCAATGAAACGTTTCGTGTCGACCAGCGCTTGCGTCGCCTTCACGATCTCGGTTTCGACGCCGCCGAGCTGGAACTGGTGACCACAGTCGACGGGGCGCGATTGCGGCTGGTGCCACGAGTCGTCGAGCACGGGTTCCACGCCCAACGGCTGCGCGCGCTCACCGGTTTGGAGGCAGGCGAAAATCAGTCCCGCCGGTTGCTCAACGACATCAGTCGCTACCGGGCCGTGCTCGAGCAGCGCGGTGGCCGCAAAGTGCCGGAGGCAATAGCCGCTGGCCGCTGGCTCGACGAACGATTCGAGCGAGCGCTCGCTGGCATCCCCGCCGACATGGCCAGCAAACTGGAACCCGCCGAGCTGTATCACCAGGTGCTGGAACACCGCTGGTTTCTCTCCGAGCGCGCCGGCGGTGACGTCGGCATGGACGAGACGGTGGCCTCCTACGTGGCCGATGTCCTCGCCAACGCACCAGCAGAGCAAATTCTCACGCTGGACGAACTGTAAGCGTCAGGCGGCAGCCTCGAACTGTGCCCACACCTCGGCGGCGCGAGGGTGTGCCAGCACACGAGTGTGCAACAGGTCGCGTTGTGTTGCTGCGGCGATCGCCGGCTGGTCAACAGTGGCCCACTGCACGAGGCCGCTCCAGAAGCGTTCGATCAGCTCGCCACCGGGAAGCGTGCCTCCATCGACAGTTCGAAAATCGACGTTGGCGCACTCCCCCAGATACAGACAGAGCGACGCCACGTGAATCTCCTCGTCAGTTCTGATGCGTCCGACAATGTCGGCCGCCTCCTGCGCCTGCGCCCGCCGGTCCGTGAACAGATCGGGTGTGCGCAACAGCGCCTGTGTGTCTGCGAAGCCGATTTCGGCACGGAACTCGATGACCAACAGGTTCATCAGCAACGACAGCAGGCCCTCGACTTCCGGTGCCACTTCGGGCATCCATCGGTGGCCGGCCTCCGGCCGGGCAATGTTCGCCGGCGGGTCGACGTCGGGATACGCATTCGCGCCGAACGCGAGGTCGCGAGCGACAAACCACATCTCGTCGTGCGCGCCGACGGGACCGACGTCCGGGTCGAGGACGCCGCCCTCGTCCCAACCGTGCGCTTTCAGCAGACCCTTGCCGAGGTGGCCGATCGCCATCGTCGAGATGTCAGCGTCGATGTACGGCTGCAGTTCGGGAAACTGCACTTCCGCCAGCAGCCGCCCACGCGCCTCGATCTTGCCAGTGATCGTGAGCGAGTTCCAGAACGTGTGGCCGAGACCATTGCGCAGCAGAACCCGCGACTGTTTCACCGTCGGAAGTCTGGTGCCGCCCAGCAACGACGAATCGGCGTTGAGCGGGCGGCCGCCGCGGGCAATCAGCGCGTCACTCCACGCGGCCAACGCCGGAACCCGAACCAACGCTCGGGGCGACTGGTATCGCCCGTCCGGATGGAAACCGCCATGCATCCGCCGGCCAGCCACGACGTGCGGCGACAGATCCGGGTGATCGCGCAGGAGTTCATCCTCGGTGTACACAAGGTCCGTCATGGCGCAAGCGTAGGCATCGCCGGTGAGCTGCGGTGATGCCGGACGGATGCAACGGGGGGCTGGCGGCAGCGCACGGTAGCCTTTCAGCCCGATGAGCCAGCTCAAGAACCGCCTGCAAGCCCTGTCGTTGCTCGATCGCGCATTTGCCGCGATGACCGATGAGGAGCTCGCCACCCTCGTGGCTTCACTGCCCGACGACCACATCGCCGCACTCGATGAACTGTGCGGTGCCCGCGAAGGCGGCTTCACCGACATCGAAGCCCGCCTGCTCGCCGTGCGTGCAACCGTCGCTCGCGGTCGCATGAACGGTGGCCTCGAGCAGATCGCCACCCTCGTGACCGACCCGGCGCTGGCCAAGTGCATCGACGCACTCGGCGACAACTCCGACAATCCGAACGAAGAGCAGCTTCTGGAAGTTACGCCCGCACTCATCGAGGAGTTCGGGCTGGCCACCACTCGGCTGATGCTCGCCTCGTCAGTTGCCGGCGAAGCAGCCGCCGCCGAAGTGCTCACGCGGGTACTCAAGCACGACGAGACCTTGGCGTTGCCGCCCGTCGAGCGCGTCGACGTCGAGGTGTTGCCCGCCCGCACCGCCGACGAGGAGACCAAGGCCAAGCGCAAGGCCGCCAAGGAGAAGAAGCAGGCCGAGGCCCGCCAAGCGCGCGAGCAGCAACAAAAAGCCCGCCACCGCTAACCCCTGTCAGCGAGCTGAATGGTCAGAGCAGGGTGAGGGTGCCTTGCTCGTGGCGAAGGAGCCATGACTTGGCTTCAAGGCCGGCGGCGAAGCCGGTCAGTGAACCGTTGGCGCCAATGACTCGATGGCAGGGCACGATGATGCTGATCGGGTTGCGACCGTTCGCCGCGCCCACGGCCCGGGACTTGCGAACGTCACCCAACCGACGGGCCTGTTCGCCGTACGAGATCGTTGCGCCGTACGGGATCAGCCGCAGTTGCATCCACGCGGACTGCTGAAATTGTGTCCCGACAGGGTCGAGCGGTAGGTCGAACTCGTGGCGGTCGCCGGCGAAGTACTCGCCCAACTGGCTGATCGTCTCGCGCAGCACCGCCGCCGCGGCCGGATCGCCGTCATCGGCACTGGGGAGAAGATCGGGCTCGTCCAATTCGTTGGGCCACAGCACGGCGCGTAGCCCACGGGGGCTGGCGATGAGCGTCAGCTCGCCGACCGGCGTCGGCATCGTCGCCCGCGACAGGTCGTCAGTCGCGCCGAGCGATGGGAGGGTTGTTTCACTGCGGTTCATTGATTGCTCCTTCACAAGCTTGCCCACAGATGGTGGAGTGCGTACGTGCGCCACGGCCGCCACGCCTCGGCACGTGCGGCTGCGCCGCGTGGGGTCGAATCGCTGCCCAGCGCCGCCAGTGCGTGCTGCACGCCGAGGTCGGTGGGGAGGAAGACGTCGGGATCGCCGAGCGCACGCATCGCGACGTAGCCCGCGGTCCACGGCCCGATGCCCTTCACCTGTTGCAGGGCGGCGACCGCCTCCGCACGGTCGCTGCCCGCGTCGAGCACGAGCGAACCGTCGGCGATCTTGGCGCACGCCTCGATCAACGCAGCGCCCCGAGCCCTGGGC
>JANLPB010000350.1:0-30067 GCA_031366885.1 Ilumatobacteraceae bacterium
CAGATGGACGCCGCTGGCGCGCAGGTCGTCGTCGGCCGCTATGACGAGGACCGCTCCTGCTACCAGGGCGAGCAGTTCCGCACCGATGCACCCGAGCCGCGGTCGGTTCATACAGGCATCGATCTGTTCATCGCCGAGGACACCGCGGTGCACGCGATGCTGCCCGGCGTGGTCGAGTCCGTCGTCGACAACGATCTGGCGTACGACTACGGCCCGACGGTGGTGCTGCGCCATCAGACCGCTGACGGCACGCCGTTCTGGGTGCTGTACGGCCACCTCTCACGCGCCACGCTTGCGCTGCATCAGGCTGGCGAAGCCGTCGCGGCCGGCGAGGTGGTCGGTTTCATCGGCGACCACACCGTCAATGGTGGTTGGGCACCGCACGTTCACGTGCAGATCATGACCGACCTGATGGCGGACCCAGAGCTCGGGTTCGCCGGCAACTTCGAGGGGGCCGGCGAGCCCAGTCGCATGAACATCTGGCGAGGTCTGGTGCCCGACGCCAACTTGCTGATCCGCCTTTCGCCCGAGACATTCGCCGACCACTCGGCCGACAAGCCGGCGGTCCTGCAACCGCGACGCACCTCCGATCTTGGCGCATCGCTGAGCATGAGCTACCGCGACCATCTGTCCATCGTCCGCGGTGAGGGTGCTTGGCTGTTCGACCACGAGGGCCGCGGGTATCTCGACTGCGTGAACAACGTCGCCCACGTCGGGCATGCGCACCCGCACATCGTGGACGCGATCGCTCGGCAAGCGGCAGTGCTCAACACCAACACCCGCTATCTGCACCGCACCATCCTCGACTACGCCGAGCGTCTCGCCGCCACCTTCCCGTCGCCGCTGAGCGTCGTGTATTTCACGAACTCCGGAAGTGAGGCCAATGAGTTGGCGCTACGAATCGCGCGCACCGTCACCGGCCGCCACGACATCGTCGCGCTCGACTGGGGCTACCACGGCAACACCAACGACCTCGTCGAGATCAGCGCCTACAAGTTCAACCGCAAGGGCGGCGCAGGCAAGCCTGCCCACATCCACCTCGCTGACCTGCCCGACCCGTACCGCGGCGCACACGGCGACAACGGCCCGGCATACGCCCAGTCGGTCGTCACGGCGGCCGCCGCTGCGCGAGCGCACAACGGCAGCGGCCCGGCAGCATTCATTGCCGAAAGCATCAGCGGCTGCGGCGGCCAAGTTGTGTTTCCAACGGGCTACCTCGCTGCCGCATACGAACACGCTCGGGCTGCGGGCGCGCTCTGCATCGCCGATGAGGTGCAGGTCGGCTTCGGTCGGGTGGGCACGGCCATGTGGGCCTTTGAGGAACACGACGTCGCCCCCGACATCGTCACCCTCGGCAAGCCGATCGGCAACGGCCACCCGCTCGGTGCGGTGGTCACGACTCCAACGCTCGCAGCACAATTCGCCAACGGCATGGAGTGGTTCAACACCTTCGGCGGCAACCCCGTCTCGTGCGCGGCGGGAATGGCTGTGCTGGATGTGATCGAGCAGGAGGGTTTGATGGCGCGAGCGTCGGACACCGGCGGCTATCTACTCGACCGCATACGCGATTTGGCTATTCGCCACCCAGCGATCGGCGACGTGCGCGGTCGCGGGCTCTACCTCGGTGTCGATCTGGTCACCGATCGCACCACGAAGCAGCCCGCCACCCAGCTGGCAGCCGACGTGGCCAATCGACTTCGTGAGCGAGGCGTGCTGATCTCTACCGACGGTCCACACGACAACGTGATCAAGATCAAACCCCCGATCATCTTCACCCGCGCCGACGCCGACATCCTCTGCACCGAACTCGACTACGCACTGATGGAGTTGCCAGCCAGGCCCAGATAGTCACGACGGGCCGGTGTCACAGGCGAACGGGCTCCGCTGCCTCTATCGTTGAGTGATTCATGAAATGAGAGACACCGTGGAAGCACACAGTGAGGACGTCCAGAGCGACGTCACCGATTCCGGCGACATCGCCGCAGACACCGCCACAGCGGCCGAAACAGTTACAGAAAGCGGCTTCGCAGCACTGGGCCTTCGGCCCGAACTGCTGAAGGCACTTGACGAATTGGGCTACGAAGAGCCCACCCCCATCCAGCGTGAGACCATCCCGTTCCTGATGGAGGGCAAAGACCTTCTGGGTCAGGCGGCCACCGGCACCGGCAAGACCGCGGCGTTCGCGCTGCCTGCGTTGCAGCTCATCGACGGACGCGCCGCCAACAAGGCTGTCGCGCTGGTCCTGGTACCCACTCGCGAGTTGGCCATGCAGGTCAGCGAAGCGTTTTTCCGTTACGGCAAGAACCTCGGCGCAAAGTGCGTGCCCGTGTACGGGGGCCAGCCGATCTTCCGTCAGCTGCAGGCACTCGACCGCGGTGTACACATCGTGGTCGGTACTCCCGGCCGCATTATTGACCACATCGGCCGCGGTTCACTGAACCTCGACGGCATCAAGATGGTGGTGCTCGATGAGGCCGACGAAATGCTCGACATGGGCTTCGCCGACGACATCGAAAGCATTCTCGAAGGCATCCCGCACGCACACCAGACGGTGCTGTTCTCGGCCACCATGCCGCCCCGCATCAACTCGATTGCGAAGCGCTACCAGACCGATCCGGTGCGCATCAACGTCGTTCGCGGCGACACGAAGGCCAGTGCTGGCAAAGTGCGCCAGAGCGCTTATGTCGTGCAGCGCAACCACAAGCCCGCCGCCCTCGGCCGCATTCTCGACATCGAGTCGCCCGGTGGCGCTCTCGTGTTCTGTCGTACCCGCCACGAGGTCGACTCGCTCACCGAGACGATGAATGCCCGCGGCTACCGCGCCGAGGCGTTGCATGGCGGCATGGACCAGGCCCAGCGCGACCGCGTCATGAGCCGCCTGCGCGATGGCACCGCCGAACTTCTGGTCGCAACCGACGTGGCCGCCCGCGGCCTCGACGTCGACACGCTGACGCACGTCGTCAACTACGACGTGCCGTCCGCGCCGGAGAGCTACGTCCACCGCATTGGGCGCGTTGGCCGTGCCGGGCGCGAGGGCGTTGCCATCACGCTGGCCGAGCCGCGCGAGCAGCGGTTGCTGCAGAACATCGAGCGCCTCACCAAGCAGGCCATCACCATCGTCAAGGTTCCGTCGGTCGCCGACCTGCGCGCCGCGCAACTCGAGCAGACGGTGACTGCAGTCCGCGAGTCGATGGCCTCAGAAGACCTCGATGCGTTCTGGCCGGTGCTCAACGCATTGTCCGGTGACGCGAACCCGCAGACGATTGCGCTCGCCGCCATCCGTCTCTTCCACGAGATGGCCGGCAACATCGTCGACGAGCAGGACATCCCCGACATGACGCACCGCATGGAGCGTCGTCCCGATGGTGGCGGCGCCTCGCGCCCAGGTGGCAAGCCTGTCCGTGGCAACGACCGCGGCCACGCCAGCGAAAAGGGCGGCGCCACTGGCTTCGTTCATATCAACCTGGGTCGCAGCGCTGGCATTCGCCCCGGCGACCTGGTGGGTGCAATCGCCAACGAGACCGACCTGGTCGGTCGCGAGATTGGGCCCATCAAGATCACCGAGAAGTTCGCCATTGTCGGCGTGCCGGACCGCAGCGTCGACAAGGTGATTGCTGCGTTGAAGCAGACGACGATCAAGGGCAAGAAGCCCGCCGTTCGTCGCTACACCGACTGAACCATCACACGCGCGAGTCAGTCACGACTTGCCAGTTGCGGGCGGCCGCTGGCGGTCAACGTCAGCGTGCCGTCCACAAACATTTCGAGTCCGCCGAGGTCGACGGAGTGCTCGTCCCATTCCTCCTTGGATTGGTACACGGGCGCACCGGCTGCGGCCATATCTGTTGCCAACTGCGCGGCGAGTTGTTGGGCTGCGAACGAACGGGCACTCGATAGGCTCATGTGCAACGTCGGTTGCCGGCCTGCGAGATGGGCCAGGTACTGACCCTGCTCGGGCGATGTCACCAGGCACGCCGCAGAGAGTCGAACCCGCCCGACGACCGCCCCGACAGCGTTGGCCACGTCGGCGTGCAACGGCACCCGGCACTCGGCGCCCAGCAACTCCGCGACCATCGGGTAGTACGTTCCAGCCGACGCGCCGAGCCCGACCAGCGGAGCCTCCAGCCCCAGCGCCATGGTGGCAACGGTGAGCCGCCGATCGAGCACTGCCTGAACCACTGGTTGCCGAACAGTGTCGGACGGCAGGCCGTCGTGCGCGAACGCGGCTGACAACACGGCCTCCGCGCTGAGCCGGACCAAGGTGTCGATTGTCAGCGTGGCGATCTCTTGCCCGTCAGCGGCCAACGATTTGCCCATGCGATCGCGGCTCCTGGCAAACAGTGTTGCCGCCTTCACGGCCGCAGAACGGTCGTAGTTGTTTTGCAGGCCCATGACGTGGGCTGCGTCGGTCGGTGTGAAGGCGGCCAGCTGCAACACACCACGCTGCACCAGGCGCTCCATGACCCGCCGCAGTTGCATCGTGGTGAGGGCGCGAGCGGCTGACGCGACCCTTCCGCCCATCGCCACCAAGACTGCACGCTCGATGCCCTCGAGCGAAGCCAGCCGCTGCTCGTAGTGCTCGGCGATCAGCACCGTACCGTCCAGCTCACCTGGGCTGAAGTAGGTGAGGTGCAGGTCGAGCATCGAGTGCACCAGCTCGGGCTCGTCGAGCGCCAACTGACAGATCGGAATCACCTTGCGAGGGCCTAGACGGAGGACAGCGCCGACCACACGTTCGTCGTGACGCACCTGACTGTCGCCTCCAAGCCCATGGGTGTGCATCGCTACCGCGGAGACCATCGTTTGGTGGCCGCCGACCGTGGCTCCGTCTTCGCTGATGACAGGCACGCCGTCACGCAGTACTGCGATGTCGGTGGTCGTACCACCGATGTCAGAGATCATCGCGTTCGCAACACCGGTGAGGTGCGCCGCACCGACCAAGCTGGCTGCGGGACCGGAGAGGATCGTCTCGATGGGCCGCTCGCGAACGAACGCAGCGGACACCAGCGAGCCATCACCACGCACCACCATCAGCGGCGCATGGATACCGCGTTGCAGAAGAGCGGTCTCCGTCGTGCGAACGAGCCCATCGATGATCGAGATCAGACGTGCGTTGAGCACCGCCGTCACCGCTCGCTTGGGTCCGTTGAGCCGAGCGGAGAGATGGTGGCTCAGCGTTACCGGCTTCCCCGTCACAGTTCGAATGACCTCGGCGGCGGCCAGCTCATGCGTTGCGTTGCGCACGCTGAACTGGGCGGTGACTGCAAATGCTTCGACCCCGGCTGCAACGGCGGCTACTTCGGCAGCCAGTCGTGTCGTGTCGAGCTCGGCCACCTCACCGCCGTGCGGGTCGTGCCCGCCCGCGAGAATCACGACTGGATCGCTTCCCAGCGCCTCACCCAGACCAGCACGCTCCAAGACGTCGCCATCGAACCCGATGATGACGGCGCAGACCCTGCGGCCCTTTCCTTCCACCAGCGCATTGGTTGCCAGCGTGGTCGAGAGCGATACCAGTTCAATTCGGTCCGCCGCAATTCCGGCCGCCGTCAGCACGGCGTCGATCGCGCCACAAATGCCAATCGACAGGTCGTGGTGGGTCGTTGGCGATTTCGCCTTGGCGACCACCGTTGCCGTTGCCTCGTCGTAGATCACGGCATCGGTGTAGGTGCCACCGGTGTCGATGCCGAGGAGCATCCGAGCACGCTACAAGTCACACCCCTCAATGCGTATATGACACGACTCCGCCACCGTCGACTTGGCACAATTGCCATGTGATTGTGCAGGCCGACGCTCCCCCTACGTTCCGCTGGGACCGGCTGACCTACTCGTCTGCTCTCGGCTACTGCCTGCTGGTCGCCGGCCTCAGCGTTGGCGTCGTTCTCGGCGAACTGCGCGAACAGTTTCAGATCAGCGGTGTGGTCGCCGCATTGCACGGCAGCACGTTCGGGGTCGGTCTCTTGTTCGCCGGTCTGTTCGGGGTCCGCCTCGTGGATCGCATTGGCCGCGCCAGAACCCTGCGGCTCGCGGCATCCTGCTTGGCCGGTGGAGTTCTGATGTTCTGCGTCGGTCCGTCGTGGCCGATCACACTGCTCGGCACCGCGTTCACCGGCGGCGGCGGAGCGCTGTTGGTGATGATCATGCCGGGCCTGATCAGCGACCACCATGGAGAGCACCGAGCCGAAGCGTTCGCTGCTGTCAACGCGGCTCCGGGCGTAGCCGGGGTGGTATTCAGTCTGGTCATCGGCGCCGCGCTCAGCGCTGGCTGGTCGTGGCGGCCGCCCTATCTCATTCTCACTGCGCTGTTCACCGTCGCCCTGGCCTTCGTTGCCTTGCCCGTCGAAATTCCCGAAGGACAACGCAGTGGAACGTTCTCGCTCCAGCACTTTCGCGACCGGGAGGTGCTGGTGCCATGGCTGTTCATGGTGAATGCAGTACTCGCGGAATTCAGCATCGGCATTTGGATCGTCACCTACCTCCGCGAGGTCGGCAACGCAAGTGCCGGCCTTGCACCAATCCTGGCCAGCGTGTTCGGCGTGATGATGTTTGCCACCCGGGTTGCCTTGCCGACACTGCTGCGGTGGTGGGGTGACGCAACCATCTCGTACGGCTTCGTGATCCTCGGGCTTGGCGCGACGGTGATGTGTTTCGGGCCGGGCCTCGTGTGGAAGACCGCCGGGTTGGTACTGGTCGGCTTCGGCGGCGCCCCGCTATATCCGCTCACTGTCGACCGCTTCTATCGGCGTGCCGATCATGCACTCGACGCTGTGGCTCTCGGCGCCTATTGCGCGTTGGCCTCCGGCGTTGCGGTCACCCTCGGCCCGCTCGCTCTGGGGGTGCTGGCCGATGCCATTGGCCTGCGTTGGGCATTGCTGGTCGTACCCGCGCTCGCAGCCGTCGGCGCCGTCACACAGTGGGGCGCCGTCACACAGCGTTCACGCGCTGGATATTGACCCCATCAATACTCGTGATACGGTCGGCTCCATGAAACTAGGAGCCTTCTTCTTCGGTGGTGTCGAGATGACTGATGCGGGCGCCGGCGCCCCACAACCGATGGACCGTCGGTTTGACAATGCGGCGTGCTGGGACGCGACACTCAAGTACATCGACGCCGCGGTCGCCGCCGAAGCGCTGGGCTTCGACAGCTTCTGGACCACAGAGCATCACTTTCAGTACGAGGGGTACGAGGTCATCCCCAACGGCATCCTTGTCAATGCCTGGATTGCCGCTCGCACCAAGAACATCCGCCTCGGCGCGATGTTCAACGTCGTGCCGCAGTGGAATCCACTGCGACTGGCGGAGGACTTTGCAACCATGCACAACCTCAGCGGCGGTCGCGGCATCCTCGGCGTCGGTCGCGGCACCGTGCCGCGCGAAATCGTGCACCTCAATGAGCAGCACATCTCGATCGGCTCGCAGGACAACCCCGACCAAGCAGCAGACGACACCCGCAACCGCGAGTACTTCGAGGAGTCGATGCAGATCATTCGCATGGCGCTCGCGCAGGAAGAATTCGCCTTCCATGGCAAGTTCTTTCAACTACCGCAGCCGGGAATCCCCGATCGTGGCGAGACCGTCCAGCACCTCACCCTCGTGCCCAGGCCCGTCTACCCGTACGAGATCTGGCAGGCCGTCACCAGTCCGCCCACCGTCGAATACGTACCCACCGTCGATCATGGGGCCGTCTTCTGGAACCAGAACCCGGCCTTCATCAAGCGGATGTGGGATCGCTATGGCGAGTTGTACGAACAGTGCCAACCGACCCCCATCGCCCGTGGTGACAAGCGCATGTTGGTCGTCAGCATTCGCATCGAGGACACCCATGAGGAAGCCATGCGCACCGCTCGCAATGGCCATGACGAGTTCTGGAAGTTCCTCGGCCCGTACGGCTGGAGCCGCGGCTACATGGGAGAGGACGGTCGGCCCGTGCAGCCGGGTCTGATCCCGACGCTCGAAGAGTCGATGAAGCAGCGCACCATTCTCGTCGGTACCACCGAGGGCGTCGCCGCACAGGTGCAGGAGCTGCGCGACCTGCTCGGCGTAGAGAATCTGACGTTGTTCCCGCACCTGATCGGCGACCCATATGGCAAGGCGGTCGAGCAGATGGACCGCTTCGCCAACGAAGTGATGCCTTTGCTCTCATGAGCCCCACTCGCGACGAGCGATGGGACGAAGTCGGCCACGCCATCCGTTCGTTGCGCTTGTCGCGTTCACTCACGCTGGTCGAGCTAGCCTCAGGCGCCCAGCTCTCGCAGCCCTTTCTATCGCAGGTGGAGAATGGCCGCGCGCGACCGTCGATGTCGTCGCTCTATCGAATCGCGACAGCGCTGGCGACCACTCCGCAGGCACTGTTCGGCCGAACCGCGGACGCCGCGCAGCCAGCCCTGGTTCGCGCGTCAGATGCCACGGTGCCCGTAATCGCGACCGACGGAGAATCGCTGCGCCGCCTGCTGCTACCGGGTGGCGCACCGTTCCACGTCATCGAACTCGTCGGTCTCTCGACCGAGTTCCTCGAGCCGTGGCAGCACCAGGGTTTCGAGGCGCTCTACATACTCTGTGGCCCCGTCGAGGTCGAAGTCGATGGCGTTTCCAGCACGCTGACGACCGGCGACTTTCTGTCCTATCCGGCCCACCTGCCGCACCGCTATCGGTCGCCGCTCGGGGCACACGCGAGGGTGTTGCTGATTGAATCGCAACATCAGGCGGGCGGCGGGGGGAATCACCCAGCCTGAACGCTCCACGGAAAATTCGCCGGGCGGCGATCTTGGAAGGCGGCCACCCCTTCGGCCATTTCACCTGAGGTCCCCACCTCGTCAGCCCACTTTCGAGCGAGCTCCGCCGACACCGCCCCGTGATCTGCGATCGCGGCAATCATCTCTTTCGTTGCCGCCTGTGTGAGCAAGGAACGCTGCGCCAGTGTGGCCGCCAATTCGTCGACACGGGTGTCGATCAGGTCGGCAGGCAACAGCTCGTCGATGAGTCCGATGCGGTGCGCTTCAGCCGCACGGATCAAGTCGCCGGTGAACAAGAGACGTTTGGCGGCTGGACCTAGCAATGCAACGGCCCGCTCCAACGACGGGGGCGGATAGACGATGCCCAACTTCGCCGGCGTGATACCAAATCGCGAACCTTCCTCCGCCAGCCGAAAGTCACAGTCGATGGCCAGGGCACAGCCACCACCGATGCAGTCCCCCTGGATGATCGCGATCGTTGGCTTGGGCAACCCTGCCAACGCGTTCTCCGCTGCCATGTTGGCCTCCATGAAGCTCGGCTCGTCATGGGCTCTCGGAGCAAGGAGGTCGGTGATGTCGGCACCCACGCAGAAGTGTTCGCCGGCACCGCGGATCACGACCACTCGCACGGCGCGGTCCGCGGCCAACTGCCGACACGCCGACTCCAACGCACCCCACATTTCGTAGCTGATGGCATTGCGCTTCGCCGGCCGGTTCAGCGTGATCGTCCCGACGGCGCCTTGAATCCCGATGGTGACATTCACCCGCGGACCTGCGCGTCGAACTCGCGCAGTCGAGCGACAAAGCGTGCGGGGTCGACGAGTTGCGGGTAATGGCCCATACCCGGCCACACCTCGACGGTGGCAGTCGGGACCAGATGCTGCAGCCACTCCGCATAGCCAGGGCCAGGGTCGCTGCCGTGGAGGGCGAGATACGGCACCGTGATTGCCGACGCAAGAGCGGCAACGGTTGCGTCGAGCTCTTCCTCGGTCGATTCGAATACTGCCGCCCAGGTGGCCAGCACGACTGTCTGGTCGGCTCGGCGATTGTGTCGCAGCCGCGTCTTTTCGGCGTCCGACAAAGGACCGTCCATTGCCGCAAACATCAACTCCAGCGCCTGCTCGAACGACTCGCGGCCGCCATTGAGCAGGGGCGCCAGCTGAGTGAGCGCCTCCTTGAAACCCGACAGGCGCAGCGACTGATCGATGTTGACGACAGCTCGACACGGCGCGATTGCAGCGAATGCACTGGCCACGATTCCTCCCAGGGAATGGCCGACGACTGTTGCGTCGGCGACCCCCAGCGCAGTCGCCGTCTCCACCACGTCGGAGGCATAGCTCACGGGGTCGTAGCCGTCGTCGGTGTCGCTTTGACCGTGGCCGCGCAGGTCGACGGCGAGCACCAGGTGATGCGCCGAGAGGTCGTGCAGTAGCGGGTGCCACATCTGTCGATTGTCGGTGATGCCGTGGATCACGATGAGCGCCGGGTCGGCGGAGTGACCAATCAGTTCGTGAGCGAGCAACATGGTTGGAGGCTAGCCATCATTGACTCTGCGGCGAATCTCCGAGGAGGGCTGCGTCGGCCAGTACGCTGGGCAACCACTGACGAACGGGGAGTTCCTTGATGAAGCGTTCCACCACACTGATCGCCTGCGTACTGCTCGCCACCACCGCGCTCTCCGCCTGCGGCGACGACGCCAAGTCGGGCAGCACGTCCACGGCCGGCTATTGCGCCAAGATCTTGGAGTACAAGACCAAGTCCGACGAGCTCAATTCTGTCTTCAGCGGCACGCCCGACTCGAAGAAGATTGAGGAAGCATTCACGACGATGCAGTCGATGGTCAACGGTCTCAAGACCGGCGCCCCCGCCGAAATCAAGTCCGACGTGCAGACGATGAGCACCGCCATCGACAGCGTCGTGGAGATCTTCAGTAAGTACAACTGGGATTTCGTCGCACTTGCGTCGGCGCCGGAGTTCGCGGAATTGCAGTCGACTCTGGCGGGCACCGACATGTCCGCTGCCAGTGCTCGGCTGGAGGCGTTCTCCGCGGACACCTGCGGCATCAAGTCCGACACGACCTCCACCTGATCGACTACGATTGTCGTAGCCCATCACTACGACTATCGGAGTTTCATGTCCACTCTTTCGGACGACGCCAAGCGCCATTTGTGGATGCACTTCACCCGCCTCGGGGCCTTCGCTGGCAACAACGTGCCCGTCATCGCTCGCGGCGAAGGGTGCTACGTCTACGACCAGGACGGCAAGCGGTATCTCGACGGTCTGTCCGGCCTGTTCACCGTGCAGGTGGGCCACGGCCGCAAGGAGATAGCCGAAGCGGCTCGGGAGCAGAGCGAAAAGCTGGCCTACTTCCCTGTCTGGTCGTTCGCACACGAGCCGGCGATCACCCTCGCGAAACGACTCGCCGACTACTCGCCCGGCGATTTGAATCGAGTGTTCTTCACGCCGACCGGCGGGGACGCGGTCGAGACCGCGATCAAGCTGGCCCGCCAATACTGGAAGTTGCGCGGTCAGCATGGGCGCACCAAGGTGATCTCGCGCTACCTGGCCTACCACGGCACCAGCATGGGTGCCCTCAGTCTCACCGGCGTCCCCTCCATCAAGACCCCGTTCGAGCCGCTGATGCCCGGAGCGATCAAGGTCCAAACGCCCTACAGGTACCGCTGCAACGACTGCATTCACGCGGTTCACCCGGCGACCGGCGACACGTGCACGCTGAGATGCGCCGACGACCTCGCACTTCGCATCGAAATGGAAGGTCCTGACAGCATCGCCGCTGTGTTCATGGAGCCGGTACAGAACACGGGCGGAGCGTTCACCCCTCCGGATGGATACTGGAAACGGGTCCGAGAAATCTGCGACCAGTACGACATCTTGCTGGTCAGTGATGAGGTCATTTCGGCGTTCGGACGTTTCGGGCACATGTTCGGCAGCGAGCGTTACGGGTACCAACCCGACATGATCACCTTCGCCAAAGGTGTCACGTCGGGCTATGCCCCTCTCGGGGGCGTCATGATCAGCGACCGACTGGCGGAACCCTTCCTCGACGACACCGCAACATTCATGCAGGGGCAAACGTTCGGCGCTCACCCGGTGTCGTGTGCGGTCGCCAACGCCAACCTCGACATCTTCGAACGCGAAGACACGTGCGGGCACGTGCGAGCGCACGAGGGTCGCTTCAAGCAGCTCATCGAGGGTCTGCTCGACATTCCGTTGGTCGGCGACGTGCGCGGTGACGGGTACTTCCTCGCCATCGAACTGGTTCCTGACAAGGCCACTCGCGGCGTCTTCACGGACGCGCAGGCCGAGTGGCTGCTCCGTGGGTACCTCTCTCCCCGGCTCTACGAGGCGGGGCTGATCTGCCGTGCCGACGACCGCGGCGAACCCGTCATCACGCTGTCGCCACCCCTCATCGCGGGCGAGGAGGAGTTCGCCTTCATCGAAAAGACGCTGCGGACCGCACTCACCGATGCCAGCCGCGAATTCGCCATCGGCCAAGGACAACGGGTGACCTTGCGATGAGCGCCGCCAAACTCGACGACACCGACCGAACAATCATCGAACTGCTACAGGCCGACGGTCGGATGCCATTCACGAAGGTCGCCACTGAGGTAGGGCTCACCGAGGGGGCGATTCGCCAACGCGTGCAACGACTCACCGACGCAGGGGTCATGCAGATCGTGGCTGTCACCGATCCCCTGTCATTAGGCATGCGACGCGTGGCGATGGTCGGCGCCCGCGTGAATGGCGACGTCGAATCGGCTGCTGCCGCGCTCACGGCGATGGAAGAAGTCGAATACCTGGTTGCAACTGCGGGTCGTTACGACCTGATGTTCGAAGTCGTTGCCGACGACGACGCCCATCTCTTGCAGTTGCTGTCCCGTTTGCGCAGCCGAGATGACATCCTTGAAGCGGAGGCGTTCGTCTGCCTCAAGTTGTTCAAACAGACCTTCAGTTGGGGAGCCCGATGACCAGCCAGCATGCTTCGACGTCAGCGTCAACGTCACTGACCACGACCACGACCACGACCACGACTCTGATGATCCTGCCCGAGGTGGCCGACGCGCTGGCAGCTGGGCGGCCAGTGGTTGCGTTGGAGAGCACCATCATCAGTCACGGGATGCCGTACCCACAGAACGTGCAAATGGCCATCGAGGTGGAAGGTATCGTGCGCAGCAATGGCGCCGTGCCGGCCACCATCGCCGTCATCGATGGCGACTGTTGCGTGGGCCTCTCCCCCACTCAGCTGGAGCGCCTGGCCACCGAACAGGGTGTCCACAAGGCGACAACCCGGGACCTACCATGGCTGATTGCCACGCGCGCGACGGGCGCAACCACTGTGGCAGCAACGATGCGCATCGCGGCAATGGCAGGTATTCGGGTCTTCGCAACCGGCGGCATCGGCGGCGTCCATCGAGGTGCTGCCACCAGCCTCGACATCTCCGCCGACCTCACCGAGATGGCTGTCACGCCGGTCGCCGTCGTCTCCGCGGGCATCAAGAGCATTCTCGACATCGGCCTCACGCTTGAACGGCTCGAGACGCTTGGCGTGCCGGTCATCGTCAACGGGAGCGACGAGTTCCCCTCGTTCTACAGCCGCCGCAGCGGGCTGCCATCGCCACGCCGCGTTGATGGCGCAGCTGAGATCGCCGGAGTGCTGCATGCCAACTGGAACGTGCTCGGTCTGACGACGGGAATCAGCATCGCCAACCCAATTCCAGCCGCCGACGAGATTCCCGCGGAGGAGATCCAGATCTTCATCGAGGAGGCACTGACGGAACTCGGCGCGCAGGGTGTCAGCGGTCAGGATGTCACTCCATTCCTGCTCAAACGCATTGTCGAGCGAACCGACGGCCGCAGCCTGGTGGCCAATTTGGCATTGGTCCGCAACAACGCCGCCACGGCCGCAGCGATTGCAGTGGAGTACGCGAAGCTGCAGGAATGAGACGCCTCGCCGCCTTCGCCTGCTCGCTGGTCATGATCGCCAGTTGCTCAGGGGGCGACAATTCGTCCGCACCGGCCGACACGTCGGCAACAGATTCCACCACCGAGTCCTCCGCCGCTGTGCCGGAAGCACCGCCCTCTGTGCCCGCAACCACCCTGCCTGCGACCAGCACTACCGAACCCCCGGCGCGGTACGCGGCCACCATCGACGATCTCCTTGCCTTCAGTCGCCCCGTCGTGTTGGCGCACACCGCCGGCGAGGACCAGTTCCCGGCCAGCACTCTGTACGCCTTCGCTGAGAGCGTGAAGGCAGGCGTCGACATGCTGGATCTCAACGTGATGCTCACCAAGGACGGCGTGCTCGTCGTGCAGCACGACGACACCGTGGACCGCAGCACGAATGGCACCGGCGCTGTGGCCGACCTGACCTACGACCAGATTGCCGCACTGGACGCGGGGTACTGGTTGACGGCTGATTGCGGCGTCTGCACGGACCAACCAGACGCCAGCTACCTCTACCGCGGCATCCGTACCGGAGACCGCCCGCCGCCGGCTGGTTACACGCCCGAGGACTTCACACTCCCTACGTTCCGCCAGGTGGTCGAGCGCTTCTCGGACATACCGCTGAACATCGAGATCAAGGGGAGCGGCGCCCCAGCGAAGGCCGCCGCCGACCAGTTGCTGCTGGAGCTCAACGAACTCGACCGCGCTGGCGCGTCGGTCGTGGCTTCGTTCGATGACGAAGTGGTGTCGTACTTCCACAGCATCGCTCCCGACGTCGAAGTCTCCCCCGGTCTCGGCGTGCTCACCGCCTACGTGCTTGACGGCACGCCCATCCCTGACGGCATGCGCATCCTGCAACTGCCTCCCGAGTACACCGGGCTGCAAGTGATCACGCCCGACCTCGTTGCTCGTACCAAGGCCGACGGGTATCCAATTTGGGTGTGGCCGAACGATCGCAGGCTGGAGAACTACGACGCCTACCTCGCGTTCTTGCAGCAAGGCATCGCGGGCTTGAACATCAACTTCCCCGCGCAGGGGGTGCAGGCCGCGCTCGACTTCAGCACACCCGGGGCGTTGCTCACCGCAGCTCCTTCGCCGGCGTGCTCTGCCGTCGACGCAGCGATACCGGAGCCCGACGCGACACTCCCGTTCAACGCGGGCGCCCTCTCGGGTTCCTACATCCGACACCTCCCGCCCGCGTACGACGGCGTCACGCCGCTGCCGGTCGTGTTCAATCTGCACGGGTGGTCACAGCCTGCGGCCATCCAGGTTCTGATGTCGGATCTTCCGACGTATGGCGACGCTCACCGATTCATCACCATCACACCGGAAATCACGCGTCCAGTGGCTCTGTGGGATGTCGGCCTTGGCAGCGACGACCTGACGTGGATGACCGCCCTGCTCGACGAAACCGAAGCCACGTTGTGCGTCGATTCTCGTCGACTGTTCGCCACCGGAATGTCCTACGGAGCGAGAATGACGTCATCGGTGGCTTGCGCACTGTCGGGTCGAGTGGCCGCCTCAGCGCCCGTATCGGGCATTGGCAACCCCGACGGCTGTACGTTCAGCCGGCCTGTGCCAGTCGTTGCATTTCACGGCACCGACGACCAGTACCTCGCCTACGGAGGCGGCTACGGCCCGAAGGTTGCTGACCTGCTCGACCCGAGCGGGCAGGCCACGTTGGGCACCGCACCGGCAGTTGTCAACCCGGACGCCGAATCCGTGCCGCAGATGACAGAGGCATGGGCGCAACGAAACGGGTGCGAGGCGAACGATCCCTCTGAGTCGCAGGTCACCGACGACGTGGTGCTCTTGACCTGGGATTGCCCGAAGGGTGCCGAGACAGCGCTGTATCGAATCGACGGCGGCGGCCACGCCTGGCCAGGCAGTGCGTTCTCCGCCAGCATCGTCGACTACGTCGGGCGCACCACGATGACCATCTCCGCAGACGACATCATCTGGCAGTTCTTCCGCTCGCACCCGCTGGCGAAGTAGACGGTGCTGCCGGCAACGGCGACATCGCTCGCTTCGCTATCTGAACAGATCGCGGCTTTGATCGCGCAACACCGGGGCGATGGTCGCGGCGTCGTCCTGCTCCCAGCTATGGCCACGGATAACCGCAACGGGCACCCGCGACAGGTTGCCCTTGACCAATTCAGCGGCCCCCGCCAACTCGTCGGCGGTGCACAGCGCTTGCACCATGAACTCGTGACCATGAGGGTCGACCTGACCGATGTAGCTGAGTATCGGCTGCATGCCAGCGATGCCGATGGCGATGTCGGTCTGGCCTTCGCGCCACGCCCGGCCGAAAGTGTCCGAGATGATCACAGCAGCGTTGACGCCACCAGCAGCAAGGCCGGCTCGGATTCGTCGCGCCGATTCGTCTGAGTCGAGGGGCAGCAAGACCACCCTGCCATGCGCGCCCGAGGAGGATTGATCGATACCGCTGTTGGCGCAGACGAAACCGTGATGGGTCTCCGTGATCAGAATCGGGCCCACCTGACGAACCACCCGCTTCGACTCACGCAGCACCACTTCAGTGACCGCCGGGTCCTTGCCCCATTGGGCTGACCACTCACGGGCGAATTGTGACGGCTCGATATCGGCCAGCTCGACCGTACGACCCTCCGCTTTGGAGACGATTTTGGAGGTAACTACCACCACGTCACCATCGACGATCGGATGGCCTTCGTCAGCTGCGGCGCGCAGGATCGAGCCGGCCAAGTCGGCCCCTGGCTCGATCTCCGGCAAGCCGCCGACTCCGAAGATCTGCAGCGACGTCACGCGGAGAGACCGGCGAGAAAGTCGAGAATCGCTGCA
Organism: Ilumatobacteraceae bacterium; assembly: GCA_031366885.1. GTDB lineage: Bacteria > Actinomycetota > Acidimicrobiia > Acidimicrobiales > Ilumatobacteraceae > UBA668. The sequence continues at coordinate 16,512 of JANLPB010000350.1, forward strand.
TTCACCGGCTCCGGGTTCGTGAGGTTGGCCGCGTGTGCGCCGCTGACCTTGACGACGCCGCCACAGCCGACCAGTGCCGCAGCCATCTCTTCCGCATGCTCCATGGTGAGAGCCGTGTCCTCGGTGCCGTGCACGACCAATGCGGGGCAGGTGATCTCACCGAGGCGCAGGCTGACATCGTCGCGGGTCAGCAGGCAGCGCGCTGGTTCGGTGAGCGCTTCCTTCGGTTTTGCCTGCCACTTGGCGATCCACTTCGGGTTCTCGTCGGCATCGTCAATGATGATGGTTGCAACAGCGTTGGCGAGATCGTCGACAGGGCCTACGGCCAACCACATATCGATCATGCCCTGGTTTCCGGCGAGTTGTTCCGGACTGTCAAGGGCAGCGGCGGTATCCAGCAGGATCAGCGCCCGCACCCGCTCAGGAGCGGTAATGGCTACCCGCAGCGACAGAAAGCCTCCCTGGCTCATCCCGCCGACCACAGCCGCGTCCAAGCCGAGGTGGTCCATGAGGCCGAGACAGTCGCTCGCCGAGTCCCAATAGCTGAACGGCTGGCCGTCGTACTCGGTGAGGCCGAACCCCCGCTCGTCCCACGTGATCACCCGGTACTGGTCGCGCAACGCCGCGACCTGGGGGGCGAACATTTCGTGATCCATCAAAAACCCATGGGCAAGCACGACCACCGGGCCATCGCCGCCCGTGTCTTCGAAGTAGATGCTCTGACCGTTGACCGCTGCGTGAGGCATGGAGAGAACGTAGCACCGCCCCCATTTCTTCGTACCGGCGCTCGCGCACTTCCGTAGAGTGGCGGGCATGGTCTCCGAGATCTTCGACCCTGCCGCCTGGCAGCAGGTCCCCGGCTTTGCGTTTGACGACATCACGTATCACCGCAGTATCGAGCACGGCACGGTTCGCATCGCGTTCAACCGCCCCGAGGTTCGCAATGCGTTCCGGCCACGCACTGTCGACCAGCTCTACACTGCGTTGGATCACGCCCGGATGAGCACCGACGTCGGTTGTGTGTTGTTGACCGGCAACGGCCCGTCGCCCAAGGATGGCGGGTGGGCATTCTGCAGTGGCGGGGACCAGCGGATTCGTGGCAAAGACGGCTACAAGTACGCCGATGGAGACACCGCGGCGTCGATTGAACCCGGCCGCGCCGGCCGACTGCACATCCTGGAAGTACAGCGGCTCATCCGCTTCATGCCCAAGGTCGTCATCTGCGTGGTGCCCGGCTGGGCAGCGGGCGGCGGACACAGCCTTCATGTGGTCGCCGACCTGACACTTGCCAGCACTGAACACGCCCGCTTCAAGCAGACTGACGCCGACGTCGCCAGCTTCGACGGCGGCTTCGGGAGTGCGTACCTCGCCCGACAGGTGGGCCAAAAATTCGCCAGGGAGATCTTCTTCCTCGGGCGCGAATACACCGCTGACGATGCGTACCGCATGGGCATGGTCAACGCTTCTGTTCCCCACGCCGAGCTGGAGTCGACTGCGCTGCAGTGGGCGAAGGAGATCAACGCCAAGAGCCCCACTGCACAGCGAATGCTGAAGTACAGCTTCAACATGATCGACGACGGCCTGGTCGGCCAACAGATCTTCGCCGGCGAGGCCACCCGCCTTGCCTACGGCACCGACGAGGCGGAGGAGGGCCGCACCTCGTTCCTGGAGAAGCGCGACCCCGACTGGAGCCCGTATCCCTGGCACTACTGATGGTTCGCCGTCGGTGACGGTCATCGATGATCTTGACGACCCACGAGTTGCACCGTTCCGGCTCAATGAGCGCGGCCTGACCAGTCGAGCTCAGCGCCGTGACGATGGTGGCGACGGTTTATTCATGGCCGAAGGGGATTTGGTCGTCGAGCGAGCGCTGGACGCTGGCTGCGTGCCGGTGATGGCACTCGTCGATGCCAAGTATCCACCGAACATCGTCGCTCGCCTCGCCGCGCTGGTGCCCGTCTACGCCGGAGGAGAGCAACTTCGCGCCGCCATCACCAAATTGGGAATGCCCTACAGCGTGGTAGCGCTCTTCCAACGTCCGCCACGAGCAACCGTTGCCGACCTCGTGGCGACGGCGAACCGACTGGTGATCGTCGAAGCGGTCGACAACCCCGTCAACGTTGGCAGCATCGCCCGCAACGCGCTGGCGCTGGGGTGGGATGGCCTACTGCTGGACAGCACCAGCGCCGACCCCCTCGCGCGACGCGCGCTGCGAGTGAGTATGGGCCACTCACTGCACCTGCCTCATGCCCGCGTCGACGACCTGGGAGCCACCATTGCCGCACTGACCGCCGAAGGGGTCGTGGTCTTTGCGCTGACTCCGGCCGCCGACGGGCTGTCGCTTGATCAGATCCAACCTGCACCACGCATGGCGATCATCGTTGGTTCCGAGCGTGGAGGTCTCACGCCGGCGACGATGGCTGCGGCCACACATCGGATCAGCATCCCGATGCTGGAAGGTGTGGACTCGTTGAACGTCGCCGCCGCGACGGCGGTTGCGTGCTGGCAGCTGCGGTCAGCGGGTACGGGCGCTGCTGATCGGTAGCCCGGTGTCGTTGCGCAGATGCTCCGCGGACGGCACGAAGTAAGCCATCAACGCCTCGCGTACCTGCTGCGGAGCGGCCACCCGTTCGACAGCGGCGGCCATGTTCAGCAGCCAGTGATCGCGTTCGGCGGGCCCGACGTGAAACGGCATGTGGCGCATGCGCAGTTTCGGATGTCCGCGTTCCTCCATGTAGGTGGTCGGGCCGCCCCAGTACTGCGCAAGGAAAAGCGTCAGCCGATGGCGGGCGCCAACCAGGTCGTCCTGCGCGTAGAGAGGCAACAGAACCTCGTCGGTGGCCACACCTTCGTAGAACGCATCGACGAGCGACACGAAGTAGGGCATCCCCCCAGCAGCCTCGTACAGCGTCACCGTCTCCGGTTCGAGGGCATCGGTCATGCCCAAATTGTACGAGTCGAGTCGTTGGTTGAAGGGCCTCAGGCGCGGCGAGGATCGAAGACGCGTACGTCGCCGAGATCGCTGAGGCGCACCACGAACGGCGTACTGCCGTCGCACGCGTCAAGGATCACTGCGTCACCGCTGGCCAACAGCACCATCGCTGATGCCATTTCGCCCGCAATCTCAATCTCGATCACGTCGCCTGTCCGCAAACGAACTGCTGTTCCCGATGTCATTGTCGTGCTCATGTCCCCGTGCTCCATCTCTGTGTTTGGCGGCGAGGGTCCCGTCTCCCTCGCCGCCGTCAAGATGATCGGCACTGAGTGTGGCCACCTTTACGAAAACTTTGGAGTTTCGTGAGGAGGGAAGATGTCGGGCAGATCGGCGCTGACGGTGTCGGGAAAATGGGGAGGGCGCTTCTCGAGGAAGCTGACCACACCCTCACGCGCATCGGCAGCACGACCTCGTGCGAGGATGCCACGCGAGTCCACCCTGTGTGCCGCCATCGGATGGTCCGCACCAAGCATCCGCCACAACATCTGGCGAGTGAGCGCAACGCTGACCGGCGACGTGTTCTCGGCAATCTCCCTCGCAATCGCACGAGCTGCCGGTAGGAGGTCGTCGGCCGAATGCACGCTGCGTACCAGCCGACCGTCGAGGGCCTCCGCCGCTGGAAACACGCGGCCTGAATAGCACCACTCCGCAGCCTGGCTGATGCCGACCAGCCTGGGGAGGAACCACGACGAGCACGCCTCGGGCACAATGCCGCGGCGTGCGAACACGAAACCGAACTTGGCGTGTTCGCTGGCAAGTCGGATGTCCATCGGCAACGTCATCGTGACGCCGACACCGACCGCCGCACCGTTGATGGCGCCGATCACCGGCTTCTTGCAGTCGAAGATGCGCAGCGACACCAGGCCGCCGCCATCTCGCGGGATACCAACGTCGGCCGGGATCTCGTCGCTGCCGCCGCGGCTGAACGTCTCGCCTCCGCCCGACAAGTCTGCACCGGCGCAAAAGCCGCGCCCCGAACCGGTGACGATGACGGCTCGCACATCGTCGTCCGCGTCGATTCGGTCGAAGGCATCGAGCAGCTCGCGCATCATCGTGTTGGTGAACGCGTTGAGCTGGTCGGGCCGGTTCAGCGTGACAGTCGCGATGTGGTCTGCGACGTCGTAGATGATCTGCGTGTAGTCCATAGGGACGGACCCTACGCACCGAACGAGACCGGGAATCAACTCACACGTCGAGGAAGCGGCTGGCGGCGGTTGCCGAACCAATGGCCCCGACCAGGGCACCGAGCACCACCAGCCCGAAACAGACCACCCACGGATACCCGACGGTGACAACGAACGCGCGTAGCCCGGAGTTGATGGGAAAGCCGGATACACCGCTGGTCCAGTTCGAGTTGGCGAGCAGCAAAACCGCACTGGCGAAGCCGGCGCCAGCGATGCCTTGGAGAAGACCTTCCAACATGAACGGTAAGCGGATGAACCAGTTGGTGGCACCGACCAGCTTCATCACTTCGATCTCTCGGCGCCGCGCGAACATTGCGGTCCGAATGGTGTTCCAGATGAGCAGGGCCGAGGCGAACAGCAAGACGACAGAGACCACGAGGATCCGAACGCCGATGATGTTTTTCAATCGGCTGAGGGTGGCAACCGCGTCGTCGGGTGTGCGCACATCGGTCACGTTTGGAAGCGCCGAGAACTCGGTCTTCAGCGAACGGAGCACCTCACTGCTGCCTTGGTCGACCGGTTTCACTTTGAAGAACGAAGGAATCTGCGGGGTCAGTTGTTCGAGCGCCGAGGGGTCAGTGGCAAACAGCGTCTTCGCGACGTCGAGCGAACAGGTCTCGTCGCAATAGGTCGCGCCGGCAACCACCGACTTCTGACTCAACAGCGCTGCCTCGATCAGCTGAACCTGCGAATCGTCGGCGCCGTGCTTGACGTACACGATCATCTCGACGCCACCGGTCCACAGTTTGAGCTGGTTGTCGAACGCTCGCTGGATGAGGAACGAGCCACCAACCATCAACAGCGACACCGCGGAGGTGATGATGGCAGCGACCGTCAGCGTGAGGTTGCGCGACAGGCTGGCCCACATCTCGCGGAACGTGTAGCGGATGCGGGAAATCATTCGTATACCCCTCGGGCCTGGTCGCGCACAATGACGCCGCGGTCGAACTGGATGACGCGCTTGCGCATCATGTTGACGATCCGCTGGTCGTGCGTGGCCATCACCACGGTGGTGCCGGTCTTGTTGATTCGGTCCAGCAACCGCATGATGCCCTCGCCAGTCGCGGGGTCGAGGTTGCCGGTGGGCTCGTCAGCGAGCAGGATCAGCGGCCGGTTGACGAAGGCGCGGGCGATAGATACTCGCTGCTGCTCGCCTCCTGAGAGCTGGTGAGGGAAACGTTCTTGCTTGCCGCCGAGGCCGACGAGGTCGAGCACCGCGGGCACCTGCTGGCGGATGACGTGGCGCGGACGCCCGATCACTTCCAACGCGAACGCGACGTTCTCGAACACCGTCTTGTTGGCTAGCAGTTTGTAGTCCTGGAAGATGTTGCCAATGTTGCGACGAAGGTGGGGCACCTTCGCGTCGGGCATGTCGTTGATGTTTCGGCCCGCCACCCAGACAGCGCCCTTCTCGGGCCGCTCCTGGCGGTTCATCAAGCGCAGCATGGTGCTCTTGCCGGACCCTGACGGGCCGACCAGGAACACGAACTCGCCCTTGGCGATATCGAAGTTGGCGTTTTGCAACGCCGTCACTTCGTGGCTGTAGGTCTTGGTGACGTTTTCAAGTTTGATCATTGACGCATCTCCGCGCGTGAACTCGGTCGCCGTGCCGCCCGCAGGTGAGCCAACGGTAGCCCACTCATTCGGCTTCCCGGCGTCGCCAGCGGAGGTAACCCTCCATGAACTCGTCCAGGTCGCCGCCCAACACGGCGTCGATCTGGCTGGTCTCCACTTCCGTACGGAGATCCTTCACCATCTGGTACGGCTGCACGACGTAGGAACGAATCTGGCTGCCCCACCCCACCTGCGCCTGTCGGCCAGCGATGCGGGCCAGCTCGGCCTCGTGCTCTTCTTCGATCTTGGCGGCAACCATTGCCTTGAGCCGGTTGAGCGCCTTCTCACGGTTCTGCAACTGGCTGCGCTCTTCTTGGCTGCTGGCCACCATGCCTGTGGGCTTGTGGATCAGGCGGACGGCTGACGAGGTCTTGTTGATGTGCTGGCCACCGGCGCCGCTGGCCCGGAAGACCTGCATCTCGATGTCGGACTCATTGATCTCGATGTCCGGAGCATCCATCACCGGCCATACCTGCACCGCAGCGAAGCTGGTCTGGCGGCGACCCTGGTTGTCGAACGGGCTGATGCGCACCAGGCGATGGGTGCCGCGTTCGCCGGTCATCAGGCCGTATGCGTAACGCCCTGTCAGCGTGAACTCGGCCGACATGATTCCCGCCTCGGCGGCCGGGCTGATCTCATCGATCTCCATGTTGAACCCACGCACCTCGGCCCACCGGCCGTACATGCGCAGCAGAATCTCTGCCCAGTCCTGTGCGTCGACGCCGCCGTCCTTGGCGTTGATCTGCACGATGCAATCGGCTTCATCGTGCTCGCCAGTGAACAGGCTGCGCAGATCCAGCTGGCGCAGCTGGTGGCTGATCGAGGCTGCGGCCGCCTCGATCTCAGCTTCCTGCGACTCGTCATCGACCTCGCGAGCCATTTCGTGCAGCAGCTCGACATCCTCCAGCTCGCGGCTGAGGCCGTCAAACGTGTCGATGTCGCTCTTCACGTTGGAGTACTCGCCGTTGACTTTCTTGGCGAGCTCCTGGTCGTCCCACAGATCGGGGCGCGAGACTTCCATCTCCAATTCGGCAAGGCGCGAGCGCCCTACGTCGATCTTCAGGTAGCCCTCCGCGTCGCCCAAACGACGACGCAAGTCCTTGAGCTCATCAGTGAAGTCACGCATACGACCCCTAGAGGGTTGCGCCGTGGCACAACTTGAACTTCTTGCCGCTGCCACATGGGCACGGTGCATTGCGAGGAGTCTTGGACAATTCGTCCTTGATCACGGTCTGTTGCTTGGTCACGGCGGGGGCGGCGGGCGCTGCCTCCTGCGGAATGTCACCGGCGGCCGCGGCTGCACGAGCGGCAGCGGCGATGCCGTCGGTGGGGGCGGTTTCGGATGATGACTGCTGCACGTTCTGCACGATCTGCGATGGCTCGTCCTTGCGGATGACCTGCACGTGCATGACGTACTTGACGAAGTCCTGCGCGATGCCCTTCATCATCTGGCCGAACATCTCGTAGCCCTCCCGCTGCCATTCGGTGAGCGGGTCCTTCTGGCCCATCGCGCGCAGGTTGATGCCCTCTTGGAGGTAGTCCATCTCCTCGAGGTGCTCGCGCCAGCGCTGGTCGCTGATGCGCAACATCACCTGGCGTTCGACGTCACGCATGACCACCGGGGTCAGCTCGTCCTCGCGCTTCTCGTAATACGCCTTGGCGTCGGCGAGCACGATGTCGAACAGGTCGTCGGCGTCGTCGTGGGGCCGTAGCGCTGCTTCGGTGATGTCGTTGGGCCAGTAGGTCTTCAATTCCTTGACCAGCCCGTCGAGATCCCACTCGTCGGCGGCCTCGCTGACGCAGTGCGTGTCGATGAGCGTGTCGAGGGCGTCGGACATGTACTCCATGGCCGCAGCCTTGAGGTCGAGCCCCTCAAGAATCTGATCGCGGCGCGCGTAGATGACCTTGCGCTGCTCGTTCATCACTTCGTCGTACTTCAGCACGTTCTTGCGGATCTCACCGTTGCGCTGCTCGACGGTGGTTTGCGCCCGCTCGATGGCCTTGGTGACCATCTTCGCTTCGATGGCTTCGTCGTCGGGCAATGCGCGGCCCATGACCCAGCTGAGGGCACCGGTGGCGAACAGGCGCATCAATTCGTCGTCGAGGCTGAGGTAGAAACGGCTCTCGCCGGGGTCTCCCTGGCGACCGCTACGGCCACGCAGCTGGTTATCGATACGGCGGCTTTCGTGACGCTCGGTACCCAGTACGTAGAGCCCACCGAGCGCACGAATCTCGTCGCCCTCGGCCCGGCACGAGACCTTCAGCTCGGCCAACAATTGGTCGTAGCGAGCAAACGCCTTGATGCGTGCTTCCTTGAACTCGTCAGGCATCTGGTCCAACGGCACCGGGAGTGCAAAATCGTCGACCATCACGTCGGCGCTATGGCCTTCCTTCAGGACTTCGTGTCGAGCAAGACCCTCCGGGTTGCCACCGAGAAGAATGTCGACCCCACGACCGGCCATGTTGGTGGCCACGGTGACGGCATTGAGGCGGCCGGCCTGCGTGACGATCATCGCTTCACGTGTGTGCTGTTTGGCGTTGAGCACCTCATGCGTGACGCCTTGCTGCTTGAGCAAACGCGACAGATGCTCGCTCTTCTCCACGCTGATGGTGCCGACGAGAACAGGCTGACCCTTCGCGTACTTCTCGGCGATGTCCGTCGCGACGGCCTCGAACTTGGCCTTCTCGGTCTTGAAGATGAGATCGGCTTGGTCCGCGCGGATGACTTCTTTGTTGGTGGGGATGGGTACCACCTGCAGCTCATAGGTGTTACCCAGCTCGGCAGCTTCTGTCTGCGCGGTACCGGTCATGCCCGCCAACTTGGTGTACATGCGGAAGTAGTTCTGTAGCGTGATGGTGGCCAGCGTCTGGTTCTCTTCTTTGATCTTGACGCCCTCCTTCGCTTCCACGGCTTGGTGGATGCCTTCGCTCCAGCGACGCCCTTCGAGCACGCGACCGGTGAACTCGTCGACGATCTTCACCTCGCCATCGGTGATGATGTAGTCCTTGTCGCGCTTGTACAGCTCCTTGGCCTTCAAGGCCACCGACATCTGGTGCACCAAGTTCTGCTGCACCTCGTCGTACAGGTTCTCGATGCCCAGAGCCTGCTCAACCTTCTCGATACCCGGCTCGAGCGGCACGACGACACGCTTGTCCTCTTCCACCTCGTAATCGATGTCACGCTTGAGCGAACGCACGATGCTGGCGAAGCGGTAGTACAGCTTAGCGGCGTCGGCAATGCGGCCCGAGATGATGAGCGGGGTACGCGCCTCGTCGATGAGGATGCTGTCGACTTCGTCGACGATGGCGTAGTTATGACCGCGCTGCACCTTGTCGGCCAGGGTGCCGGCCATGTTGTCGCGCAGGTAATCGAACCCGAACTCGTTATTGGTGCCGTAGGTGATGTCGGCCGCGTAGTTCAGCCGCTTCTCGGCAGGACGCTCCTTGAACCCGGGAATGATCAAGCCGACTTCGAGGCCCATCCAGTTGTGAATACGGCCCATCCACTCGGCGTGGAAGCGTGCCAAATAGTCGTTGACCGTGATGACGTGCACGCCCTTGCCGCCAAGCCCGTTGAGGTAGGCAGGAAGCGTGCTGACCAGGGTCTTGCCTTCGCCGGTCTTCATCTCTGCGACCCAACCGAAGTGCAACGCGGCGCCGCCCATCAGCTGTACGTCGAAGTGACGCTGGCCGATCACGCGGGTGGAGGCCTCTCGCATCGCAGCGAACGCCTCCACCAACAGGTCGTCGAGAGTCTCGCCACGATCGATGCGACCACGGAACTCGGCCGTCTTGGCCCGGAGGGCGTCGTCGGTCAGGGCCGCCATCTCGGCGGAGCGTGCATTGATGTCGGGGACGAGGCCTTCGAGGGCCTTGAGCTTCTTGCCTTCACCAGCGCGGAGGATGCGATCGAGGATGCCCATGCGGGTAGGGAGCCTACCGGCGGCCCCGCCACGAGCCGTGGCATGCGCAGGTCGCACACGGCACAGCCACAGTGCGAGTGCCAGACCACCAGTGCGAGTGCCAGACCACCAGTGCGAGTGCCAGACCACCAGTGCGAGGGCCACGTCGCCAATCGAGTGGGTACTCGCACCCCGGGGTGCGAGTACCCACTCGGATCCCCGGGTCGAAGAGTGCCGTCGACCCGCGACAGACTGATCAATATGACCACGACCTCCCCGAGCACCAGCGCCGAAGTCGACACGGTGATCTTCGATGTCGGCGGTGTGCTGGCTGCCACAGGCCGACACAGCGACTTCGCCCGCCGCTTTCCGCCCGAGCACGCCGTGCGCGTCATCAGCATCATCGTCGGTGACTATTCCGAAGACGGCGATCACCCGTGGCACCGGCTGGAGCGCGGCGAGATCACACTCGAGGAGAACCGCCGCCTGAATCGCATCGCTCTCGCAGAAGCGGAAATCGAATTGCCGATGCCACCGCCCGGCGGCGCCCCGATGATTGTGTTCACCGCCAGCGAGCCGATGGTGGAACTGGTGAAGGAGCTACGCGCCGGCGGCATCCGCCTGGGTGTACTGACCAACAACGTCCGCGAGTTCCGCGAAAACTGGCGCAGGATGATGCCCTTCGACGAGTGGTTCGACGACATTGTCGACAGCCACGAAGTTGGCCTGCGCAAGCCGAACCCGAAGATCTATCAGCTGGCCCTTGCCAGGCTTGGCGCCGACGCTGGCCGAACTGCGTTTCTGGACGACGTGGCGACCAACGTGTCGGCAGCGGAGAGCGTGGGAATTCGAGGCGTGCTGGTGGACGAAGACCCGACCGACGCCATTGCGGTGGTGCGTCGTCTGGCCGGCCTCACCGATTGAAGTGAGGACGGTGTGGCTGCGGCAGCCAGGCAATGCACGGTGCCGACACCCGCGAGCAGCAGCGCTTCGCGGGCGGAGGCAAGCGTGGCGCCGGTAGTAACCACATCGTCGATGAGCAGCACCGTGAGATGACGACGGCCGGTGCGCGCACGGAACGACGGGCCGTGCAGCCGCTGCGCCCGCGTATGACCGGTCTGCGTGAGCCCATGGCTGCGGTACAGCAAACGCCGGCACGGCACACCCAGCTCGGCCGCGACGGCCCGGGCCAGCAGCTCGGCCTGGTCGTACCCACGCGACCGAGCGCGGCCCCCGCTGGTGGGCGCCCATGTCACGACGTCGACCTTGCCCAACCGCACGCGACGAACCATCAGCCGCGCCAACTGCCGCGCGACGAGACGCCGATTGCGGTACTTGAGCCCGTGGACGACCTGACGAGCAATGCCCTCGAACGGCAAGGCTGCCATGACACCGGTCTCGCTGACCTGGGACGGCGCGCTGGCGAGCGAGAAACGACAGCGGTTGCACAACGTGGAGCCAGGTTGATTACAGCCGGCGCAAAGGGTAGCGAAGATCATGGTGCGATTTGTACCAGGAGGGTCTGACAGGGTTTCCGATAGGTTCGCCCGATGTCCACAGCGCCGACGACCAGCCGCTGGTCCAGGCTGTTCCTGCCGCTGCCAACCGACCGGTTCAGCCAGCGACTTGTTCGCTGCATGGCAGGGCTGACGCTGTTCGGTTTCGGGATCAGCTGCTTCCTCACCGCCAAGCTCGGCGTGGCGCCATGGGACGTTTTGCACCAAGGCATCGAAAAGAAGACCGGGATCCCGATCGGCATCGTCATCGAGATCACCGGCGTGCTCATCCTGCTGCTCTGGATCCCGCTGCGTGAACGAATGGGCCTCGGAACGCTGCTCAATGCCGTCCACATCGGCCTCGTCGTATTCCTCATCGGCAATCACCTTCCTCATACGGATGCGATGGTGCTGCGGGTCGGCTACATGCTCCTCGGGCTGCTCTCCATCGCAATCGGTTCGGGGTTCTACATCGGCGCTGGCTTGGGGTCGGGCCCCCGTGATGGCCTGATGCTCGGCCTCTCCAAGCGAGGCATCAGCGTTCGTTTCGCCCGCACCGCCATCGAGCTTGCAGTCCTCGCCGCAGGGTTCGCCTTGGGCGGCACCGTCGGCGTCGGCACCATCGTCTTCACGTTCGGCATCGGTCCTCTGGTCCACATCTTCCTGCCAAGAATGCGCCTCAGAGGCGACACAGCCGCCCTAGCAACAGCCCACTGAGACGCGGCGAAAACGACGAGACCCGAGGGCCCATGGTGGGACCCCCGGGTCAAACAGATCGGAGTGCGGCGGGCCAGCGAGCGCCAGCGAGCCACCGCATTGAGGGAGCGGCGGAAGCGAAGCGGACGCTAGTCCCGACCACTAGCAGCCGAAGCGAAGCGGAGGCCAGTCCCGACCACTGAGAACGGAGGCCAGTCCCGACTACTAGTACCGGTAGTGGTCGCTCTTGAAGGGGCCGCTGGGGTCGACACCAAGGTATTCGGCCTGCTCGTCGGTGAGCTTGGTCAGCTTGACGCCGAGCGCATCCAGGTGCAGCGCCGCCACCTTCTCGTCGAGGCGCTTGGGCAGCACGTACACGCCCAACGGGTAGTTCTCCGGGTGGCTGAACAGCTCCATCTGGGCAATCACCTGGTTGCTGAACGAGCAGCTCATCACGAAGCTGGGGTGGCCGGTGGCGCAGCCCAGATTCACGAGGCGACCCTCGGCCAGCACGATGATGCTGTGGCCGTCGTCGAACGTCCACAGGTCGGTGCCCGGCTTGAGCTCATCACGAGTGGCGCCGCTGCGGGCCAAGCCTGACATGTCGATCTCGCTGTCGAAGTGGCCGATGTTGCACACGATTGCGTTGTGCTTCATCTGGTGCATGTGGTCGACGGTGATGATGTGGTCGTTACCGGTGGCGGACACGAAGATGTCGGCGATGCCAACGATGTCTTCCATCACCGTGACCTGGTAGCCCTCCATCGCAGCCTGCAGGGCGTTGATCGGGTCGACCTCGGTGACGATGACTCGCGCACCCTGGCCGGTGAGCGCCTGCGCGCACCCCTTGCCAACGTCGCCGTAGCCCAACACGACGGCAACCTTGCCGGCGATCATCACGTCGGTGGCACGACAGATGGCGTCGATCAGCGAGTGGCGGCAGCCGTACAGGTTGTCGAACTTGCTCTTCGTGAACGAATCGTTGACGTTGATGGCGGGGAACAACAGCTCGCCGCGCTCGTGCATCTTGTAGAGGCGCATCACGCCAGTGGTGGTCTCTTCGGTCACACCCTTGATCTCGGCGGCCATACGAGTCCACTTGGTGGGATCGGTCTTCAGACTGCGCTTTAGCAGGCCGAGAACGATGGCGAACTCTGCGTTGGAGGCGGTCGTGGGGTCCGGGACCTCACCGCTCTTCTCGAACTCGACACCCTTGTGCAGCAGCAGGGTGGCGTCGCCGCCGTCGTCGAGAATCATGTTGGCGGCGGTGGACTCGCCGTTGGCTGTGTCGGGCCACGCCATCATCTGGTCGGTGCACCACCAGTACTCCTCCAGCGTTTCGCCCTTCCAGGCAAAGACCGGCACACCCTGCGGATCGTCGACGGTGCCGTTGGGTCCGACGACGACAGCCGCGGCCGCATGATCTTGCGTGGAGAAGATGTTGCAGCTGGCCCAGCGCACCTCTGCGCCCAACTCGACCAATGTCTCGATGAGGACGGCAGTCTGGATGGTCATGTGCAGGCTGCCCGAGATGCGGGCACCCTTCAGCGGCTTCAGCGGCCCGAACTCCTTGCGCAGTGCGCGCAGGCCAGGCATTTCGTGTTCTGCGAGGTGAATTTCCTTGCGACCGAACGGGGCGAGCGAGAGATCGGCGACGCGGAAATCGCGG
>JANLPB010000355.1:0-10884 GCA_031366885.1 Ilumatobacteraceae bacterium
CGGAAGCGGCCCGGGTACAGGTTCTCGGTGACGATGCCGACCCCTTCGGCGACGGACAGCATGGTGACGATGAGCGGTTTGTAGTCGGTGGCGATACCTGGATACGGAAGCGTCGCCACGTCGGTGCTCTTCAGGCGCCCATGCGCCCACACGGCCAGCCCGTCGCCGACAGATGTCACGGTGAGACCCATGTCGTGGAACCGACTGAGCAGCATCTCCATGTGGTCGGCGCGGGCACCGCGCAGCACCACTTCACCGCCGCTGACGGCTACGGCAGCGAGATAGGTGGCGGCCTGGATTCGATCTGGCACCACTTGGTGGTCCGCCGAGTGCAGTTCGCCGGGCTCCACACCCTCGACGGCCAGCGTCGACGACCCGATGCCGGTGATGTGGGCGCCCATTGCGACCAGATAGTTGCAGAGGTCGGCGATTTCGGGCTCACGCGCCGCATTGTCGATGACTGTCCGGCCTTTTGCGTGAACTGCAGCGGTCAAAATGTTTTCGGTGGCGCCGACGCTGGGGAACTCGAGGGTGATCTCAGCCCCGCGCAGCCGGTCGGCCCGCCCCTCGACGACGCCATGGCGTAACTCAAAGGTGGCGCCCATGGCTTCCAAACCTTTGAGGTGCATGTCGATCGGGCGGCTACCGAAATCGTCGCCACCGGGCAGCGATAGCGACACCCGACCGAAACGGCCGAGCAGAGGCCCCAGCACGTTGATGCTGGCCCGAATTCGCTCGACCAGCTCGTAGGGCGCGACCGGGGAGATCTCGCCAGTGTTGGTCATCCGCAGCGTGCCATCACCGAGGTGCTGGCTACGCACTCCAATCGCTGCCAGCAGCTCGCCCATGATGCCCACGTCGGCGATGTCGGGAACATTGGTCAGCGTCGAGGTACCGTCGGCCAGCAGCGTGGCAGCCATCAGCTTGAGCACTGAATTCTTCGCGCCGGGGATGGCAACCTCACCATGAAGGGGGCCGGCCCGCCGGATGAGGATGCGCTCTTCGTTCATAGCGTGACAAGTATGCCGTAGCGTTGGGGCGGTGCTGCGGCGACTGTTCACCCACTCACCACGCACGATCACGCAGACCTGGGCGGCGGGTACCCCACAGCTCGACACGGCTGATCAGCCGCGCCACGACGTGCTGGACGAGCAACGCGACCCCGACGGTTCGTTCGTGCAGCACAACGGGCCATTTCACAGCTACCGCCGCGTGGTGACCGACGGCAACGACGGCAGCCGCACCGAGGTCACCACCTATCGTCTCGGAATTCCCTGGTTCGGATGGCTGTTCGCGCTTCCGATTCGCCACGCGCTGCGGCACCGCCGAGCCCCTGGCGCGGCCAGCCCATGGTGGGCACCGCCTGACCGGCTCAACGAGCGGCAGGTTCGCACACTCGCGCTGCTAGCGGTGGCCTCCAGTTCCGCCGCATTCGCCAACACGTTGTTCACCCAAACCGCCAACTTCGCAGCCAACAGCTTCGGAATCTCGAACTCCGGACAGAGCGTCGGCGGGGCGATCGTGCGCATTGGCGTGGTGATCGCGTTGCCGTTCGCGGTGATGGCCGACCGGGTAGGTCGGCGACGAACGATCGTGCTGCTCGCATGGCTGACGCCGCTGTTCTGTGCCCTCGGCGCGCTCGCCCCGACCTTCCAACTACTGGTGGTGTCGCAGACCGTGGCCCGGCCGCTGGGCATAGCGCTTGCCCTGCTGGCAGCGGTCGCTGCTGCGGAAGACATGCCACGCAACAGTCGCGCGTACGCGGTCAGTGTGCTGGCGATGTCTGCCGGGCTGGGGGCTGGAATCGCCGTTGGGGCGCTGAAGCTGGCCGACCTCGGCGACGAGGGTTGGAGATTCGTGTACCTGCTGTCGCTGATCTGGCTGCCGATAGCCGTCAGTCTTGCTCGCCATCTCCGCGAGACCCGCCGCTTCGAGATGGCACATCCCATTGCCCCCCGACTGGATCGGCGACGACTGGCGCTGATCGCGGCCGTCGCGTTGTGCGCCAACCTGTTCGTGGCGCCCGCCTCGTTCTTTCAGAACCGCTACCTCGACGACATCCGCGGCTACAGCGGCGGGGGCATCGCGCTGTTCACCCTCGCGACCGGAACACCAGCCTCGATCGGTTTGATCGTGGGCGGTCACCTGGCTGACTCGATCGGTCGCCGCCGCCTGATCGCCACCTGCACTCCCATCTCCACGGTCTGCATCGTCGGCGCATTTTTCACCGGCGGGCCGGCGATGTGGGCGCTCTCGTTGGGTGGAGGCTTCACTGCGGCGATGGCCTACCCGGCGTTCGCGGTGTATCGCGCCGAGCTGTTTCCCACCGGCAACCGCGGCACCGCCAACGGACTCGTGACTGCCACCGCGCTGCTGAGCGGAAGTGTCGGCATCTTGTTAGTCGGTCACTTCCGCGATCGAGGGGCAAGTTTCGGGGCGTTGATGGCGGCCATGGGCGTCGGCCAGTTGCTCGCCGCGTACATCGCCGTGCGGCACTACCCCGAGACGGCTCACCTCGAGCTCGAACAGCTGAACCCCGGCGACCCCGAACTCTCACAGACCTGAGATCCACGCCGCTACCAGCGACGCGATGGTGTCGTCGCAACCTTTCAGGTCGTGGCCCTTCCCTTCCATCCACTGGTGGGTGACCGGACCCGGAATGGTCGCGGTCCACTCCGTCATTTCGCCCGGGGTGCCGAACGCATCCTTGGTGCCCGAGATGAATAGGCATGGGACGTGCAGCCGCGGGAAGTGCTCCACCCGCAAACGCTCGGGTTTGCCCGGCGGATGAAGTGGGTAGCAGATCAGGACCAAGCCCTTCGCGCGCAGCGGGGCTTCTTCATCGCCCACTGCCAACGAGCAGATGCGACCGCCCATCGAGCGGCCGCCCAACACGAGCGTGTCGCGCGCGGAGCGCAGCAGCGGCTGGGCTTCGTCGCGCACGGCCCGCAGCAACACCGGTGGCCGGTCCGGTGCCTTGCGTCCCAACTTGCGATATGGGAAGTCGGCGCGCACGCACGGCATCGGCGCCACAGCCGCCTCGATGGCCAGCAGGCTGGGATGCGTGCTGGCCGAGCCGGCACCGGGGAACAGCAACAGACGATTCACTGCGACAGCAGGATACGACGCGCTTCACCAAGCCGCTCGATGTCGTTGGCGGCGTTACTCTCGTCGCCGCCATGGTCTGGGTGCGCTTCACGCAGCCGAACACGAAAGCGGGCCATGACCTCCTTTTTCGTCACCATGACCGTGCCCATCGGGAAGCCGAGAAGGTCGAGCGCCCACACTCGTGGATCGGCAATCCCGACGAGATCGGTGCGGCTGACACCGGTGATATCGGCCACGAAGGACGGCCCAATCGGCCCTCGCCAACGCATTGCTCGGTGCAGAACCGGCGCCACGTTGCGCCGTGCGTCGAAGCCCAATCGTTCAAGCGCGTAGATCGCGCCAACGACTTGCGACAGTGGACGACCCATCGAGTGCAGGTCGAACTCAACGTGATCGGCATCGCCGTTGAGCTGATGAACGCTGGCTGCCAGGCCGTGACGGTCGATCTGGTAGCGGTGCTGCAAACGGGGCTGGACGACGCGATCGCCGCGCGCGACCTGGTCGATGAGTCGGCCGATGTCGGGGTGCAACTCGTCGTCGACGTCGGGAAGGTAGGCCGCAACCACGGCCGCCAGCAGGACACCGCCGAGACCAGGCGCCGGGTCCATGGGCAGCACCAAGTGGCCGAGCGCAATACGACGCGTCGGGGTGACCGGACGGGTGTGCCAGAGCTGCAGCTCAGCGAGCAGCATGTCGACGCGCTTTCGAGCTCAGACGTACGGGCGCAGCAGGTCGTGCAATTCGCTCGCCACTGCCACCGTCTCGTCATGGTCAGGCTCGTCGGAGTCCGCCAGCGCTCCGGCTAGCTCGTCGGCCAACTCGCACGTCCGCTGCCACAGCCGAATGTCAACGCCGTACGGCGGCCGCGCCGGGTCGGCCACGGATGTTGCCGCAATCAACTGCTCCAACCCGTCGGCATCCATCGGGTTTTTCTGGAGACGCACACCCGCAAGGAAGAACGTCGTCAAGGTCTCGAACGGCAGCCGCTCGCCCTCCTCGCCGGAGTCGCCGTCGATGTGAATGTCGTCGGCGTGAGCCGCGAACTCACCCTGTTCGATCATGTCCATCAACGACTCGACTAACGCTTCGTTGGCGGTCGGCACCACGAGCAGGTCGTCTTCCCAGCGATATGGAACAGACTGGCGGGTCAGCGCGCGGGTGATTGACTGCCGGTCGGCTTCGGGCCAATCGGCCAAGTCGTACTCGGTGGTGGCGTCGCCTTCGGGAATGTCCAGCGGTGCCGCGCGTACCGCCTCACTGTCGACCGGATCGGGAACCGGGTCACCCTCGTACACCACGCCCACTCGCGCCTCGACCCGAGTAATCGTCGAATCTGTCACGGCCTCGTGCGACTCGGGCACTACCAACTCGAGACCATCCCACGTGTGAGGGATGTCCGCGTCGGCCAGCTCTGCCGCCAGCTCGGCCTGCTGATCGAACGTCCAGCTGCTCAGGTCGTACAGCACACGCGTTGCGTCAGGATCGTTGGGGTTCCACTCGTCACTCACGAGCGAAACGCTACCGGCACGCACCGCGCGAGGAAGTCTTCAGCTCGGCGATACTCGTCGAGTTGATGTTCTGCTTGGCGAAAGCCGTGCCCCTCACCCGCAACGACATGCAGTTGCACGTCGCCCCCGGCGGTCTGCACGCGTTGCGCCAACACCTGGCTCTGGCGCACCGGCACCACGGCATCGAGCGCACCGTGCATGATCAACAGTGGCGTGCGCACCAGTCGGTTGGCGTGGTACCCCGGCGAGCGTTCGCGGTAGCGCTCGACAGCGTCGGGCAGCGGGCCGACGAGGCTGTCGGTGTAGTGGCGTTCAAAACGATGGCTGTGCTCCGCCAACTCGATGAGGTCGCTGACCGGATACAGCAGCACCGCCGCTGCGAAGGCTTCCGGGTCGGCAGCGACCGCCCCCAGCGCGGTGAACCCTCCGGCGGAGCTGCCAAAGACCACCGTTCGACCCCGGGCCGCCCAACCCGCGGCATGGGCGAACTGAGCAGCGGCCAGTGTGTCGGCCACGTCCAGCTCGCCCCAGCGCCCGCTCAGCGCCTGCTGATACCACCTGCCGTGACCCGTGGAACCGCGATAGTCGGGCACCAAAACCGACCAGCCACGCGACAGCCAGAACGAGATTCGTGGCATGAACGTGACCATCCACTGATCCGTTGGGCCGCCATGCAGCCACACGATGAGTCGACCATCGGAGCCGTCGCTGCGATAGAGCCGAGCATGAAGTACGCCATCGCTGACCGGCACCTCTATCGCTTCCGGCTCGACCATCTCGTGTGGCGCCCACGCCGCCGCGGTACCGGTGGCGACCGACGTGCGTTCCCACGAGTCTGTGCGGTAGACGACCACCTGCGTCGGCGTGCGCGCACCGGTACGGATGGCCGCCAGTCGATCGCCTTCCCACGACAGCTGGCCGTGCACGCCCCGCGCAACCTCGGTGACCTGTCCGGACGCAATCTCGACGACGACGAGGCGGCCGAACCCGCCCTCGTTGCGAGCGACCGCGATGAAGTCGCCCTTGGGTGACCAGCCGTACGAGCGCTGCCCCGGCCCCCAGCTGGGGCCTGCGTGCTCGAACGGTTCCTCGACCAACGGCGACTCGCCGATCCAGATGTTCAGCCATCCGCGGTCGTCGCGAACCGCGATGGGCGAACCGTCCGGCAGCACGCGCGGCTGCTGGACGCACGACGGGGACGCAACGGCCCTCGGCGGCGCTGTCCCCGCCGCGCGGTCGCTGCATTGGGTTCGGCTGTTGTCCCACGGCATGTCTGGAACGTTCCATGCCATCCAACGCGCAACGCCTTTGGCGTCCACAAACGGGTCCATGCAAAAGTCGGCGCTGTCGTCGTCCAGCCGACGCGTTCGCCCCGTCGCAGTGTCGAGTTCGTGTACTTCGGCAAGGTCGAGGACGTAGACGATGAAGCGACCACCCTCGGCCGCGACGGGGCTCGTCGCCGACCGATCGGGGCCGTGGTCCGTGAGCGATACCGCCGGCCCACCAGCAATCGGCTGCTGCCACAGATTGCCGTCGACTGCGACGTAGACAACGGACAGAGCGTCGGCGGTGAATGTCCACGCTCCGCCACCCATGCCGCGCCCGGGGCGCAGGGCAGGCGACACCGCCAGATGAGTGTCGCCCGAGCCATCGAAACGGTGCACGACGAGCGTTGCCACCCCGGCAGTCGAACGCGCATACACCAGCAGTGAACCGTCGGGGGCGAGGCGCGGTTCGGTGAGATCGCTGCCTCCGACACACCGCTCGGCCGCGATCTGCTCCATCCGGGTCACCCTATTACTGCGCCTCGCCGCAGCCGAAATACGGCTCCGCGTTAATCAGTGGACTCGGTGTGGACCTTCGCGCAACGATGTCGGTTCCCAACGCGAACCAGATGAGGAGGTGCCCCATGTTGCAGCAACTGATCCGCCACGACCTTGGCGCGCGCTTCCCTGGCGGCGCGTTGCCCGCCGGCGCCTGAGTCCGGCGCCTGAGTCCGGCACACCGGCCGCCTTTCACGGCGGCCGCCCCAGCGCCAACGCCGTTCCGGCGACCCTTGCCCGCCGGCACATCACTGATTCCCATCAACCATCCCCACGGAGTAGTCCCATGTTCACTCACTCATCCCCTGTCATGCACCAGCTCGTTCGCGATCGTCACGATCTCATCCGCCGGTCACGCTCCCATAGCCGGGTTCGCCGGCCAGAGCCACCCGACGACGAGCCGCTGGTACACCGACAACCTCGACCCCTTCGCTAGCCACTACGGTGGTTGGCGATGATCGCCAACTCGCAGAAGCCAGACCGCAACCTCGCGCTCGAACTGGTGCGTGTCACCGAATCAGCCGCACTCGCCGCATCGCGGTGGGTTGGCCGCGGTGACAAGAACGGAGCCGATGGCGCCGCCGTCGATGCCATGCGTACCGTGCTCTCGACGGTGCCCATGGACGGCATCGTCGTCATCGGCGAAGGCGAGAAGGACGAAGCACCCATGTTGTTCAACGGCGAACACGTCGGTGACGGCACTGCGCCGCTCACCGACGTCGCTGTTGACCCAATCGACGGCACCACGCTCACCGCGTACGGCCGAGCGAACGCAATTGCGGTGATCGCGGTCGGCGAGCGCGGCACGATGTTCAACCCTGGTCCCTGCGTCTACATGCACAAGATCGCCGTCGGCCCCGAGGCAGCGGGCAGCATCGACATCACTGCCACGCCGACCCAGAACCTGCGCTGGATTGCCAAAGCGAAGGGCGAGTCCGTTCGCGACCTCACCGTGGTCATCCTCGACCGCCCTCGACACGACGACCTGATCGCGGAAGTCCGCAGTACCGGCGCCCGCGTGAAGTTGATCGGCGACGGCGACATCTTTGGCGCTATCGCCACCGGCTGGCCCGACGCCGGAGTCGACGTGCTGATTGGTATTGGCGGCACCCCCGAGGGCGTCATCTCTGCAGCAGCATTGAAGTGCATGGGCGGCGAGATCCAAGGCCTGCTCGCCCCGCGCAGTGATGAAGAACGCGACGCCGCCATTGCCGATGGTTACGACCTGTCACGTGTGCTGCACACCGACGACCTGGTGCAAGGCGACAACTGCTTCTTCGCCGCCACCGGCATCACCGACGGCGAACTGATGCGCGGTGTTCGCTACGAGCACGGTGGCGCCCGCACACAAAGCCTGGTGATGCGGTCCCGTAGTGGCACAGTCCGCATGATCGACGCCCGCCACCGCATCGACAAGCTCGCGTCCTTCGCCTCCGTCGAGTACTAAGCAAACGAACCCTCTCAGCCTCGCTGCACGAGGCTGCTGAGGCGACGGGTGAGGCCGCGCGGCATGATGCTGACGCCCGCGACCATGCTCTTGTACATCGCGCCGGGGATGGACAGCGCTTTGCCCTTGGCAACGTCGTCGAGCCCGGCTTGAGCTACCTCGGTCGATTCCAGCCACGCAAATGACGGGTAGTCCTTGGCGTAGCTCTCGGTACTGCTGACGCTCTGGAATTCCGTGCGCGTCAGGCCCGGACAGAGAGCCGTGACGTGCACGCCGGTCCCACGAACTTCTTCATGAAGGCTCTCGGTGAGGCTGGTCACATATGCCTTGGTGGCGGCGTAGACCGCCAACTTTGGGGCTGGCTGGAAGCTGACCACGCTGCTGACGTTGAGCAGGTAACCGCGACCCCGAGGAACCATCGCCCCGAGAGCAGCGCGGCTCAACCGAGTGAGCGCTGCGACGTTGAGTTGCACTTCCGCGTCGAGACGGTCGGCGTCGAGTTCGTGGAACGAACCTGAACTCCCGAACCCGGCGTTGTTGACCACGAGGTCGATGGGCAGCGCCTCATCCTCGACGCGAGCCACGACCTTGTTGAGGCCCTTCGTAGTGCCAAGGTCGGCGGCGAGGACCTCGATACACGAGAACCGGTCCGCGAGCTGCTGGAGTCGGTCGGCCCGTCGCGCGACGACAACGGTGGGGATGCCAGCGGCGCCCAGGAGCTCGGCCATCGCCTCGCCAATCCCGCTCGACGCGCCAGTGACCAGTGCAGAAGTAAACGGAAAAGAAGCCATCCTCCAAGGCTACGCCCGGCCGTCAGGGTGCTCGACGTGGCGGCTCAGATGTGCTGCGCGTTCCGCAGTCGGAAAGCGGGTGCAAGGGCGGTCGCCGGCCCAGCCACCGACGGAACTTGCCCGTGCGGCGGCAGCTGCAGTCGGGTGAGCTGCGCAATGCCGGGAGTCGAAAGGGTGGGGTCGTACTGCGTCGTGCTCACGATGACCGCCCCGCCTCGGACAGACGTCAACGTACCTCCGAGGGAGAACCCGGCGACGCCCAGTTCGGCCAACCAGACAGATCCGGGCGTCCACCCGTACCGGTTGAAATTGACGTCCGGGTCTCCCCAGACGGCCGCCCGCATGACCGTGGCGAGGTAGGGGTTTTGGTTGGTCGGGCGGTCGAATCGCTGGGTGACACCGAGGGTCATAGTGCCATCGCTGTCAAGGTCGAGCGACATCAACTCTCCGTTGTAGAACCTTCGCCCGCTGGGCTCGACGCTGACGTCGAACTCGCCGGTTGCTGTGAGCCGGACGATGCTGAATGTGCTGCCGATGGTGTTGAATGAGGTAGCGAGACGGCCATCAGGTAGCGCATCCAGCAGAACCCGCGGACCGATGTCGGCATACGAGTCGTCCGCAAGTTCTGCGATGCCATCGCCTCCTCCGAACGACAGATCCAGACTCCCGTCGGCCGTCAACGACACCACGTTGCTCGATGGCGGCCCTCCGAAGGGGTGGTCACCGGCAACTGCGACCCGCCATCCGCCGTCGACCATCCGAACCGGAGCGATGACCCGCGATGGCAGGCTGGTGTCGAGCGAATAGCCGGGTATTGCGACCCCGTCGGTGGAGTATCGGTAGAGCGCGAAGGTGTACAAGACGTTGGACAACATGAGGCTTCCATCGTCGAGCTCGAAGACCGCTCCGCTGAAGGTGTTCGTGGTGCCCCGGACGCCGAAAGCCAGATCGACGTCACCGGCAGCCGTGTACTGACGAACGACTCCGTCACTCAGGAGGAACGATCCGTTGGTTCTTGGGAGCACCGATTTGCCGCTGCCCGCGGGCACCGCTATGGAACCCGGGTTCGGCCCGGTTGCGCCGAACGAGGTATCCAGGGAACCGTCCGCACGCAGGCGAACCACGCCATCGAGATCGACTATCCCACCGTTCGCCATGTGTTGGACGCGGACCAGCAGACCTCCGTCCGACAACTCGACCGTGTCAAGAACGCTCGTCCATCCAGTCAGCCGCACGATTCCGCCTTGGCCAAATCCGGCGCTCAGTGTCGTGTCATTCCACGCCGTCGCCGAGACGTCGCCCGACGAGTGGCCGGGTGCGGGAACTGCGGCGAGCGCGCAGCCCAGAATCGCACTCGCCAGACTTCGCATTCCGCCACGCATCGCTGCGGACCCTACCAGGCAGGCCTCAGCAGGAACTTGACGCTTTAGTGCTGGCCTTGGGGGGTGCCGGTGAGGCCGCCGGATGCATTCAGACGGGCGTGAGCTCGGGCCAGAGCGGCGGCGGTTTCGGCAAGCGGCTCGAGGCGATGCGCCTCTTCGGCGGCTTCCTTCGCCCGCAGTGCACGAGCGCGATCGACGTGTTCGCCCAGCTCAGCGGTATCGCTGAGGATGCTGACGGTGTTGCCGCTGACCTGTACAAAGCCGCCGTGAACCGCAACATCGAGCACGCTGCCGTCGGCAAGTGTGATGCGTGTGTGGTTCTCGATGAGCGCACCGAGGAACGGGGCATGACCGGGCAGGAACGCGATCTCGCCGCCACCGAGGGTGCGCGTGACGACCTGTGTGGCCTCGCCGGAGAAGATGACCTTCTCCGGCGACACCAGCTCGACCTGCATGGTTGCCATGGTCAGGCTGTGCCTTCTTGCAGCGCCTTGGCCTTGGCCAGCACCTGCTCGACACCGCCGACGTTGAGGAAGGCCTGCTCTGGCACTTCGTCGAGTTCACCGTTGACGATGGCTTCGAAGCTCTCGACCGTCTCTGCTACGGGAACGGTTTCGCCGCTGACACCGGTGAACACTTCGGCAACATAGAACGGCTGACTGAGGAACCGCTGCACCTTGCGCGCACGCGACACCGTGAGTCGGTCCTCTTCGGACAACTCATCCAGACCCAAAATGGCAATGATGTCTTGCAGTTCCTTGTAGCGCTGCAAGATCTCTTGCACGCGGCGAGCCACGTCGTAGTGACGCTGTCCCACGACCTCGG
>JANLPB010000371.1:0-21907 GCA_031366885.1 Ilumatobacteraceae bacterium
GTCCTTGGTTCGCTGTATCCGCTGGCGACGACCGCGCTGGCCGCTCGGTTCGATCACGAACCCGTCAGCCGAATCAATGTCGGCGGCATTCTGCTGGCCATCGCCGGCGCATCGCTGATTGCTGTATCCGGCTAACTAATCGGCGGCGTCGATCATCAGCGAGGCCACCGTCTCGCGCAGTGGCTCGCGAAAATCTCGCATGGGGGTGAAACCCGCCATTCGTAACACCGCGTTGTCGAGAACGCTGTTCGCGGGCCGAGGCGCTGGCCGGGCGGGCTGCAGGTCGACGGTCGCGATCGGTCGCACCATCGCCGGGTCTTTGCCCATCGCTGCAACCACCTCACCCGCAAACTGATACCACGAGCATGCCGACTGATTGGTGACATGCACCACGCCGCTGAGTCGGTCGATCGCCAGCCCTCGAAGCACCGGCGCCAGATCGTGAGTGAACGTCGGATGGCCAATCTGATCGTCGACGAACGAGAGCTGCGGGTGAGCGTCGGCCAAGCGCATAACCGTCTTCACCATGTTGTTCCCATTTCGACCGCATACCCACGAGGTGCGCACGACGGTCGCCGAGACGCCGAGCGCCAGTGCCTCGCGTTCACCCATCAGCTTGGAAATGCCGTAGACGCTTTCCGGATTCGTCTCGTCCCGCTCGTGATACGGACGGTCGAGTGCACCGTCGAAGACGTAATCCGTGCTGACCTGAACCAGGTGAGCGCCAACACGGTCGGTTGCCTCGGCCAACCAACGCACCGCCAGACCGTTGAGCATGAGCGCACGATCTGGGTCGCCTTCACATGCGTCGACCGCCGTCCAGGCCGCGCAGTTGATCACCACATCCGGGCGGAGCGACGTCACCGCGTTGAGCGCCGCCGACCTTGAACCGATGTCGAGGCCAGCACGATCGAAGGCGAACACCTCGTCGCCCGCAGCGGTGCAGGTCGCCGTCAGGTCGATGCCGAGCTGCCCGCCCGCTCCGGTGATCAGTACGCGCACCTACAGACCCGCCTTGGCCTTCAACGGCTCCCACCACCACCGGTTGTCGCGGTACCAGGCCACAGTGTCGGCCAAGCCCTGCTCGAAGGTGTTCTCCAACTTCCAGCCGAGAGCGGAGATCTTGTCGATGTTGACCGAGTAGCGACGGTCGTGGCCCAGACGATCGGCCACTGGCTCGATGAAGCTTTCATCGCGGCCGCACAGTTCGAGCAACTTGTAGGTCAGCTCGCGGTTGGTGAACTCCTCGTGCGCTCCGATGTTGTAGATCTCGCCGACCACTCCTTGCTGCAGCACCAGGTGCGCCGCGCGGTTGTGGTCCTCCACGTGAATCCAGTCGCGAACGTTGCCGCCATCGCCGTAGAGCGGCACCTTGCGGCCATCCAGCAAATTGCTGGTGAAGAGCGGAATCACCTTCTCGGGGAACTGGAACGGGCCGTAGTTGTTGCTGCAACGGGTGACGACTACGGGCAGGCCGTGCGTGGTGAAGTAGCTCAGCGCGATCAGGTCGCTGCCGGCCTTTGCCGCGCTGTACGGCGAACGGGGTGTGAGCACATCAGTCTCGCTGAACGAGCCTTCGTCGATCGTGCCATAGACCTCGTCGGTGCTGATGTGCAGGAACTTCTGCACCCCGACCCGGCGGGCCACGTCGCACATCACATTGGTGCCGAAGCAGTTGGTGCGCACGAACGCGTACGGATCCTTGATGCTGCGGTCGACATGGCTCTCGGCGGCGAAGTGGACCACCGCGTCGTGGCCGTCCATGCTTCGAACCACCGTGTCCTCATCGCAGATGTCTCCGTGAACGAACGAGGTTCGCTTGTCGTCGAGCACATCGCGGATGCTCTCCATGTTGCCTGCGTAGGTGAGCGCGTCGAAGATCGTGATCTCGTCGTCGCTGTTGGCCAGCAGCCAGCGGACGTAGTTCGAGCCGATGAAGCCGGCCGCGCCGGTGACGAACAGTTTCATACTCAGGTCCTCATCGGCCAGTAGGGGCGGCGGCCATCGGGGAGGTCGGCGCGCAATGGGTTCGCTAGGTCGCGGGCAGACATGATGGGTTCAGTGACCCCCCAGTCGGCGCCGATCACCGGGTCGTTCCACATCACACCCAGCTCATCGGCCGGGTTGTAATAGTTGTCAACGAGGTACGTCATCACGACGTCGGTGAGCGCTGCGAAACCATGCGCTACGCCGGGCGGGATGTACACGCCGAGGTGGTTGTCGCCCGAGATGTCGAAGGCCATCGTGCCACCGTACGTCGGGCCGCCTTCTCTGAGGTCGTGCATGACCACGCGGATGGTGCCGACCGGGCAGTACCAGTAGTCGGCTTGGTGCAGGTGATAGTGCAAACCCACCACCGCGTTCTGCTGCTTGTTCGAGCGGTTGCCCTGCAACATCTCGCGCCCATTTGGGAACCACTCGCGGCGGTATGTCTCGATGAACAATCCACGCTGATCACCGTGGAGGCTGGGCTCCACGGTATACACACCGGCGATTGCATCACTCTCTTTGACGATCGACATCAGACCAGTATGGCGGACACAGCTACGCGGAGGGCGCTGGGGCCGGCCCGTCGCCGCGAAAGTATGCCAGCACGGTTTCGGCGCCGTCACCCAGCTCGAGCACCGCATTTCCATCGATGGTCCTGCCGTCCACTGGCAGCGAGTAGGCCAGCAAGCCATCGCCGACGGCAGTGCGCAGCGATGCAGCAGCGCCGATCGGGTCCAGTTCGTCGTCGATTCTGATCGAGGAACCGATCGTCGTCACCAGCTCACCGGTGACGAACGGATTGGTCTTCACCCGCGCGAGCGCGGTCTGCAGGCATGCGTTGACAAACGCGCGCTGGCGCGTGGATCGGCCAAGGTCCGAAGTGGGGTCCTCGTGCCACTCGCCATCACGGAACTCTTCGTAGTGTCGACTACGGGCGTAGGCAAGGCCCTGCGTGCCGTCGAGCACGTAACACCCGCCTTCGGGAATGTCGAGACCGGTGTTGAAGTCGCGCGTCGGGTAGAAAAAGCACACTTGCACCCCACCCAGCGCATCGACCAACGCCTTGAAACCTGAGAAATCGATCTCCACATAGTGGTGAATCGGGATGCGTAGGTCGCCACCCTGCACGGTCTGCACCAACGCTGCAGGCCCGTCGTTGTAGGAGGAGTTGATGCGGCCCTTGCTGTCATGGCCGGCACGATCAACCCACAGGTCGCGCGGAATCGACAACAGGCTGGCGCTACCGGTATTCGAGTCGACCCGCATCACCATGATCGTGTCGCTGCGATTGCCCGTGACATCGCCTGTTTCGCCCGTATTGGGGTCGCCAAGCGCACGGCTGTCACTGCCCACGAGTAGGTAGTTCTCCACGCTGCCAGTGCTGGCGCTGAGCACCTCGGAGACACCTGCGACCCGGGGCACGTTGTTCACGACTCGCCGAGCAGCGATCAGTGTGCCCGCACCCGCAACCACCGTCGTCAGGAGGGCAATGGCAAGGAACGTCGGCAGTCGGCGCTTGCGCGGCAGCGGAGTGGTGTCCTGGGCAAGCACGGCCGATCACGCTAGTTCCCGCGAGCTCCGCCAAGAGGTCACTCCCGTTCACAATCGCACCTGTCACAGCTCCACCGAATCACACCGACGTCAGGCGACGACATGTGCGTTTGTGAAACGAAATTTTGCCGATCTCGGAATCTCACCGTGCCCAGATTCAGTGTGAGGAACGAAACCGCGTTGATCGAGTGGGCGGCCGCCCACCACTCGCTGGTCACCGCCGCCGGTCGGAAACACGTCGGAGTGTCGGATTGGGTGTGGGAGAAGGCGCAGTCTGACGGGCTGTGGATCCAGGTAGCGCCGGACCAATTTCGCCACGCGGCCACGCCATTGACATTTGAGATGAAGGTGCGGGCAGGTGCCGCGTGGTTGGGACACCGCGGCGCGCTCTTCGGGACGACGGCACTGCGGTGGCTCGACGTCGAGGTGACGGAGCCAACTCATGCGGAGTTTCTCGTACCGAGAGGGCAGCGGTCGATCGCCAACTGGGCAACGATCCACACCACGACTCGTTGGGACAACGGCGACATCATCAATCACGACGATGTTCGAACGAGCTCGGCTACACGCGCACTGCTCGATTATGCGACACAACGACCGAGGGCAGCGGAGCTGGAGAGCGCTATTGACAGCGCCATCCGGATGCGGAGAACTGCCCTGCTCAAGATCAGGACACGGCTCCCAACGCTTCGAGGAACAGGCCGCTCGGGTACCAGATTTCTGAGCGAACTCCTCTTGGACTCTGGCGGCGAATCACATCTGGAGCGAAGGTTTCTCCGGTTGATTCGCGCTGCCGATCTCCCTCGGCCCGACTGTCAGATCATCTTCAGGCGTAATGGCCAACGGGTGGCACGAGTCGACTTCACATTCCCTGCGACGAGGACCATCGTCGAAGTCAGCGGACGTCTCGGACACACATCGGATCGCGACCGTCAACGTGACGCCCGCCGTCGGAACCAACTTCAGCACCTCGGAAACCACGTCATCGAGTTCACGACTGCCGACGTCATCGACGACCCTGCCTATGTGCTCGAGACGCTGCACACCGAGTTCACAACCGCACGTGTCAGGCCTCCACCGAATCACAGTCCGGTCGGGCTATGACACGTGCGGTTGTGAACGGCTGAGGACTAGCGGAGATGCACGATGTCGCCGACGGCGAAGCGGTGGGTGATTCCGCAGTCGTCGAGGACGACGAGGCGGCCGTCGGGCTCGACGTCGACCGCGCGGCCTTCGACGGCACCGTCGGAAACTTCAACGCGCACGGTGCTGCCGAGCGTGGCCAGGCTGTCGCGGTACATCGCGGAGATGTCCGCGGGGATCTCGTCGTACGCCTGCAGCATGGCGGCCAGCACGTCCAACGGATCGGTGGAGTCACCGAGGCGAGCCGAACCCTCTGGGGCCCATCCAACATTGAGACCGATACCGACCACGATCACGGGCTGCGCACCGAGCTGTGCCTGCGCCAGAATGCCGGCCAGTTTGGCGCCGTCCAGTAACAGGTCATTGGGCCACTTCAGCACCGGACGAACGCCGGCGACCTGCTGGCACGCGGCGATCGCAGCGAGGCCGACTCGTTGCGTCAGTACGTGCGGCGACTCGGGAATCTCGCGAAACAACAGCGATACCAGCAGGTTCGCGCCTGGCTGCGCCTCCCAGCGACGGTCCAGTCGACCACGACCCGCAGTCTGGTGTCGGGCAACCAAGACGCTGCGATTCGGGGCGCCGTCAACAGCGGCGGCCAGCAGGTCGGCGTTGGTGCTGCCGGTCTCCTCGACGACTCCGACGTGCCAGCCGATGGGCCACTCGCGTGACCCGACCGAGGGCGGAAAGTTCGGCGGTGTGGCGCCGGGGGTGTCCATTCCGCAAGTATTGCTGCCTGTGCTGAAAAAGATCCTGATCGCCAACCGTGGAGAGATCGCCGTTCGAGTCATCCGGGCTGCCCGTGAGCTCGGCATCAAGACCGTCGCGGTCTACAGCGAACTCGACCGCAACGCCCTTCATGTCCGACTCGCCGACGAAGCGTATGCACTCGGCGGCTCCACCGCCGCCGAGAGCTACCTCAACACCGAGGCCATTCTCAACGCCATCGAACAGAGCGGCGCCGACGGCGTGCACCCCGGCTACGGCTTCTTCTCGGAGAACGCCGACTTCGCTCGTGCGATCATCGCCAAGGGTGTGGCCTTCATCGGGCCACCGCCGGAAGCGATCGACGAGATGGGCGACAAGGTCAGCTCGCGCAAGGCCGCTCAGCGCGGCGGCGCACCGATCGTGCCGGGCACCACAGAATTCATCACGTCGGCCGACGAGATCCTCGCGTTCGGCAACGAGTTCGGATGGCCGCTGGTCATCAAGGCTGCATATGGCGGCGGTGGTCGCGGCATGAAGGTCATCCGCAGCGCCGAAGAAGTGCAAGAGGCCATGGACAGTGCCAAGCGCGAGGCCAAGGCATTCTTCGGGCGCGACGAGATCTACATCGAGCGTTACCTCACCTGGCCGCGCCACGTGGAAGTGCAGATCGTCGGCGACACGTTCGGCGAGGTCGTGTGGGTCAGCACCCGCGACTGCTCCGCGCAGCGCCGCCATCAGAAGCTCATTGAGGAGGCCCCCGCCACGCACATGGCTCCCGGCGTGGAAGAAGCCATGGGTGAGGCCGCGATCAAGGCAGCCAAGGCCGTCGGCTACTACAACGCGGGCACTGTCGAGTTCATCTATCAGGACGAGGAGTTCTTCTTCCTCGAGATGAACACCCGCCTGCAGGTCGAGCACCCAGTCACCGAGGTCATCACCGGCATCGACCTGGTCGAGTGGCAGCTCCGCGTTGCCAGTGGCGAGCCGTTGCCGATGACGCAGGCTGAAGTTGCCGCCCGTCGCTACGGCCACGGCATCGAGATTCGTATCAACGCCGAGAACCCGGCGGGCGGCAAGTTCTTGCCCTCCCCCGGCACCATCACCAAGCTCGTTCCGGCCGATGGCTTCGGCATCCGTTTCGATGGTGGGTACGAGAGCGGCGACACCATCAGCCAGTACTACGACAACCTGGTCGGCAAGTTGATCGTGTGGGGCAAGGATCGCGACACGGCCATTGCCCGCACCATTCGAGCGCTGGAAGAGATGGTCGTCGAGGGCGTGGCCACCACGATTCCCGCCGACCTCGCCATCTTGCGCCACCCCGACTTCCAGGCCTTCACGCACTCCACCAAGTGGGTTGAGGAGAAGCTCGACCTGTCCGGCATCGAACCAGTGAAGCCGCCAACTCCGACAGACGACGAGGAAGCGCCTCTGGTGCAGCGCAACACCACCGTCGAGGTCAATGGCAAGCGCTTCGACGTCAAGATGTGGGTGCCCGACATGCCGATGGTGGCGGCCGGCCCCGCGAAGGCGGCCAAGAAGCCAGCTCGTGCGGCCAGCGCTGGCGGCGCAGCCGGCGGCGGCAGCGGCAATGTCGAGGTGCCGATGCAGGGCACGATCGTGAAGGTGCTGGTGGAGGTCGGTCAGGCCGTCGAGATCGGTCAGTCGGTGGTGGTGCTCGAAGCCATGAAGATGGAGAACCAGATCACCGCCGAGAAGGCCGGCACGGTCAAAGAAATCAAGGTGAAGGCGGGCGACACCGTCGGCGCCGGCGACGTCGTCGTCGTCATCGCCTAGTCGTCATCGCCTAGCCGTCATCGCCTAGCCGTCAGGTCGACGGGGTCTTCCGGGACGTGGCCCCGCACCACGATACTGCCGGCCGCTTTGTCGTGGATGCCTTGCCGAAGCGGATCGAAGAAGGCGTAGACGTAGACACCGATTCCGAGCAGTGGACCGATCTGCGGAATGGCGCCGAGCGCCGTCGGCACCAGTGAACGTTGGAACGCCCGCACGAATCCGAGGCCGCCACCGTCGACGACGCTGACTGCCCGCGTGCCGGTCAGCAGCTTTCCCAGTGTGCGCCCCCAGAGCCAGACACCGACCGTCTCATACGTCAAGCCCAGTGCCGTCAGCGTGACCGTGAACCACACGGCGCGGCCCTCGGTGATTGCATCCTTCGGCGAAAAACCCAACGAGTAGAACAGTGCAAACACCGGCACCGTGATCACGATCTGGTCCACGACGACGCCGATGATACGACGCGCGAACGACGCCAGATGCAGCCCCGCAGGCACAATCGGGGCCGACCGCTCGTCGGTGCTGGTGAACATCAGTCAGCGGCTTCGGCGAGCGCCTCGGCGAGCGCCGGGTGGACGAGCAGGCTCTCCACGATGTCGGTGACCTTCAGGTTCGCAGTCACAGCGAGTGCAATCACACTGATCAACTCGGCAGCGTGTCGGCCCACGATCGACCCGCCCAGAACCACACCCGTGGCGGGGTCGCTGATGATCTTCACGAAGCCGCGCCAGTCGTTGTTGATCAGCGCTTTCGGGGTGCTGCTGAATGGCACTTTTGTCACCCGAATCTTGCGCCCCACTGCAAAGGCGTCGGCTTCGGCCAGCCCGACATCGGCGATCTCGGGCTCGGTGAATATCGCGTTGGCAGCCTTGTCGTAATCGAGGTGACGGTGTGCAACCTTCTGGAGGCCCATGACGTGCTCAGCCACTTTGCGACCCTGCATGCTGGCCACTGACGACAACGGCAGCTTTCCGCTCATGTCCCCTGCGGCGTAGATGGTGGGCACGCTGCTCTGGCAGTGACGATTGATCACGACGTACCCGCTGGCATCGGTGTCCACGCCCGCCGCCTCCAGCCCCAAACCATTGGTGTTGGGCACCGATCCGATGGCGAGCACCGCATGTGAACTGCGAACGACCCGGCCGTCGTCGCAACGAACAACCACTTCCTCGACGCCGGATTCGTTGACGACCCGCTCGATCGAGGTTGCGCGTGCACCCTTCAGCAGCTTCACACCCCGCTGGAGGAAATCGTCCTCCAGCACTGCTGCAACTTCGGCATCCTTTCCGGGTAGCACCTGCTGGCGACTGACGACCAAGTTCACCTTGGCACCGAAGGAGCTGAACATGTGGACGAACTCCACGCCCGTGACACCCGAACCGACGATGGTGACGCTCTCCGGGAACACCTTCGGCGGATAGCAGTCGCGGGTCACCAGAATGCGTTCGCCGTCGGGAATGCACCAGTCGGGGATACGGGGCCGGGTGCCGGTCGCAATCAGGACCGCGTCGGCTGCGATGACCGTCACCGTTGGAGCGCCGGCCTCGTCGACAACGGTGATCTCCACTTCGTTGGCCGACAGCAACTTCGCCGAGCCGTGAATCAGGGTGACCCCTTGGCTGGTCAACAGATTGGTGGTGCTGCGCTGGAGGCGCATCTTGATGCTTTCGATGCGTTCGGTGAGCGCATCAACGTCGACCTCGGGCGCCTGCTGTTCCAGGCCCATTCCCTCCAACCGGCGAGTGAACGCAATCGCCCCGCCGGTGGCGATCATCGTCTTGGACGGAATGCAGTCCCAGAGATGGGCAGCACCACCGATCACGTCGCGCTCGATGAGCGTGACCTGCGCGCCGAGGCGAGCTGCATGGGTTGCCGCGGTGTTGCCCGCAGGCCCACCGCCGATGATCACAAATCGAGTCGCCACAACGCCGAGGATACCCGCACCAGCGCGCGTGACCCGCGGGTCAAGCGGCAGGGGCCACAGGCGCGAGCGACCAACGAATGAGGCGAGTCACCGCCGCGCCAGCGGGCGCGACCAAAACCGCCTCGCTGATCGGCAGATACGGCAGCCGCAACGGCCAGCGAGCCGACATCGGCAGCAACGCGACCGCAGCTGACGCGAGCAGGCCGTAGGCCGGGCGGGCCGCAAGCGGAAGCGGTGGCTGGATCAGCAGAAAGCGGGCTGCGTCGCGCGCCGCCTTCGTTCCCTGCAACTCGGGGCGGAAATCGCGGAATTCCGCACGAAGTTGGGCAACCGTGGTGGGTGGATGATTCACACCCAACGCAGAGGCAACCCGTGCCATGTCGGTGACGTACTCATCGGCCTCGTCATCGCTCAGTGACGACGACCCGTAGCGGGAGTACGCAGCGAGGAAGCTGTCGACTTCGCAGATGTGAACCCAGCGCAGCAGGTGCGGGTCGCCCGCCGAGTAGGCCCGACCGTCCTCGGCCACACCCCGGACCCGGCGATGGACCTGGCGAACACGGGCAATGGCTTCCTCCGCCATCGTGGACGGACCAAACGTCGTCGCCGCGAGGAAGTCGGCCGTGCGCTGAAGGCGGCCCCACGGATCGGAGCGATAGTCGGAATGATTGGCTACGCCGGCCATTGCCAATGGATGCAGCGACTGCAACAGCAGCGCGCGCAGCCCGCCGACGAACATCGACGCGTCCGAGTGCACCCGACGAATGACGCGGTCGTCCGCAAACCAACGCTCGCCCGGTGCATTCATCACCGCTGCCATCGAGGGCTCCGGGTCGTCACCGATGACCCGCGACCGTATTTGGCCGGCAATCCAGGTGCGCGCTGGTTCGAGCGGCGAGGTCATTGCTACTCCTGAGCGAAGCCGTCGTCGGCGAACAGCGTTCCACGGCCTGTGGCCGTCGGCGGCGAGTGTGCGCTCTGCACCTGGCCGCCAGGAAGGTTCGGGCAATACTTCGAGGGGTATTGCAAGGTGTTGCGTGCTTCGCCGACCCATTCGAAATGCATACCATCAGGTGTCAGAAAGTTGCCACCCCAGGCGAAGTTGTGCTTGCGGAAGATGCGCACGATGCGGCAGTCCATCTTCGGCACGCAACCCTGACAATTTGTGACGGTGTTCATGTCGATGGGCTGCCCCCAAGAGTGTCTCGACACCGAGCCGAGGCTTTGTGTGATACGAGCCAGCCGAGCCTGGCCAGATGAGCAGCCACCGTCCGTGTTGGAGTTGGCGGCGTCGATGCCGC
The DNA here is from genome assembly GCA_031366885.1 of Ilumatobacteraceae bacterium. Classification (GTDB taxonomy): domain Bacteria; phylum Actinomycetota; class Acidimicrobiia; order Acidimicrobiales; family Ilumatobacteraceae; genus UBA668. The sequence goes on from JANLPB010000371.1 coordinate 10,414, forward strand.
CGGCGAGGCCCGAATCGACGACCTCCTGCAACGCCGCATACAGGTCCGCCCTGACGACCTTGTTGCACATTGCCCTGATGCCAGCGGGATAACTCTCGCGGGCGGCGGGAAGGAAGGCATTGCGCCACACGTCGTCGACTGCCGTCCACCCCAGGGTCGAGAGATGGGCGTAGTCCATCTGGAACTCGCCGAGGATCGCCTTCGTGCGCGACATACTCATCGTGTTGTCGGGGTCTGGCGCATCCCACGACTGGCGAATACGAACCTTGCTGTTGCTGGTGAGGCCACGTTGGCTCAGCGCGGCTTGGAGCGCCGTGCGATCGAAGTGTCCGTAGATCAGTACTCGTGTGTCCAGCGTCGCCCCGAGCAGATCCGCTTCCTGCGAACTCATCAGAACTTCGGTGCCACCGATGTCGCCGTCAGCAGCGACCATCCCGATGGTGAACGTCACAGTTCCCCCACCCGCTGCCATCAGGTCGATGGTGTCGCCGGCGACGGCTCCGCGGAGACCGGCCGACGTCTGCCCCATGACAACCGTGCCCTGGCTGATGGGCGACGCAACCGTGCGACCCAGAACGCCCCCCAAGGCTTCCAGCGGCAGCGCGGTGATCGACATCGGAAACCCCCAACCTGGGCCACTGGATTGTTGGACGACCGTCGCACCCCGACGAACTGTCATCAGGCCAGCACTGAAGCCGCGGCCCATGACCGCCGCAGCGCCGGCGTCGGTGGCAGCGCCCAGCGCGGCGTCTCGGATTGTCGCCGTGAGCTCTCCGGTCTGGTACACCGAGACGGCTTCGCCGAGCGCGGTGATATATGCCGCCGGGGCACCGACGTCGGCGGCTCGTTCGATGGATGCAACCGGGGCGCCGGCGGGCGCTGACAGCGATTGCCCAAGCAATGCACCAACGACCGCCAGTACAGCTACACCAAGTTGGCGACGCGGCATCGAAACGTCCTCCTGAGACCACTCACGCCCGGGGTGAAGCTACCACCGAGTCGATCAGAGCAACCGGCAGCGGTCACCAACGAGCGAATCGACCGCCGAAGGTGTCGGCGGAGCGAGTACCGTCAAGGGACTGTGAGCAGCGACGACACCCCTCAGAACCCGCCCGCGCCCGAAACATCGGCCACTGAAGCAGCCGGCGCTGCAACCGGCAGTGGGCTGGTCGCTGAGAAGGCCAAGCGACTGGCCAAGCTCGACGAGATGAGGGCGGCGGGTTCCAACCCGTACCCGTACCGCTTCGACCGCACCAACACGCTCGCCGAACTTCGCGCCCAACACATCGGTCTCGACGCCGGCACCGAGACCGATGTGGAAGTTGCAGTTGCCGGTCGCGTGATGCTGCTGCGCGACTCGGGCAAGCTGATCTTCGCCACAGTTCGCGATCGCGACGATGAGGTGCAGTTGTTCGTCTCGAAGGCCGTGATCGGCGACGATGCCTTCGAGGCGTTACGCGATCTCGACCTTGGCGACTGGATCGGCGTCCACGGCACCGTGATGACGACCCGCAAGGGCGAGCTGAGTGTGAAAGTGCAACGCTTCGAGCTGCTGTCGAAGGCGGTCCGCCCGCTCCCCGACAAGTGGCATGGCCTGACTGACACCGACACCCGCTTCCGTCAGCGCTACGCCGACCTCATCGTCAACGAGGACGCCCGTCGAAATTTCCGCATTCGTCACGAAATCATCGCCAGCTTCCGACGCACGCTGCACGCCCGGAGCTTCATCGAGGTCGAGACGCCTGTACTGCACATGGAGGCGGGTGGCGCACACGCGCGCCCCTTCGTGACGCATCACAACACGCTCGACATGCAGCTGTACCTGCGCATTGCGCTCGAACTGCACCTCAAGCGACTCATCGTGGGCGGTATGGAGCGAGTCTTCGAGATCGGCCGGATCTTCCGTAACGAAGGCATGAGCACTCGCCACAACCCGGAATTCACGATGTTGGAGCTCTACCAGGCCTATGGGGACTACCGGGAGATGATCGAGGTCACGGAGGCTCTCATCACCACCGCCGCCATCGATGCCACGGGCACGTCCATTGTCACCGTGTTCGGCCCCGATGAGACCACATTGGAAGTGGACCTGACGCAGCCGTGGCGCCAGGTGCGCATGGTCGACCTGATCGAGGAAGCCATCGGCGTGGCCGTCCATCCCTCGCAGCCAGTCGAGGAGTTGAGACTGCTCGCCACCTCGCACGGTGTGTCATGCGCACCGCGATGGGGTTCGGGCAAGATCATCGAGGAACTGTTCGAGGCGACCGCAGAACACAAGCTGATCGCACCGACATTCGTGACCGGTCATCCGGTGGAAATCTCGCCGCTCGCCCGCGTTGACCGCAACGACCCGCACCTCACCGAACGATTCGAGCTGTTCATCGGCGGACGCGAGATTGCAAACGGATACAGCGAGCTGAACGATCCGGTCGAGCAGCGCAAACGATTCGAAGACGAGCAGACTGCGAAGGAGTTGGGGGACGACGAGGCCGCGACTGCCATCGACGAGGACTACCTGCGTGCGCTGGAATACGGCCTGCCTCCGACAGGTGGTCTCGGTATCGGTATGGATCGAGTGGCGATGTTGATCGCGGGTGTCAACACCATCAAGGAAGTCATCCTGTTCCCGACTCTTCGCCCGGAGGTCTTCTAGTGGCCACGCTCGATTTGTGTAGCACGGTGTCACTCTTTGGAATCGTTCGCCACCGCCCACTAATGGCAACACGACGGAGTAGATCATGACTGCAGCCTGGGGCCGAGGCCTCGCAACCATCACCGACGACGGCACTGTGCTGGACACCTGGTTTCGCGAACTGGGTCTGGGTGACGAACCCCAACCGGAGGCTTTCGAGGCGTACACCACCGCGGCCCGGCGCGACGACGTGCGCCGAGTGAGCGTGCGCGCAGTCCAAATACACATCGATACCGACACGCCCCCGACATCTGCCAGCGACGTCTACCTCCGACTTCACCTGCTGTCTCACCGCCTGATGGTGCCGCGCACCATCAACCTCGACGGTCTGTTCGGGCAACTCGCGAATGTTGCCTGGACCAACCTCGGCCCAGCACCCATCGACGGCATCGAGGAGCTTCGCTGGCGGGTCCGACACAACGGCGGGGTACTGACAGTTCACGGTGTCGACAAGTTCCCACGCATGACCGACTACGTGGTGCCCAGCGGCGTTCGGATCGCCGACGCCGACCGAGTACGGCTGGGCGCCCACCTCGCGATTGGCACCACTGTCATGCATGAGGGCTTCGTCAATTTCAATGCAGGCACGCTGGGCAGCTCGATGGTGGAGGGTCGTATCGGCCAGGGGATCCTTGTCGGGGACGGCAGCGATATCGGTGGCGGCGCAAGCATCATAGGCACCCTGTCCGGCGGCGGAACCGAGCAAGTCACCATCGGCGAGCGTTGCCTACTGGGTGCCGAAGCCGGCATTGGCATCAGCCTTGGCGACGAGTGTGTCGTCGAGGCCGGTCTCTACGTCACGGCGGGCACGCTGGTCGCGGTGCACGGGCCCGATGGCGTCGAGGTCGTCAAGGCCCGCCAGCTCAGCGGCAAGGGAGGCCTGCTCTATCGCCGTAACAGCCAGAGCGGTGCCGTCGAGGCGCTCCCGCGCAGCGCCAAATGGGACGGCCTCAACGCCGCTCTCCACGCCAACTGATTTCCCCTCAGGGTTCGCGTTCGCAGCCTTCGATGTGGTCGTTGATCATCCCCATCGCCTGCATGAATGCATACATTGTGGTGGGGCCCACGAAGCTCCAGCCACGCTTCTTCAAATCCTTCGACATGGCAATCGATTCCGGGCACGTTGCGCGTATCTCGCTGTCCGTTGTCAGCCGACCGACGCGCAGCGGGCGGTACTGCGACACGTAGGCATACAGCGACCCGAATTCCTGCTGCAGGACAAGCGCCCGGCGGGCGTTGTTGATGGTGCTCTCGATCTTGCCCCGGTGCCGCACGATGCCCGAATCAGCCAACAGCCGAAGCACATCGCCCTCGCTGTATCCCGCAACAATTTCGAGATCGAAATCGGCAAACGCAGCTCGAAAATTATCCCGCTTGCGAAGGATGGTGAGCCACGACAGACCCGACTGAAACCCTTCCAGGCAGAACTTTTCGAACAGACGCACATCGCCAGTGACCTCGTGGCCCCATTCGTTGTCGTGGTACTCGACGTACATCGGGTCGTCACCACACCACCAACACCTGGTGACGCCGTCGACCCCTACCCGCAACCGCTCGCCAGTCATGACCTCAACCTAACGGCGGCTGCACCTGCATCGCTTGACATGGCGAGCCGAGTGCCGCATCGGTAATGATCAACGGCGTGATTCACCACTACCTCGCCGCCCGCGCCGAACTCGACGCCCCCGGTTCACCCTTTGCCACCACTACCGAGATCGTGCGCGGGGTGCCGCTGAAGGTGTTCGCGGCATGCCCGCCAAACATGCGGGTGCTGTGGGAGGCGTCGGCCGCCCACGGCGCCAAGGACTATCTGGTCTATGAGGACGAGCGATACACCTACGACGAGATCCACGCACAGGTTCGAAAGTTGGCCGCGCATCTCGTCGCCAACGGAGTACACCCCGGCAGCCGTGTCGCTATCGCCATGCGCAACTATTCGGAGTGGGTCGTCGCATACTGGGCAAGTATCTGCGTCGGCGCCGCTGCGGTCGGCATGAATGCGTGGTGGACCGCACCGGAAATGGAATACGCACTCAACGACAGTGAGCCCGTCGTGCTCATCGCCGACGACGAGCGTCTGGAGCGGCTGGCGCACATGCCCGAGCAGCGCCCGATGCACATCATCTCGGTGCGCACCGAGCGTTCGGCACCGGGTGGCGTGACCACCTGGGCCACCGTCATGGCCACCGACGACCCCGGGACGCTGCCCGACGTTGCTATCGATCCCGACGACGACGCGACCATCTTTTACACCTCGGGCACCACAGGGTTCCCCAAGGGCGCGCAGCTGACGCACCGCGGGTCGGTGCACAACATCTTCAACATCATCGTGATGGGCGCTGCCACAACTCTCGCCGAAGCGAAGGCCATCGCCGCGGGCGATGTGCCAGCGCCGACCAGTGCGCCCGCTGCTCCGGCACAGCCGGTGTTCATGGCGCCGACCCCGCTGTTTCATGTCACGGCCTGCAACTGTCTGCTTCACCCGGCCACCATCGCCGGCGGTCGTGTCGTGCTCACCTACAAGTGGGATCCGGGTCGCGCTCTCGAATTGATCGAGCGCGAGGGCGTCACCAACTTCAGCGGCGTACCCACGATGAGCCGTGAGTTGCTGATGCACCCCGACTGGGAGAAGCGAGATACGTCCACACTTGCCGGCATGGGCGGCGGCGGCGCTGCTCTCCAGCCCGACCTGGTCGGCAAGATCGCCGGAGCACTCAAGAATGGCCAGCCCTCCACCGGCTACGGCATGACCGAGACCTGCGGCATCATCACCGCCAACGCGTCGCGTTGGTTCGTCGCCAAGCCGGCCTCGTGCGGTCCGGTCGTCCCAACGCTGGAGGCCAAATTGGTCGATGAGGACGGCAACGATCTGCCCGCCAACGCCGCTACTCGTGGCGTGCTGTGTGTTCGCGGCGCCGTCGTGATCAAGGGCTACCTCAACCGACCCGAGGCCACCAACGACAGCATCCAGGACGGCTGGCTGAACACCGGCGACATCGCGATGATCGACGACGACGGCTTTGTCTTCATCGTCGACCGTGCGAAGGACATGGTGTTGCGAGGTGGCGAGAACGTCTTTTGCAGCGAGGTCGAGACCGCCATCTACCATCACGACGCGATTGCCGAAGCAGCAGTGTTCGGTATTCCCGACGAGCGTCTGGGCGAGGACGTCGCCGCTGTGATCGTGCTGCGAGAGGGTCACACCCTGACGCAGCCGGAGTTGGCCGAGTTCCTTTCCGCCAGCCTTGCCAAGCACAAGATTCCGGCCACCGTGTGGTTCCGCGACGAGCCGATTCCGCGCAACGCCAGTGGCAAGTTCCTCAAGCGCGAGCTCCGCAAGGAACTGGTCGGCGAATGAGCATTGCGACGAACGGCACGTGCGAGGTCTTCTTCGACACGTTCGGCGATCCCGGCAACCCCACTCTGCTGCTCGTCAACGGTCTGGGTAGCCAGTGCATCAACTACGCCGACGAATGGTGCGAGTTGTTCGCCGCCGAGGGCCTACATGTGGCGCGCTACGACAACCGCGATGTCGGCCTGAGCAGCAAGTTCGACGGTGCGCCAGCTGACGACAGCGGCGCGGCGTACCGCGTCAGCGACATGGCGGGCGACGGCATAGCCGTGCTCGACGCGCTTGGCGTGACACAAGCACACGTGATGGGCCTTTCGATGGGCGGCATGATCGTCCAGAACATGGCGATCTTGCACCCCGACCGACTCCTCACCATGACGACCGTGATGAGCAGCACCGGCGAGCCCGAGTACCGCAAAAGCACACGCCGCGCCGCCGAGCTGCTGACAGCCCCCTCAGCCACCACGCGCGAGGCGTACATCCAGCAATCCATCGACGGTCTCCGCGAGTGGGGCAGCCCCGAGTTCGCCGATGAGACCCGCTGGCGGGAGAGCGCCGAGCGCGCATTCGACCGCAGCTTCAACGTGGGCGGCACTGCGCGCCAGTACATGGCCATCCTTGCCAGCGGTTCATGGGCGCACGACCTCCCGTCCGTCGCGGTGCCGACGTTGGTGATCCATGGCGACAAGGACACGCTGATCGATCAGATCGGCGGGCGCCGCACAGCCGAGCTCATTCCCGGAGCACGCTTTGAGCTGATCGAAGGCATGGGCCACGACTACCCACCCCAACTGTGGCAGCGCTGGACAGATCTGGTCGTTGCCCACGTACGGTCTCATTCATGACCCTTGATGGCGATGGATTCGCGGAGCTGGTGCGGTCGCGACGCACCAGCATGGTGGTCGACAAGGAACGGGCCGTTCCCCGCACCGTCGTCGCGCAACTCTGCGAGCTGGCGCAGTGGGCGCCGAACCACAAGCGCACGTGGCCGTGGCGGTTCGCCGTTGTAGAGGGCGAAGGTCGAACCCGGCTCGGCGCGGCGATTGCCGATGCGATGGAGTTGCACGGCGACCCGCCGGAGAAGGTCGCCAAGGCGCGCACGAAGTACCTCCGCACGCCGTCGGTCCTCATCGTCGGCTCCACGCCAGGCGACAGCGATGTTCGAACCGCAGAGAACCGCGACGCCGTTGCGGCTGGGGTGCAGACCATTCTCCTCGGCGCGACTTCGATCGGGTTGGCCAGTTTCTGGGGCTCGTGCCCACGCGGTGCCAACGATGTCGTCGCCAGGCTGTGCGGCTTCGAGGCCGACACGTTCGTGGCCGCGATCATCTACCTCGGCTGGGCGACCGAGGCCGTCGCTGTTCCCGAGCGTCCGCCAGTCCTACTCAACGTCGTCGACTAAAGCCTAAGTTGAGGCGCGCTCGGCAGCTTTCGCGGCCAATGCGCGGGCGCTGGCCTTGTCGGGCGTGGTCACCGAGAAGAAGCCGTTGGGCACGCGCACAATCACCTCGTAGCGGTCGTCACCGCGAGCGACCCCGATGGCTTCCTCGCCAAGGTTGGCGAACTTGTCGATCTCTTGTGCAGTCGTGACCGGGTGATCGAACTCGTCAGCCGACGCCGCTTGCACGAAGACCTGAAAATCGGAGCCGCGAGCGCGAACGTCGTAGCTACACGTGTCGTCGCTGAGCAGGTTGAACCCGGTCAGTTCGCCGGTTCCGGTGCCGGCGATGGTCACGGAACGAAAGTCACCGGCAACGAGCGCCGAGCAGGGGTCGCCGTTGAACAACGTGTCAGGCGCAATCGTGACGCTGACGTCTGGTGGCAGGGTGTCGGCGAGCACAGGAAGCAGCGTTCCGGCGTCGCTGACAACGGGCACCACCCCGACGGTGTCGGGCGACGGGTCGTTGCTGCCGCTGCACGCACCGAGCGAAAGCGCGACGAGGGTGACGGCTGTGAAAGGAACGCGATGCAATGTCACTCTTCGGCCGCGGCCCAGGACTCGATGGCGAGCGCGGGCACATCGAAGCACCATGCTGGAAACGTCAAACCAATTGACGCATCACCATCCCACGGGTACTTCGCTCCCATCACTTCCCCGACACGCCGACGCTCCGCAGCGTCGGTGACCTCTCGCGCAATGCCGACAATTGTCTCCTCCTGAATCCGCACCGACACAGCGGGAGTGACAAGCGCGTTCTGGTACCAGTCCGCTTTCGAGCCGTTGCCGCTGATCAGGTACAGCGCATCAGCGATGACACCGAACCAAATCTCAACCTCGTGTTTCTTACCACTGCGTCGGCCGACAGTCGTGACGTAACAGTTTTCCTCGTCGGCGTGTTCCGCCAGCCAGCTCATGTGCTCATCGCCCTGGCTGATACACGCCGAACACGTCGCGAAGGGCATCGCTGACTTCGCCGAGTGTCGCGTCTGCGCGCAGAGCTTCCTTCATCGGGTATAGCAGGTTGCCTGTGCCACGGGCCGTTTCGGAGATCGCCGCCAGGCGGGCCTTCACCAACTCTTGATCCCGGTTGGCTTTGTAAGCCTTCAGGCTCTCGAGCTGACCCTGCTCGAGCGACGGATCGTTCGGGGCGATCACGAACTCCGGCTCGTTCTCGACAGTGAACTTGTTGAGACCCACGATCACACGTTCATCGTTGTCGATGCTCTTCGTGTACTCGTACGCGGCCTGCTCGATCTCATCCTGCTGGAACCCACGCTCGATGCCTTCGACAGCGCCGCCCATCTCGTCGATGCGGGCGATGTACACCCATGCCAGCCGCTCGATCTCGTCGGTGAGTGACTCGACGAAGTAACTGCCGGCAAGAGGATCGGGCGTATCTGCAATGCCGCTCTCGTAGCCAATGATCTGCTGCGTGCGCAGCGCAATGCGGGCGGCGCGTTCGGTGGGCAGGCTCAGCGCTTCGTCGTAGCCGTTGGTGTGCAGGCTTTGTGTGCCACCCATGACAGCCGCCATCGACTGCACCGCAACGCGCACGATGTTGTTCTCGGGCTGCTGCGCAGTCAAGGTGCTGCCGCCAACCTGCGCGTGGAACCGCAACAGTTTGCTGGACTCCTTCTTTGCGCCGTAGCGCTCGGTCATCAGCTTGTACCAAATGCGCCGTGACGCACGGAACTTGGCGACCTCTTCGAAGAAGTTGTTGTGAGCGTTCCAGAAGAAGCTGAGGCGAGGTGCAAATGCATCAACATCCAGCCCGGCCGCAATCGCCGCGTCGACGTAGGCGATGCCGTTGGCGATGGTGAACGCAATCTCCTGCACCGCCGTGCTGCCGGCTTCGCGGATGTGATAGCCGGAGATACTGATGGTGTTCCACTTCGGCACGTGCTGCGCGCAGTACTCGAAGATGTTGGTGATGAGCCGCATCGACGGCTTGGGCGGATAGATGTAGGTACCGCGAGCGATGTACTCCTTGAGCAGATCGTTCTGAATCGTGCCGCTGATCGCGCTGGCCGGCACGCCCTGCTCTTCGGCCACCAGCTCGTACATCAGCAACAGAATCGCGCCGGTGGAGTTGATGGTCATGCTGGTGCTGACCTTGTCCAGCGGCAGATCGGCCAGCAGCTGGCGCATGTCGGCCATGCATGAGATAGCAACGCCGACCTTGCCGACTTCGCCCTCGGCACGCTGGTGGTCGCTGTCGTAGCCCATTTGGGTGGGCAGGTCGAACGCGCAGCTGAGTCCGGTCTGGCCGGCCTCGAGCAGGAACTTGAATCGCTCGTTGGTACTGGCAGCCGTGCCGAAACCTGCGTATTGACGCATCGTCCACAACTTGCCGCGATACATCGTGGGGTAGACGCCGCGGGTGTACGGCGGCTTGCCGGGCGCGCCAAGCTGCGTCACAGGGTCCCAACCCGCCAGATCGGAGGCGTCGTACAGCGCCTTTACCGGAATGCCCGAATCCGTCTGGATCACGGGGCCAGTGGTCTGCTCGTCACTCATCGAATACGAGCGTAGGTCGCGTACGGAACCCGTAAGCCATTCGAGGCCGCGGCCGGCGACCTACCGTTGGATTAATGGGCACGCTTCGATTTGTTCCTGAGCACGAGATCGCTGGGATTCCGAATGTGGTCGTGGACGGGTCTTCGAATCCGGACACCGTACTCACCTTGTCGCATTGGCCAGGCAGCCCGACTCCGATCGAGCTACGCGACGACCTGTCCGCGCAGATCGCCTTTCGAGCGTTGGCGGAGCCGCACCTCCTCGCCGGAATCGAGGCAGTAACCAACAATCACTTCGATCAGGACGGCTTGACCAGCGCTCACGCACTCCTGCACCCGGAGCACGCACTTGCCAACCGCGAGCTGTTGATCGACGTCGCACGCGCCGGCGACTTCGGGACGTTCACGTCACGCGATGCGGCGCGCATCGCAATGCTGATCGCCGCACTCGACGACGATGCGCTCTCACCACTCCCGCCGGACGTACTCGCCGCGCCCTATCCGCAGCGGTGCGGAGCCCTGTACGAATGGACTCTGCCCCACCTTCCGGAGATGCTCACAAATCTGGACCAATGGCGCCATCTTTGGGGGGACGAGGACGCCCATCTCACGGCCAGCCTGCAGGCCTTCGCCGACGGCGACATCCGCATCACGGAGCACCCCGATACCGACCTAGCCGTTGTCGAGGTCCTTCAGGCCGGTTCAGCTGAACCGGTGCATCGGTTCACCCGCGGTGAATCTTCGACGGTTCATCCGATGGCGATCAACACCGCCACTGAGCGACTCCGCGTGTTGACCATCGAGGGCAACCGGTACTCGCTGGAACTGCGTTACGAGTCGTGGGTGATGTTGGTCTCCCGGTCCGTGGCACCGCGACCAGATCTTCGGCTTCTCGCCGAGGAACTCAACGCGCTGGAGCACGGCGGCCAGTGGCGCGCCGACCCACCTGGCGCACTGACTCCACGACTGTCAATTTCTAATGATTCCGAGACCACGCTCTCCCCCACCGTCGTCATTCCGACAATCCGTCGGTTCCTCGCAACCTCGCCACTTGCGTGGGACCCTTTCGCCACGGCGTAGCGCTGCTCAGTGGGCTGCGATCAGCGCGATCTCCACCTTCCACTCGGGGCGGGCTAGGGACGGCACAGTCACCAGCGTGCTAGCCACCCGGTGGCCGTTCAATGCCGAGTCGCGTGCCGCCATCACGGCACCCAGCGAGGGCCACAGGTCGACCACCACGTAGGTCGTCACGCTGACCACGTCCGCAGTCTGCATTTCAGCGTCTGCGAGGATCGCAAGCAGGTTCGACCACACCGCTGCGGCCTGCGCTTCAATCGTTGCCGGCACCGTGCCGTCCGCCTCAGTTGGTACTACGCCACTGGTGTGCAGCCATCGCGATGCGGATTCGGTGACGACGGCGTGGGCGTAGTTCGCGGCCGGCGGGGCGATGGAGACGGGAGCAACGATGCGATTCATACCCTCGATGTTGCCAC
>JANLPB010000002.1:0-11903 GCA_031366885.1 Ilumatobacteraceae bacterium
CGGTGCTGCCCGACGATGCCATCCGCCCCGGCTCCCCCACCGGCTCAGCCCGCTGGGCAGTCGATCACTCGATAGACGCCGTCCGCCGCAAGTTCGGCCACTCCGCCGTCGGCTACGCAACGGTCGCGTTGTCAGACGTGGCCAATGTCCCCGACGAGTTCCGCGAACTCGCCGAACACGAGCTCTGATCGGTGGTGCGGCCGAACATTGCAACCGGTTCCGGGCGCTGGCGACGGCACGTGCGAGGCGTCTTCAACCACCACGCGACCTGAACGTCACACGGGTGACTGGGAGAGCACTGGTAGGCTCCTCCCATGCAAGCAACAGTGGACCAAGTCGGGAGAATCGTCGTTCCCAAGGCGCTCCGCGATCGTCTCGGACTCGTTGCCGGATCGATCGTCGACATCTCGTTGTACGGCGACGGACTCCACGTCGCTCCGGGGGGCCGCACGGCTCGCCTCGAGCGTCGCGATGGAGTGTTGGTCGCTGTATCAGACAGGGTGATCACAGACGACGACGTGGCCGACCTTGTCGACTCGATTCGACGTTAGTGCTGTGGTTAGCCGATACCAGCGTGGCGGTGCCGGCGTTGCAGGCCTCCCATCTGGCACACGCTCAGGTGCAGCGTCAACTCGCCGGACGCGCACTCGGCTTGACTGCGCACGCTGCGCTCGAGACATATTCCGTTCTGACGCGCCTGCCAGGTGATGGACGCCTGAGTCTGGACGACGCCGCAACGATCATCGCTGAGCGATTCGATCCGATTGTTGTCCTCGCTGCCGACGAGGCCGGACTCCTGGTACGGACCTTGTCGCAAAGGGGCATCGGCGGTGGAGCCGTCTACGATGCGCTGATTGGGCTCACGGCACAGCAAGTCGGAGGGACCCTCCTCACCAGGGACTCACGCGCCCGGGCGACCTACCTGGCAGTCGGGGTGGACCACGAGATTCTGAGCTGAGTCGGTCGGCGGGGACGTTGGCAAGGATCGCCACCGCAAGTCGTGTAGAGCGCCACCGACCGCAACATCACTCTCCGGATGAAGTCAGGCGCTTGAGGTCTCCACCGCTCGTGCGCATCACCACGACGAGCCGCTATCGATGTCGAGCTGCACCAGCTCGACCGCACCGTCGCGAGCGAGCTGGCCGATCACCGCGAATCGGGCGACGACGACACCTACGCCGATCACGATGCGGTAATCGGCACGGCCAGGGATGAGCTCCGGAAGTTCGTCGAACTGCGTGGCAAAAGTCTCGACGATGCGAAACAGGTCGAACACCTGAAAGTCATTCGTCGAAGGCTGACCATCGGGACCACGTTCAGCACCGAGCTGGCGATCCAGGTCCTCGAAGAACCGTGCGGTAGCTCGAACAGACCGCCGCTCGGTCGTCACTGAGTCGGTGACTCGGTGCCAGCGATGTGGTCTTCGAGCCGCGTGCGCACCCGAGCGAGGAACTCCGGCGGCACATCTGCCAGATCGCGAACGATTCCGGCCGTGAAGATCGCATCCTGTTCAGCTGGCGAGAGTTGCTCAAGCTCCGCTGCAGTCCAGACTTTCTGTGCCATGTTGGTGAGCGTACCCTCGTCGGAGGTCCGACGGGGGCCAATGCAGAAGCAGTTCACAATGTCGTGGCTGCCCCGAATGCGGGTTCAGTGGTGCGGCAGTCGGGCAATGGCGGGGCGCGCGAAGTCGTTGTTGTCGATGACGATCGAGGCGTGCTCGTGGGGGCATTCGGACTCGTAATACAAACGCCACCCGTCGCGGTAGCGGGGCCATCGGGCGAGAGCGAGTCGCTCGTCGATGCAGACCGCTGCTTCCGACGGCTCCGCCGGCAGGCCCGCAAGGAGGAAGTCGAGCCATTGCTCGTCGAGACGATGATCGGCTTCGAGATAGACAACTTTCGTCCACCACGGCACAAGCTCTGGGCGTTGAAGGAACAGCCCATCGAACACGAGCACCGCCGAATCGGGCACCTCGATGTGTTCCCTGGTCGGAGTGTCGCTCGGCTCGTCGAACGCCGCGACCAGCACGTGCGAGTGGCCAGACGAGAACGGCTCGATCAGCTCGGCGATGAGTGACTCCAATTGGTGCGACTCGCGGTAATAGCCCTCGGGTGACGCAGGCCCGAGGCGCGTCCGGTCCAAGTGAGGGCGGTGGAACGAGTCGATCGTCGAACGCACGACGGGTACTCCGGACGCAGCGATCGTTTGTGCCAGTTCGTCGGCGAAAGTGGACTTCCCCGCGCCTGGGCGTCCATCGATCGCAACCAATGAACGAGGGTGGGTGCTCATTACGGCGCTCGCCACCTTTGACAACACCGCCGAACGCTCGGGCGTGGCAACCGGGCTCCTGTTGCCGTCCAGTCCTGCAGGCATGTACCACGATCGCACACGGCGCCTTCAAAGACCACGCGGCCTGGAACGTCGGCCGAGCGTCGGGGGTGAAGCCAGAGTCCATGCAAAAACGAGGAAAGCCGCTAAGCAGATTGCTCTGCCCAGCGGCTTTCTTTGACAGCCCCAACGGGATTCGAACCCGTGCCGCCACCTTGAGAGGGTGGTGTCCTAGGCCACTAGACGATGGGGCCATGCTGCTGTATTGCTGTGCGACGCCTCGGCTAGCCGTTGCGTTGGTTGGGGCGCAAGGAATCGAACCCTGAATAACAGAACCAGAATCTGCTGTGTTGCCAGTTACACCACGCCCCACCGGGGGTTTCCCCGAAGGGCGACGCAAGTGTAGCGAGCCACCCCGGAATCTCCCACCGACAAATTCAGCCGGTGATCTCCAGCAACCGATCGAAACCGATGATGCGAGCCAATGAGATGCCTGCGGCCTCCTTCAACTCGTGCCAGAACACGTCGTTGCCGCGCACGGGGCTGGTGCGCGTGGGCGAGACATACGCGGCAAGACCCAGTTCCTGACTGACCAGGCGAATTCGTAGCGCGTGATACGGGTCGCTGACCAACAACACGCTGCTCAGCCCACGGTCGTGGAGCTCATCACGAGTCGCAACCAGCGAGTCGTACGAGTTGTCGCCTCCCACCTGCACGATGGCGTCTGTGGGCACTCCCCGCTCCTCCAGGTACGCCGCCGACGCCTGGGCTTCCGTGAACCGATCACCCGGCCGGTTACCCCCGGTTGTCACCACCAACGGGGCCAAACCGTCATCCCAGAGCTCGACGACGTGGTCGAGGCGGGATGCGAGTTGCGGCGAGGGCCTGCCGTCGTACTGTGCAGCGCCCAACACCACGATCGCGTCAACCGGACGGGCCTGGTCGGTGTTGCCGGTGCGAAACACAAGCCACACGTTCGCCAGGTAGTACAGCCCCAACACGGCAACGACGACGTACGCCACTCGACGAACTTTCCGCCAACGAGTGCCGGGGGCGGGTCCGTGCGGTTCCGCGACTGACGCAGCAACCGCGGCACTGTCGTCGATGGCGGGGTGGTCGGTCAAGCGACGGCTGCCTCAGCTGACCGCATGCGACGCAGGGTCTCATCGCGGCCAAGCACTTCCAGCGCCTCGAACAGCGGCGGCCCGATGGTGCGGCCCGTGACTGCGACGCGAACAGGCGCCTGCGCCTTGCCCAGCTTTAGACCGTGGGACTCGCCGATGACCTCGAGAGAAGACTTCAGGGCATCAGCCGACCAGTCGGCAATCCCGTCGTACGCGTGGACCGAATCGCGCAGCACGGCGACCGCCTCCGGTGAGCTGAAGGTTTTCGTCCACGCCGCCTCGTCGATCACGGGGTCGGCGAGGAAGAGGAAGTCGATGACGCCCGCGGCATCGGCGAGCGTGACGCAACGCGGCTGAATGTGCGGCGCCATCGCAAGGAACGTTGCCTCGTCGAAGCGATCGGCAGGAAACGGTGCGTCGTCAGCCAGCAGCCACGGCCGACATGCGGCGGCGAACTGCTCGACGGTCAGCTGGCGGATGTACTCACCGTTGAACGCGGCCAGCTTCTTGAGGTCGAAGAAGGCCGGCGAGTGGTTCACGTCTTCCAACAGGAAGTCGCCTTCGATGTGCGCCCACGGCTGGATCTCCTCGCCCTTCGGGGTCCAGCCCAACGTCATCAAATAGTTGACCATCGCCTGGGGCAGGTAGCCCTCATCGCGGTACTGCTCGAGTGCCACCTTGTCACGCCGCTTGGAGATCTTCTTGCGCTGCTCGTTGACCAGCAGCGGTAGGTGCGCCCACACCGGCGCCTCGTGGCCTAGCGCCTGCCACATCATCTGCTGCTTGGGCGTGTTGGACAGGTGCTCCTCGGCGCGCAGCACGTGGCTGATGCGCATGTTCATGTCGTCGACCACGTTGGCCAGCAGGAACATCGGGCTGCCATTGCCGCGCAGCAACACGAAGTCCTCGATCAGTGCGTTGTCGAACTCGACGTCGCCACGCACCAGGTCATGAACGACGGTGTTGCCGGGTGGAACCCGAAAGCGCAACACGTGGCCTGGCCCCGGGCCGAGACCGCGATCGCGCGACCAGCCCTGATAGCCCTGGTTGCCTTCCACCTTGTTGCGGGCCTCCACGTCGGCTGCGGTCATGTCGCAGTAGTACGCGTGACCGCCTTCGAACAGTTGCTGCGCAGCGGCGACGTGAGCGGCCGCCAGCTCGCTTTGAAAGTACGGTCCCTCGAAATGCGGGTCGTCCTTACTGATGCCGATCCAGGCCAGCGCGTCGATGATCCCCTGTGTCCATTCCGGCTGGTTGCGCTCGGCGTCGGTGTCCTCGATGCGCAACACGAACGTGCCGCCCAGTCGACGGGCGAGCGCCCAGTTGAAGAGCGCAGTCCGCGCTCCGCCCACATGGAAGTAGCCGGTGGGCGACGGAGCAATTCGAAATCGAGGGCCAGTCATGCGCCCATGAGGCTACCGGTCGACGTTTGAGCAGGGTGGTCGAGAGCGCCGCAGCTCTACGCCAGCAGGGCGAGGTTGCGGAGTTGGCGAAGGGCGACGGACAGGGTGGTGAGGTCGTGCGAGTCCACTCGCCGGATCTCGGTGAAAAGTGTCCGGGCGCGGGCAACCATCCGGTCGCTGTTGGCCAACCAGTCGGCCACTGACCCGGCCACAATCGCATCCTCCGTCAAGTCGGCAATGGCGGCCAGCAGGTCGTCGCGCAGGGCCGCCCTGGCCTGAGTTTGCCAACGGTTGCTGCGCGGCAGGCGACCGATCGCGTCCCACAGCCACCCCAGGTCGAGCTGTTCGAAGACTTCCCAATACACGCCAGCAACGGTGTGCAACGGCTTGCTGGTTCGCCGGGCCAGGTCGACGACATCGAACCCGGTGTGAATCAGCGGCCACAGCACGCTCCGCTGGGCGAGAGCCTCAGGGATCTTGGCAGCCAACCGGCCGGCCTCCGCCGCAAAGACCTGCTCGCGCATTCGACCGCGCAGCTGCGCCTCCAGGCCGAGCGAGAGGTTCGCAATGCCCGGCTGGAACTCTGCGACCGCAGCGGCGATGTCGATTGGTGCCTTGCGATGACGCAGCAACCACATCACGGCACGCTCGGCCATCGTGCGCAGTTCGAGGAACAGCTCCAGTTGCGCGTCGAGCTTGACCGCACCGCCCAGCGCATCGACCTGTTCCCACAAGTTGACGATGCCGAAGATGTCGCGCACGGCCACCCATGCGCGAGTGATCTCGACCACGCCGAGCCCGGTCTCCTCACTGAGCCGATGGTCGAATGAAATTCCCGACAGGTTGACCATCTGGTTACTCACCTGCGTCGCGACGATCTCGCGCCGGAGGCGGTGAGTGACGATCTGGTCGTGGAACTCGCGTTGCAGTCGCTGCGGAAAGTAACGCACCAGATCCGGCTCGAGGTACGGGTCGTCGGGAAGATCGCTGCGCACCATTTCGGCCACGTTGGCCGTCTTCGTGTACGCCAGCAACACCGAGAACTCCGGAGTGGCCAGGCCGGTGCCGGCCGCCTGACGCTCGGCTATCTGGCGATCGGTGGGCAGGAATTCCAACGCGCGATTCAGCCAGCCTTCGCTCTCCAACGTGTTGAGGTAGCGGCTGTGCACGTTGATCATCGGCAGGGCCTGGCGGCGGGCGATGGCAAGCGCCAGGGTTTGCGCACGGTTGTCGTCGAGTACCAGTTCGCCGACCTCGTCAGTCATGTCGGCCAGCACGTCGTTGCGCTGCTCGACGGTGATCACCCCGGCCGCAACCGCGGCGCCGAGGGCGATCTTGATGTTGACCTCATGGTCGCTGCAGTCGACGCCCGCCGAGTTATCGATGGCGTCGGTGTAGATCAATCCGCCCGCAAGTGCGTACTCCACACGCCCGCGTTGGGTGAAGCCGAGGTTGCCGCCCTCCCCCACCATTTTGCAGCGCAGCTCAATACCGTTGACCCGCAGGCCGTCGTTGGCACGGTCGCCGACGTCGGCGTGGGTCTCGCTCGCTGCCTTCACGTACGTGCCGATTCCGCCGTTCCACAGCAGGTCGACCGGAGCACGCAGAATCTCGGACAGCAGTTCGTTCGGCGCAAACGACTCGCGATCGGTACCGAGACGCTTCTGCGCTTCCTCGCTGATGTCGATGGTCTTCAGCGTTCGCGGATACACGCCGCCGCCAGCGGAAATCAGTGAAGCGTCGTAATCGGCCCAGTTGCTTCGCGGCAATGCGAAGAGCCGCTGACGCTCTGCGAACGAGACGGCCGGATCGGGGTTGGGGTCGATGAAGATGTGGCGATGATCGAAGGCCGCGACCAGCTTGACGTGCGGCGACCGCAGCAACCCGTTGCCGAAGACGTCGCCGCTCATGTCGCCGATGCCGACCACCGTCAGTTCGTCGCGATCGACGTCCTTACCGATCGCGGCGGCGTGGCGGCGAACGCTCTCCCACGCACCACGTGCGGTGATACCCATCACCTTGTGGTCATAGCCAACGCTGCCGCCAGACGCGAACGCGTCCCCCAGCCAGAAGCCGTAGTCGGCGGCGATGCCGTTCGCAATGTCCGAGAAGGTGGCGGTGCCCTTGTCGGCGGCGACGACTAGGTATGGGTCGTCGCCGTCGAGGCGAATGGTCGCTGGTGGCGGGACGATGGCGTCGCCGACGATGTTGTCGGTGAGGTCGAGCAACCCGGCGATGAACTGGCGGTAGCAGGCCACGCCCTCAGCGCGAAACTCGTCGGGTGCCACGGGTGGCCGCTTCAGCACGAAGCCGCCTTTCGCTCCCGTGGGCACGATCACTGCGTTCTTGACGATCTGTGCCTTGACCAGACCAAGCACCTCGGTGCGGAAGTCTTCTCGACGGTCGCTCCAGCGGATGCCACCGCGTGCAATGCGACCATTGCGCAGGTGCACACCCTCCACGCGTGGCGAGCAGACCCAGATCTCGAACAACGGTCGCGGCAGCGGTAGGTCGGGCACCTTGCTGGTGTCGAACTTGAAGGCAATCACGTCGCGGTAGCCGGCGTTTGGGCCAGGCCTGAACGCGTTGGTGCGCACAGTCGCCTCGATGAGCGCCAGCAGCGCGCGCAGCGTGCGGTCATCGTCAAGGCTGGGCACGGCGTCGAGCGCCTCGATGATGCCAACACGCGCGACACTGGCCGCGTCGACGGCGACCGGGACGGCGTGCTCACCTTCGCCTGGCATGAACCGAGCGATGAACAATTGGACCAGTTGCGCCGCGACACCTGCGTGTCGAACCAGCGTGGTTTCGATGTACTGCTGGCTGAACGGGAACCCGATCTGGCGCAGGTACCGGGCGTAGGCGCGCAACAACTCGACCTGGCGTGCCGTGAGGCCGGCGCGCAGCACCAGGCGGTTCAGCCCGTCGACCTCGACCGTGTTGTTGAACTCTGCGACGAAGGCCCGCTGCACCTCGGCTTGAGCGGCGAGATTCAAATCAATGTCGTCGGGAATCTGTACACCCACGTCGTGCAGCCACACACTCCGCTCGCCGAGTGTGAAGTTGAAGGCTCGCTCGTCGATCGCTCGAAAGCCCAGCTGGTCGAGCAGCGGCAGCAAATCAGCTATCGGAATGGCCGACCCCACGTGGTACACCCGGAATCGCCACTCGGTACCGCTGGCCTCGGTGAAGTGCAACATCGCGGTCTCGATACCGACGCTCCCCGAACCCGCCGCAAGACGGTCGACGATCGGGAGGTCGACAGCTGCGCTGTTCGGCCAGTTCAGCTCGTCGTACCCAGCCGGCACCACCGGCAAGAGACGGTCGAGAAGGGCTGCCGCCTCCGCCTCGCCCACCACCGCCACCAACGCCTCACGGGTCGCGGCCGCCCAATCGGCAGCCACCTGCCCCACGGTTCCCTGAATGCTCACTGCTGTCCCTTCCCGACCACGCTGTCGCGAACTCGGTGCCAGTGTGCCACAGGGCCGGTTGGCGCACCGCCGATCGCGGGCGGGTATGGTCGACGCATGGCCCAGATGAACGTCCTCGGCGAAGAACTGCAGTCGTGCTCGCTCGACCCCCTCACCGGCTTCTACCGCACGGGCTACTGCGAGAACCATGGCGACGACCCCGGCATGCACGTCGTGTGCGTGGTGTGCACCGACGAGTTCTTGGAGTACTCGAGAAGGGTTGGCAACGACCTCAGTACGCCGATGCCGCAGTACGGGTTCAACGGACTCTCCGCGGGCGATCAGTGGTGTTTGTGTGCCAGCCGATGGCAGGAAGCGTTCGAAGCTGGCAGCGCGCCGCGGGTGCGCCTCGCTTCCACGCACGTGTCCGCCCTCGAGTACTGCTCACTGAGCGATCTTCGGTCGCTTGCTGTGGATGGTGATGCATGAGCTCGACCGACGGTGTCGTCGTTCGCATCGATGGGCCGGTGTGCGTCATCACGATCGACAGGGCCGAGGTGCGCAACGCCGTCGACGGCCCGACTGCCGCCGCATTGGCCGCAGCCTTCCGCGCCTTCGAGGCCGACGAGTCATTGGCCGTTGCGGTGTTCACGGGGGCGAACGGCACGTTCTGCGCCGGTGCGGACCTCAAGGCCATCAGCGACAGCCGAGGGAACCGGGTGGAACGCGACGTGTCGCTGGATGGCCCGATGGGGCCGACGCGGATGGCCCTCACGAAACCCGTCATCGCCGCCGTCGAAGGCTTCGCCGTTGCCGGCGGTCTTGAGCTGGCGGTGTGGTGCGACCTGCGCGTCGCAGCCAGCGACGCCGTCTTCGGTGTGTATTGCCGCCGGTGGGGCGTGCCGCTGATCGACGGCGGCACGGTGCGTCTGCCGCGACTCATCGGACACAGTCACGCGCTCGACCTGATCCTCACCGGCCGCGGCGTCAGCGGCGATGAGGCAGTACGCATGGGTTTGGTGAATCGGTCAGTCGAGCCCGGCTCCGCGCTGACTGCCGCCTTGGCGCTCGCCCATCAGATAGCCGCGCTGCCGCAGGGCTGTATGCGTCGCGATCGCGAGAGCAGCTACGCGCAATGGGACATGTCGCTCACTGATGCGCTCTCCAACGAAACCCAATTGGGTCTAGAGACCATCATGAGTGGCGAGACCCTGGCCGGTGCCGCGCGATTCGCCAACGGCGAAGGTCGGCACGGAAGCTCCACCACTGCGGAGGCACGAGATGCCTGATGTCGCCATCGTCGACCTCACGGGCTGGTTCGACGGCACCGATCGCGAGGGCGTGTGTGCCGCGATAGACCAGGCCCTGAGCTCCGTCGGGTTCTTCCTCGTCAAGGGCCACGGCGTCGACACTGCACTGATTGCCGACACGCGTCGCCTATTTGCTGAGTTCTTTGCACTGCCGTCAGAACAGAAGGCGCGGGTCCGCATGCCGCAACTGGGCATGGCCGGCTGGGCGCCGATAGGCATGGAGGCCAACGGTTACTCGTTCGGTCACGAGACGCCACCGGACATGAAGGAGAGCTACCGCCTCGGCGCGCATGTGCTGCCAGGTCGGGTCGCGCTGCGCGGCGACAATGTCTGGCCGACGTCGCTCGAGGGCTTTCGCGAGACCGTCGTCCGTTACATCGCTGCCGTCGATCTTTTGCACCTGGAATTGCTGAGGGTCTGCGCAGCCGCTGCCGGCCTTGCCGACGTCGAGTTCTTCGCTCGACAGGCCGGCCGTAACGACAACACGCTCAACGTCAACTGGTATCCGCCGCTGACGCACGTCGGCGAGGCGCGCCCCAACCAGTACCGCATCGGGCCGCACACCGACTTCGGCACACTGACACTGCTCCATCGCGAGCCGGGCTCGTCCGCGCTGGAAGTGCAGCTGGCCGACGGTACTTGGGTGCACGCACCCGTCGTCGATCAAGCCTTCACGATCAACGGTGGCGACATGTTGGCGCACTGGTCCAGCGGTCGCTGGCGCTCCGCCATTCACAGAGTGCTGCCACCCGTCGGCGCGGACGCGGACCAATCGCTGCTCTCCCTTGTGTACTTCTGCGATCCGGACCCAGAGACGATGATCACCCCCTTCGGCGGCGGCGAAACCGTCAACGCAGGCGACTATCTCCGTTCGAAAATCGAAGCGATCACGATGCAACAGGTCGAGCACCCGTGAGCGCCACTCCGCAGTCTCTGCCAACGGCCGTTCCAGTACCGCTCTTGCGGGGCTGGGCGCACCTTGTGTCGTTTCCCGTGTGGATGGCCTGCGGGCTGGCGTTGATCGCGGTCAGCAACGTGCACGCCCCGGGACGGTGGCTGTTGGCCGTGTACGTGGTCGGTACCGGCACCATGTTCGGTGTCTCGGCCCTCTATCACCGCGGGCGGTGGCAGCCGTCGGGCAAGGCGCTGATGCAGAAGTTCGACCGCTCGGCAATCTTCCTCGCCATCGCCGGCGGCTACACCCCCATCGCGTTCGTGTGCCTCGATGGGTGGGTGCGTGTCGCCGTTCTGGCCACCGCGTGGGTGGGTGCGGCGGCGGGCATCGCGCTGCACTGGCTGCCGAGAGTTTCGAAGGTGTGGCGCGGCGCCAGTTACATGGTTGTCAGCTGGTCGGCCCTGCTGGTGTTCCCACAGTTGGCCCATGGGTTGGGTGCCGTGGGCTTTTCGCTGCTGCTCGCCGGAGGGCTGTGCTACACCATCGGAGCCATCTCGTTGGCCACCAGGTGGCCGAATCCGTGGCCGCAGGTGTTCGGCTTCCACGAGGTATTCCATGCGTTCACGGTGGTCGCTGCCGCGCTCGTCTTCGCTGCGGTCAGCTACTCCGTCGTCCCGCTCCTGTGACCACACCGGAAACTGGGGCTTCCCAGAATCGTACGTATCGTTCTGGGAAGCCCCAGTTACGACGAATGGGCCCGCGCTACGAGAACAGCTTCTTTGCGATCACCATGCGTTGGATCTGGTTGGTGCCTTCGTAGATCTGGGTGATCTTGGCGTCGCGCATCATGCGCTCGACTGGGAACTCGTTGGTGTAGCCGTAGCCGCCAACGAACTGAACCGCATCGGTTGTCACCTGCATCGCCACGTCGGACGCGAAGCACTTCGCCATTGCGCCGGCCATCGACAGCTCGCCACGCGGATCACCCTCGTCGGCGATCGCGCACGCTCGGTAGACCAGCGCGCGGGCCGCCTCGATCCTCATCGCACAGTCCGCGGCCATCCACTGCAGACCCTGGTTCTCCGACAACGCCCGGCCGAAGGTGCGGCGCTCCTTCATGTAACCGACCGAGTAGTCCAGCGCTCCCTGCGCAACACCCACAGCCTGCGCACCAATCGTGGGTCGGCTGCGATCCAACGTGTGCATCGCGGCTGCGAACCCCCCGCCCACTTCACCGATGCGGTTGGCGTCGGGCACACGAACTTCGTCGAGGCGAATGACACCCGTGGGCGAACCCTTGATCCCCAGCTTGTGCTCCAGCTTGTCGACCTGCACTCCCCAATCGGCCTCGACGAGGAAGGCGGTGATGCCCTTGTGGCGATCTCCGGAGGTGCGGGCGAACACGGTGTACAGATCGCTGATGCCCGCGTTGG
>JANLPB010000011.1:0-10454 GCA_031366885.1 Ilumatobacteraceae bacterium
AGCGCACGCAACATCTCGCACTGTGTCTGCAGTTCGACCAATGGAAACTGGATGGCCTGGTTGGTGGCAAGTGCCTTGCCGAAGGGGCGACGCTCCTTGGCGTACTCCACGGACTGGTCGATGCAGAACTGCGCGGCACCCAGGGACGACGCTGCCTGGCGGATGCGGTTCTCGTTGAAGAAGTGCTGCACCACCTGCAAGCCCTTGCCCTCACCACCGAAGATCGACGAGTGTGGTACCCGCACGTCGGTGAGGCGAATGTGCGCATGGTCGGTGGGCATGTTGAACGTCCACAGAAACTCGAGGACCTCGAAGCCTTCGCTCTTGGTCGGTACCAGAAAGGCAGTGATACCGCCACCGTCTCCGGCCTTCCCGCTCGTTCGCGCCATGATCATGTCGTACAGCGCGTGGTGGATGCCGGTGTTCCAGGTCTTCTCGCCGTTGATGATCCACTCATCGCCATCGCGCACGGCGGTTGTCTCCATGTGGGTTGCGTCGCTGCCGTGGTTGGGCTCGGTGATGCCGAACGCGAAACCGCGTGTGCCCTCTGCCAGCGGCGTGATCCAGTCGGCCTTTTGCTCGTCGGTGCCGTACGCAATCATCAACAGCAGCCCGACGTTGTTACCAACGATGCTGTGCTCGTTCTGCAGATCGTTGTGCAGGCCCAGACCCTTGCGGGCGAGGTGCTCGCGGATGATGGCCATGCCCAGGTTGGTGCCGTTGCGCCCGCCGAACGATTCGTCGAGCGGGTAGCGGTAGAAACCAGCCTGGTCGGCCAGCCGCTTGGCCTTGTGCAGCAGAGCCTCCCACTCTCCATTTGGTAGGCCGTTTCGATCCCAGTCGGTACGGGCGTCCTCGCGGCGGTGATCGAAGAAGCGGATGTTGTCGTCCTGCTCCTCCAGCGGCTTGATCACTCGTTCGATGAACTCATCGAGCTCAGAAAGTAGATCGACAACGTCAGACGGCAGGTCGAAGTCCATGGCGACAGCATTCCCTTCTATGCCGTCCAGCGACGAGCCGAAGCACCCCCACATGGCAGAATGAGGACATGGCCGCCACCTTCACTCGTATGGACGAATCGACTGCCGAGCAGTGGGCAGTGATCGGCGAGGAGACGCGTCGCAACCAACCCCGCGTTGCTGACCGCGTACTGATGCTGCTGGAGTCGCTCGGCGACGTCACCGACGGTTTCGCCACCGACCAGCTCACTCATTGCTTGCAGACCGCAACCCTGGCTCAGTTGGCCGGCGCTGACGACGAGGTGATCGTCGCCTCACTGTGCCACGACATCGGCAAGGCCATCAGCGTTCCCAACCACGGGGCAATCGCCGCCGAGATGCTCAAGCCCTACGTCCGCCCCGACGTGTACCAGACGATCCTGCATCACCAGGACTTCCAAGGCCGCCACTACTACAACCACTTCGGAATGCCCACCGACCTACGCGAGAAGTACCGCGAAGAAGCGTGGTTCGCCCTGTGCGAGCAGTTCACCGACGACTGGGACCAAATCGCATTCGACCCAGTCGGCCACACCGAGCCGCTGGCCCATTTCGAGCCCCTCGTTCGCGAAGTGTTCTCGCGAGTGCGTTACTAGCCGCCGATTACACACGACGGAACCGTCGGGTGCTGGCGTCCTCCAGTGCCAATCGTCGGATGGCCGCGTACGCAACGTCGAACACCACGGTCCCGGCGACGGTGTGCTTCGTACTCGGCCTGGTTGACGGCAGTAGGGATGCCCGGGCGCGACAGCCCCTCGCGCAGATAGAACTTCAACGAGTGCGTGTATGTCAACATGCCGGCGATGGGCCTCGCCGCCGTCGGTGAGCACACGCCCATCGGCCGCCGCACGGACGCGGCACGCGACCTGATGGCCGTGACAACCGAAGCGTAAGCGGTCCGTCGCGTCAGAAGACTGGGTCAGCGGTCGGCTGGGTCGGTCTCATCCGTGGCGAGGTCCAAGGAGATGCTGTTCATGCAGAACCTGTCGCCGGTAGGTGCCGGGCCATCTGGAAACACATGGCCGAGATGCGAGCCGCACCGCCGACAGCGCACTTCGGTGCGCAACATTCCGTGGCTGCGATCATCGATCAACTCCACGGCATCGTCTGATTTGGCGGCGTAGAAACTGGGCCAGCCACAACCAGAATCAAACTTGGTCGACGAGTCGAACAGCTCAGCCTCACAGGCAGCGCACCGGTAGGTGCCGTCAGCGTGTTCGTCGTTGTATTTGCCGGTGAAGGCGCGCTCGGTTCCGGCTTCACGTAGCACTTGGTATTGGTTGGGGGTCAGCAGCTGGCGCCACTCTGCTTCGGTGCGTTCGATCTCAGGCATGCCGAAAGCCTACGACTGGACCGCTTACGGACCGGTGAACGCCCGCCCACCAGACACGAAATCATCGCCGCTACCCGCGTCCTTGTCGGCCTGGCGATTCTTCGCCTCGGCGCGACCGACCACTTGGTGGTGCACCTCGTCAGGCCCATCGGCCAAACGCAACGTGCGCTGGCTGTGGTACATGTCGGCCAGCGGGAACCACTGTGAGATGCCAGCTGCACCGTGCATCTGGATGGCCTCATCGATGATGTCGCAGCACTTCTCGGGCACCATTGCCTTCACGGCACTGACCCACACCCGGGCCTCGGCGTTACCCAGGGTGTCCATTGCTTTGGCGGCACGCAGCACCATCAGGCGCATGGCCTCGACCTCGATGCGAGCGCGAGAGATGACTTCCATGTTCTTGCCCAGGTTGATCAGCTTCTTGCCGAATCCCTCGCGGCTCAGGCCTCGATCGACCATCATCTCGATGGCCTTCTCGGCCACGCCGATGCTGCGCATGCAGTGATGGATGCGGCCCGGACCGAGACGAACCTGCGAGATCTCGAAGCCCCTGCCCTCGCCCCACAACACGTTGGACTTCGGGACGCGAACGTCGTTGAAGCGGATGTGCATGTGGCCGTGCGGCGCATCGTCAGTGCCAAAGACTTGCATGCCTTCGACGATTTCCACGCCGGGCGTGTCGATCGGCACAAGGATTTGCGATTGCTGCTTGTAGGTGTCCGCATCTGGGTTGGTGCGCACCATGACGATCATGATCTTGCAGCGCGGGTCGCCGGCGCCGGAGGCGTAGAACTTGGAGCCGTTGATGACGTATTCGTCTCCGTCGGACACGGCGGCGGTCTGAATCTGCTTCGCGTCGCTGGACATGATGCCCGGCTCGGTCATCACGTAGGCCGAGCGGATCTCGCCATTCAGCAGCGGCTCGAGCCACTTGGCCTTTTGCTCGGGCGTGCCGACCCGCTCGAGGACTTCCATGTTCCCCGTGTCGGGCGCCGAGCAGTTCAAGCATTCGCTCGCCAGACGGTTCTTGCCGAGCTCGACCGCGATGTAGGCGTAGTCCAGGTTGCTGAGGCCTTGACCGGTCTCCGCATTGGGAAGAAAGAAGTTCCAGAGCCCTAGCGCCCGCGCCTTGTCCTTCGCCGTGTCCAGCAACTCAAGCTGCCCCGGCGCCCAGGTCCAGCGGTCCGCGCGGTTCGCGCCAAGCCGGTAGAACTCCTCTGTGATCGGGTTCACCTCGTCACGGATGAACGCCTTGACTGCCTCATAGAGCGGCCGCACGCCCTCCGACATCCGAAGGTCGAGATCGTCCATGCTGGCCATTCTGAGTGCGCCACCAACCATGAGTGTTCCTTCCATCGTTCGGAGGCTCTACGAGCCTTGCGCGACCGTAGCCCGACCGTGAGCGCGGGTCACGGTCGAGAGCTTGAAGGGCGGTCGCAACGCAATCGACTCGGCGGCTTTCGCGAGCTCGTGTGGGTCGCTGTACGGGATCAGCGACCACACGAGCTCAAGCGAAGGGGGAATCAATGACGACGGTGTAGCCGATGGGCAGCAGCCAGCCCTGGCCAGTGAGCTGACGATCGCTCAGCGAGCGGCTGTCCAACTCAGTTCGCAGCAGGCACTCGCAGTTCTCCATCCGGGCCTCGCTGCCATCGAGCTTGGTTGCCGTGACCTCGACAATCATCTGTGTCTCGGTGGCGACCACGCTGCCGTCTCCCACCGGTGTGGTCTGCGAATAGCTGACGATCGTCCAGGTCAGTGTGTGCAGCGCCGAGCGCAATTCGCTATCACGGCTCAACTTCCATGGTGAGAGCCCACTGCTCACGGAATGGCGGGCGGGGAAGACATCCCGACGCGAAATTGACGGCTCGACGAGATCGCACAACGAGACGCGGCTGCGATCCTCGGCTCCAGACGTTGCAACGACAGTTTCACTGATGGTGGTTATCACAACACTCAAGGTAGTCCCAGATCAAGTTCAGGTCAAGCACATTGTGGACGCAGTGTCGGCGACATCGAGGCCGTGCGGCCTTACGGCTTCCCCTTCCCCTTCCCCGACCCCTTGGTTTTCCCGCCCACGGTGGACGACACGACGGACGTCGGCGGCTCCGTCGCTGGCGCGATCGTTGTCGCTACCTGCGGCCCAGCGTCGGTCGACGCGGTCGGCGGGGTCGTCGCCTGCACGGTTCCATCGACTGGCAAAGGATCGTTCGTCGAACGTGAGCTCACAACGGCGGCAAAACCGATGAGCGCAACCACGAGCAGGGCGAACAGCACCGGCACCCTGTTTCGGTGAGGGGTTGGCGCAACCGGCATGACGACCGTTGCGGGTGGCGACACGCGTTCCATCACCCGGGTGGCTGCGACCGCAGAAGTCGAGGTCCGCTGCAGGTTGCGCACCTCGCGTGCGAACTGGTGGGCGTCACGTGGGCGGTCGCCGGGGTTCTTGGCGAGGGAGCGCTCGATCAGAGCTCTCAGGCCGGTTGACACGGTTGACGGCAGCGGGGGCGGGAGTTCGCTCACGTGCGCCATCGCCAGCGCGGCCGGGTTCGCACCCGTGAAGGGCGGCCTGCCCGTCAGCATCTCGTGACCAATGACTGCCAGCGAATACACGTCGCTTGCCGGTGTCGCCTCTCGCCCCTGCGCCTGTTCCGGCGACATGTACTGTGCGGTGCCGACGACCTGGCCAACCTCCGTGAGGGCGACCGCGTTCATCGCCCGCGCAATCCCGAAGTCGGTGAGCTTGACCGTTCCGTCGTGACGAAGCAGCAGGTTGCCGGGCTTTACGTCTCGATGCACCACCCCGTTCTGATGGGCAGCGTGCAGCGCCTCGGCTGATTGCAACAACACCGACAAGACTGTGGCCGTGTCAAGGCTGCCCGACCTGGCCAGCACCTGTGACAGAGACTCGCCGTGCACGAGTTCCATCACCAGGAACGCCTTGTGTACACCGTCGATCTGTTCTTCGCCATAGTCGAAGACACTCGTGATTCCGGGGTGTATCAGCGCAGCCGTGTGTCGTGCTTCATCGCGGAACCGCTCCAGGAACTCGGTCGACTCCACCAATTCATCGCGCAGAACTTTGACCGCGACCTCGCGACCGAGGACGAGGTCGCGTGCGGCCCAGACCTCTCCCATTCCGCCAACTGCGATGCGGTTCGTCAGTGAGTATCTTCCACCGAGCACCAGCGCGCGGGCCGCGACCTTTCGCTCCCCCATCGAACGCGCATCGACCATAGGTCTCTCGTACCCAGCGTCGCCTCTCGCCAGACACCGGCAGCGAACTTGCTTGCGCAGCCGGTGTAGTTTGGCCCTGAAGAGCGCGATCGGGGGGCTCAGCGTGGGACAAGCATTTTTCGTGAGGCCGTACGGCTCCAAACCCCGCGCACTGATCATGATGGCAGCGATTGGCTGGCTCACCGTCGCCTGTGGCTCGAATGACGCATCGACACCAGAGGCCCCGATCAGCGAATCGACGGGTTCGCCGCCGACGGCGCTGTACGACACTGCGTCGTCAGCGTCGGCCACAACAACCACTCCGCCGGCCGCCACCTCGTCGGTCGCTCCTTCGACCACGACGGGGCCGCCAGTATTCGACCGACAGCGGCTGGGCGACAGTTTGGAACTGCCCAGCTTCGTGTTCACGATCACCGTCGACAACACCAACGGCGGCCAACTCAGCGAGAACATCACCGCGACCGGCTACATCCAAGAGCCGCTCAGCATGTACAAGCTGGCCACGTTCTCGTATGACGGCGTCACCGACGGCACCCGCAGCTATCTGGTGGGCGGGCGGTTGTACAACGAGGATCAGTTCGGAAGCTGGTTCCTGTACGAAGCCGGGAGCCGCGCGATACCGAAACCCGCCAACGATCAAGACGTCCGCTCCAGCATTCTGGGCGGCGTACTGACGGCGCAGCTGGCTGGTCAGGAGGACTATGCCGGCCTTCCCGCCAACCACTTCGTGTTCAACGAAACCAACCTCGCCAGCTACGCCTCTTACACACCGGAGAACCCGAGCCCCGCAGTCGAGGGCGACTTCTACCTTGCTCAGGTGGGCAACTATGTGCTGTATGCGCACTCGAAGGAAACATCTCCGGGTCGGGTCTACGAGGTCACCGAAGCCATGTCATCGATCGGCCTAGTGGCCCCGATCGAGTTGCCCGCCGACATGGCGCCGATGTCGCAAGCACTCGACATCGGTGTCGGTCTGACCACTCTGCTTCCGCCGGGTTCCTCGCTCTCGACGATGGTGCGGTACTCGAACGGAATCGGCGTTGACTATTACGAGTACATCACCCCGTTGAAGAACAACGAGGAGCTTGTCGACTTTTATCGGACGTCGCCGACGATTGGAGGGTGGACAGTCGCTCATGTCGGTCACATCACACCGCACGTCGAACAGATCAACTGCGAGACCAGAGTCGACTGCGTCATTCTCCGTAACGGTGGCGAGCAAATCGTTGTCTCGTTCGCTGGAACCATCATCCTCGAATACGACTATCAGCATGTCTTTTCGCCCGTGTAATCGTATGGCCGTCTCCGCGGACGGCGCCCCATGACGCGTGTCGTCATTGCTGGTGCCGGGTTCGCGGGGCTCGGCGCCGCGCTGTTCATCGCCAGGCGAGGACACATCGTCACGTTGATCGACCGCGACGGTCCCCCACCGAATGGATCCCCTCAAGACGACGTGGATCACTGGCGACACCCCGGAGCGCCACAAGCACGCCAGTCCCACGCGTTGCTGGGCCGCGCCTGCCGGGTGCTCACCGACGAAGCGCCCGACGTCATCGAGTCACTGGCCAGGCGTGGCGTTCATCAGATTCCCGTGGCGGTCGGCGCAGGAGCGCTCGAGGGCGAACACATGCTCCTCAGCAGACGACCGGTTGCCGAGGCGGAGCTTCGAAGAATCGTTGCTCGCGAGCCGGGCGTGTCGCTGCTCTCACATGAGGCCGTGGTCGGGGTTCGGGTGTCGGGTGGCGCCTCGCCGATCGTGACAGGGGCGGAGTTGCAGTCGGGCACCGTTGTGAGTGCAGACCTCGTTGTCGACGCCAGCGGCAGGAGATCGGCGCTGCCCGACTGGTTCGTCCGCGCTGGGCTGCGCGCTCCAATCGACGAGCAGCAGGACTGCGGGTTCTTCTACCTCAGCCGCTTCTACCGAGCGCGTCCCGGGTGTGAGGTCCCAACGAGCACGATTCCAGCGTCGGTTGCGCTGGACTACGCGACGGTGCTTTCACTGGGCAGCGACAACGACACGTTCTCCGTCACTGTGACGCTGTCCGTCAACGATCC
Organism: Ilumatobacteraceae bacterium; assembly: GCA_031366885.1. Classification (GTDB taxonomy): domain Bacteria; phylum Actinomycetota; class Acidimicrobiia; order Acidimicrobiales; family Ilumatobacteraceae; genus UBA668. The sequence goes on from JANLPB010000011.1 coordinate 7,627, forward strand.
ATGTCGCAGCGCACTTCGCCGAGCCGATCGTTTCGAAGCGTTCCTCCGCGAAGTGCCGCATGCCGCCCGCTGGGTCCAGGTGGGCGAGCCGATCACCGACGTCTCGATGATGTCTCGAATTGAAAATCGTCGTCGCCGCCTCACTGACGTCGACGGCCCGATTGCCGGCGGGATCGTCCTGCTGGGAGACGCTGCGCTGCACACGAACCCGACGCTCGGCCGAGGCGTCTCGATGGGGCTGTGTCACGCGCAGCACCTCGCCGAGGTGGTCGACGGCGCTGCAGATGATCCGATCGGGTTCGCACACAACTTCTCGCAGTGGACCGACGACTCGCTTGGCGTCTGGTTCGACACACAAGTCGCCGCTGACGCCACCACCATCGAGCGTCTCGCCGCAGGCCTTTGCGGCGATCGCCTTGCCCCACCGGACCACCCCGCTGCCCGTTTCGCTGCGGCGGCTTTCGCCTATGCGCAGCGCGACGAGGTCGTCGGGCGGGCCGTTGCGCGGCTCGCTCACCTCTTCGCGTCGCCCGATGAGGCGTTCGGCGATCCCGAGGTCGCCCGACGGGTCACCGAGTTTCTCGCGACAGGTCCTTCGCTTGAGCGTCCTGTCGACCCCTTGACCCGAGCGGACTTCGAGGTTCTGGCCGCTGGCTAGTGAAAGACACCGTTTCGTTCGCGACCGACACCTGCGGCGAAGCTGATTTGTCCGCCAGGGTTCGAGCGGTACACCGTCGCAGAACTGTCGTTCCTGGCCGAGAAGCTGATCGCTGCATCGCTCACAACGAAGCGACCGCTGTAGTCGAAGACGTCATCGTCGATCTCGACGACCTCGCCACCCCCTGGCCACGTCACGTCGAAGCTGACGTGCGAAGCAACCGGCGCCGGGTCAGGCACGGGTGACAGAGAGTTGAAGAAGTTCCCGTAGTCAGGCATCGCCATGTCGGTGACGCGCAAACGGGCGGCCCCAGTCACCGGGTTGGCGATGATGGCTGATGGGCTGATCGGAACTGTCCAGAACAGGCCAGACGGCAGTATTCCTGGTTCCCAGTCGTGTGATTGTTGGAAGGGGTCGCCCACGGCGCCCACAGCGAACAAATCAATTCAAACGAACGCGAATGCGGCGTTACGGAGCTGTCCATCAACGGTGATGTACTGGCCGGACATGAAACGCATGTCGACGTCGAAGTCGTAATTGGCGTCGCCATCCGTCGCCGTGCCACGAATCTCAGCGGCACCGATCACGCCCTTGAAGTCTGTGATCGTCGACATCTCGAAGCCCACCGATGGCGGCAGCACATGGATGAACGGGTTCACGGGGACAAACGAAAAGTCCTCGGCGAACCCACCCGGAATGGGGCGCGGCTCAATGCTCGGCTTGCCCGCGTACGCACGCGTCGCACCCTGACCTGCCACCGCTACTAGCCCAAGTACTCCGGCACTTGCATGGATAAGCGCTCGACGCGACATACCTGTTGGTGATGCCTGCGGGCCGTCCAATGTGTCCATCGCAACCTCCTCAGTTGCGTCAATGGTGCGCCTGACCATCACAAGAGTCAATGGCCCCGGCCGAAGTACCTCAGGCCGTCAGATCAGCGCGTCCACACGATCCTGTCCACGGCGATGACACCAGCGAAGGCAAGTGCGCGCAGCGGGCCGAGCAGCGCAGGCGCGATGTGGACGGCATAGTGATTGTTGTGGGAGTGGTCTCCCGAGGTCCCGAGTGTCATGTCGATGCTGGCGATCTCGGCACCACGCTCGTCGACGACGGCGAAGTTCTTGTTGCGCCAAGTCCTGGCCGAGATCGTCCAGCTCATGGCCGCTGTGACATCGACCGTGAGGCGCTTCTTGCCGAAGTAGTTCTGCACTTGAATCTGACCCAGGACGCTGCCGTCCGGATGCTCCACCACGAGCGAACTCCTCGCCGCTTGCACGTGGGTCATGAGCAGCACTGGACCCGAGGCGTCCTGTAACTCGAACGGTGTCCGGGCGTTGTCAATTCGCCGCGGATGCAGCACCTTCTCAACGTTGTCACGACCGACCTGCTCGACGACTCCGACCGACTCACCGGTCCGCTCGTTGTAGATGTCGTACCCGCCGCGGCTCTCGAACAACTGAGGCCGGCGGTTGACCACGAGGTCGGTCTGATCAAGTACGCCATCCATTCGGCGACGGTACCTCACTCAACAGAACGCAAGGCACGGGCCGAGGACGACCCGACCGCTACCGCCCGCCTGTTTCGCTCCGAGTCGCAGCGTTCCTGCCACAGCACGCTGCGGAGAAGGCACAAAGGGCGGGCCTCTTCGCTGCCAGTTCCAGGTTCGCCCACCCTAGTGTGCTCAATAGTCAGCGGCACCTCGTACAAGGGCACACATTACTCGTGGCTCGCCATGCCCGCCGCCCAGGTAGCCCAAATCCGTCCGGGAAGTCCGTCTGTTCCGCTGCGATGGCCGGTGTAGGTTCGCCATCTGCTGCGCTGCGCTCCGGTTCTCATGCGGGTCTTGAGAGGTCGCACCCGGGCAACATGGCCCACCGGTCTTGAGTCGCCCGATTTGATGACAGACAAGCCACCGTTCCAGACGGCTTCTCAGCGCTACCCCCGACTCCCCCGAGACGCCGGTATCGCAAACCCCGTCCCATCCCGCGCCAAGCGTCGGTTCCTATCCGTGTCCACGAGTGCCGACGGGCCGTACGACTGCCGAAAACGCCAAGACCCCGGCCTGCATTGCTGCTGACCGGGGTCTTCACCGAGCGGATGACGAGATTCGAACTCGCGACCCTCACCTTGGCAAGGTGATGCTCTACCAGCTGAGCCACATCCGCGTTGT